>JBDIAS010000252.1:0-2609 GCA_039812465.1 Austwickia sp. | reverse complement strand
GCCGGGCCGGGTGACCGACAGTGGGTACGAGCCAGCGTGGACGTGTTCAGCGACGCGGCACGTCGTCCTGGGGGTAGTCCGAGCCGCCGTACGGGGGCAGCGCGTCCGGCGTGGTGCCGGAGGTCAGCCGCCGAGCGGTCGCCTCGTCGGGCATGACGACCCACAGGACCACGTACGCGACCAGCGGCGCGCCCAGCAGGAACAGGAGCACGGTCAGCGCGCGCACCGCGCCCACGTCGACGCCGGTCTGGCGGGCGATGCCGGCGCACACGCCGGCGACCCACTTGCCGGAGTCCATCCGGTAGAAGCCCTTGTCGGCCATCGCGCGGTAGATGCTGTCCATGGTGTCGCTCTCCTTCATCGTTCCGGGCAGGTGGCCTGCCCGCAGGGGTGGTCTCTCGTCCCGGGAGGTCTCTCGTCCCGGGAGGTCTCTCGTCCCGCGTGGTCTCGTCCCAGACTGGCTGATGCAGAGGTACGGGATCTCCGGGTGGCTCTTCGGCGCCGGCGGAGCGTTTCTCCTCCGGCGCACTCCCACTCTCCCGCGCCGCGCCCGGCGCAGCCATCGGGTGGTCCCCCCACTCGCCCCCGAGCGGCCCCTGATCCGGGACGAGACGCCCCCGCCCCGTGCCACCGGGGCCTGGGGAGATGCCAGGGTAGGCGCATGACCCGCTTGGACCTGAGCACCCTGTCCGCGCCCGTGCTCGCGGCCCCGATGGCCGGGGGCCCGTCGACGCCGGAGCTGGTCGCGGCCGTCGCCGGAGCCGGGGGCCTCGGCTTCCTCGCGGGCGGCTATCGCACCGCGCTCGAGCTTTCCGCGCAGATCACGGCCGTGCGGGAGCTCACCGACGCGCCGTTCGGCGTCAACGTGTTCGTGCCCTCGCCGTCGCAGGATCCGCATCCCGCGCTGATGGCGCACGTCGCCGCCTACCGGGCTGCCCTGGCCCCGGAAGCCGATCGCTTGCAGGTCCAGCTCCCGGAGCCGAACTGGGCCGACGATGACGATTGGGACGCCAAGATCGGCCTGCTCACCCTGGTCGACCCGGTGCCGGTCGTGTCGTTCACCTTCGGGGTCCCGGGCTGGGACATCGTCGAGGCCTTGCGCGAGGCGGGGACGACCGTGCTGGTCACCGTCACCTGCCGAGACGAGGCGCAGGCCGCTTCGGAGGTCGGCGCGGACGCCGTGGTCGTGCAAGGCTTCGAGGCCGGCGGGCACCGCTCGACCCACCGGGTCGACGACGAGCCGAACGACTACGACCACCTCGGCCTGCTCCCGATGGTGCGCGATGTCGGGCTGCCGATGATCGCGGCCGGTGGGGTCACCACCGCGGGAGACGTCGGGCGCGCCCGGGCCGCAGGGGCGGTCGCCGTGCAGGTCGGCACAGCGTTCCTGCTGTGCCACGAGGCCGGGACGTCGCCCGCGCATCGGATGGGGTTGACCGACCCGGGCCTGCGGTCGGTGGTGACGCGGGCGTTCTCGGGGCGGCCCGCCCGCGGGTTGGGCAACCGGTTCGTGGAGGCGTTCGACCGACTGGCGCCGGCGGCCTACCCGCCGGTCGACCAGATCACCAAGCCGCTGCGGGCCGCGGCCGCCCGGCAGGGGGACATCGGCGGGGTAGCACTCTGGGCCGGATCCGGGTGGCGGGCCGCTCGGGACGAGCCGGCCGCGGACGTCGTACGCCGCCTGGCTGGCCAGATCCCGTAGGCCCGGAGCGGCGAAGGGATCCCGCGTCCGCCGACGAGGTCCCACTTTCGCCAGCAGGGGCCCGGTTCCGCCGATGGAGGCCCGGGGATCCACGGGACCTCATGCGCGGTACCGGGTTGTCACCGGCGGTACCAGGACGCCATCCGCGCCGAGGCGAAACGTGGGCTGGCTCAGCGCTCGTACAACGCCCGGCGCAAGAACGCCAGCGTCGAGTCGCTGATCGAATCCAGATCCCCGCCGTGCTCCACCAGTGCGACGGCGCCGTTGATCACGCCCTGCGCCAGCGCCGTCGTCGTCGCCACGTCCTGCGCTCCGAAGGCCTCGACCAGTTCGGCCAGCGGCTCGGCCGCCTCCTCGTGGAGCCGCCGCAGACGACTCCTGGTCTCCTCGCTCAGTTCGATCCCCATCAGGCGGGTCGGGCTGTGACCGCGCCGGGCGGACTCCAAGGTCGCGCGGACGTAGGCAGCCAGCCGGGCCCGCGGATCGGGCCCCGCCGAGCGCAGCGCCTCGTCCAAACCTTCACGAGACACGACGAAAAGCTCCTCGATCGCCGCGCCCAGCAGATCCCGGCTGCTCGGGAAGTACTGGTAGACGCTCGTGCGCGCCAACCCGGCCCGCTGGGCCACGGCGGCCGGGGTCAGCCCGGCCGGGCCCTGCGTCACCAGGAGGTCCACTGCGTGGCCCAGCACGGCCCGCTCCCGCATCGCGCGGTGCTCGGCGACCGTGGGCGCCTCGATCTTGGGCACGCGCGCAGTCTACGGCTCAAAACGCCGCACCCCGGACCTTCCCGACGACCCGTCGGCTTGATACCGTCACTGCGTCAGCAACATGTCCGCGGACACGACGTACGACGATCCAGGCCTCCCGCCCCTCGCCATCGCCCCGCGGCCACCCGGTGAGGAGAACC
>JBDIAS010000251.1:0-2631 GCA_039812465.1 Austwickia sp. | reverse complement strand
GACGGCCTCCGCCGCCTCCTCGTCGTCCATCGGCCAGGTGCCGAGCCCGATCAGCGGCATGTGCGCGCCGTTCGCGAGCGTGACGGTTGGGGCGCTCGGTTCCATGGGACCTCCCCCGAGCGCGGAACCCGATCGAGCGGCCCCGGGCCGGGGCCGACGCGGCGCTCGTGGTTCCATGATGCTCCCACCGACCGGTCTTCACCCCGTATGTCATCACCCCGTATCAGGCGGGGTGATCAGCGGGAGAGGGAGATCCGGCCCGGCAGCGCCCTGAACGTGGCCACGGCTCAGGGCCGCCGTGCTTGCGTCTCACGCGACTCCAGGCACAGCGCCCGTCAGGGCAGCGCGAACCCGGCCCACAGGCCCAGCGCCACCGCCGCCGTCGACCCGCCCACGCTGAGCAGGACGTACCGGGCCGCCGCCCCCGCGCCGTCCGCCGACCACAACCGCATGGCCTCCACCGACGCGGTGCTGAACGTGGTGAAGCCGCCACAGAAGCCGACTCCGACGGCGGCCTGCACCATGGGCGGGAACCCGGCGTGCCCTGCCGCCCATCCAGCGAGGAAACCGAGCACCAGGGAGCCGGTGACGTTGATCGTCAGCGTGCCGAGCGGCAGCGCGGTGCGGACGCGGGCGTTGATCGCCGCGTCGAGCAGGAACCGGGCAAGGGCGCCGAGCCCCCCGCACAGCGACACCACCAGCAGGGTCATGACGGTCCCAGCAGGGTCATGACGGTCCGCCCCCGACTGCGTCCCGCCGCGTGCGGTGGGGACCAGGGTGGACGAGGTAGCCGGCCAGGCGGTACCCGGCGATGGCGGCCACCACCCCCAGGAGGGCCGTGGCCATCGCGTACGCGGCACCGAGCAGCGGCGCGCGCTGGGCCACTTCCAGGGCAAAGGTGCTGTACGTAGTGTAGCCACCCAGGAACCCGGCCCCCGCCCCGAGCCGAACCCACCGCCGCCACCCCGCGTCCCCACCGCCGCGGGAGAGCGCTTCCAGGAGAAACCCCAGGAGGAATGCGCCGGTCACGTTGATGACGAACGTCGCCCACGGCCAGCCGGTCGCAGGCGCGGGAAACGCCCCTTCCGTGACGGCACGGACGGCCGTGCCGGCGCTCCCCCCGAGCACGATCACACCCAGCAACCCGCGGTCGTGGCGCGTCGGCGTGACGCCGCGCCCGGGCGGCTGCCTCGGACCCATTCTCACGCGCCTGACCTCCCTCACGCGCCTGGCCCCTCTCACGCGTCTGGCCCCCCTCACGCGCCTGAGCCGCCTGCTGGCGCGTGACACCTCGCTGGTCGTCCCACAAGAGAGCCACCTCTTCCGGGCCATAGGTCGCCGCGATCTGCTCGTCGTTGCCGCCGCGCAGGACGTTGCCCGCCCGCAGCCCCCCGAGCCCGGCCCCCGGCACGCCGCGATACACGGTCAGGCCGTCGCTCACCGGGCGCACCGTCACGCCCGAGCGGACGGCGGTGGCGTGGAGCCAGACGTCATCGGCCCGCGGTGCGCACGCGGAGAAGGCGGTCCCGGCCTCGCGCAGCGCGTCCAGCATGGTCGGGGGATAGAGCACGCCGGAGGTGCCGGTCGCGAAGGTGCGCGGGCCGGCCTCGCCGGGATCGACGTTCTCCCACGCGGCGTACGGCGCGATCCGGCCCTCCTCCAGGACGACCCGGTGCGCGCGGTGGGCGATGACGTCGTGCGGGTGGTGCCGGTGCCGCTCCAGCAAGAGGGCCAACCAGCGCCAGCCGTACAGCACGTCGTCGTCGGCCGTCACGAGGGGCAGGCGGTGGCGGGGCAGCGACGCGGCGTACGGGTAGTACTTCTTGTGCGGTCCCCAGTTCGGGGTCGGCTTGATCTCCAGCCCCCGGGCGACCAGGCGCGCCAGCGTCGGGGGCGGGTCCGCGACCACCGCCTCGTCCTCGAGCCACAAGATGAGCCGCGCGGGGCGGACGCGCCCGCCGCCGATGGACTCGAGCGCGAGGTGCACGGTCCGGAGGCGACGGCCGTACGAGGTCATCGACACCACGACGGGCGCGTCGCCGACCAACGGCGTACGGGACCAGCGAGCCCGGATCCGCAGGGTGGCCGTGGACGGAGCGGCGAACGCGCCGCGCGCCCGACCCAGGAGGTGAGCGGGTGAGGCCAACCGGCCGACGAGCCGACGCAGTGGGGGGTTCCGCACGGCCTCGACCCTAGCCTCCGCCCGAGCCTCGGCGCGTGGCCAGAGCCTCCGCCCTGGCCTGGGCGCGTGGCCAGGCCTCGACGCCGGTGGGTGCCCTTCGCACTGCCCGGACCCGTGTCCCCTCTTCAGCTCGTCATCTGACCGGCACCCCGTACACCCCGTGGGTTCACCGGACCGTTCACCCGGACCTGGTTGAACGGGCAGCGTGGGACGGTCGGTGGGACGCCGCTTCGGGATCGCGCTGGCGACGGGCGTCGCCGCGGCGCTGAGCGGCGTGGGCACGATCGTCGTCGTCTCGGCCCTGGTGCGCCATCAGTCCCAAGTCGCCCGCGGCATCATCGGCGCACCGCTCGGGGAGGACGCGCTCGAGGCCGACCGGACGTATCGCAAGCGCCACGTGGAGCGGCTCGACCTGTTGCTGTTGGGGGACTCGGTCGCCGCCGGGTTGG
>JBDIAS010000250.1:0-2640 GCA_039812465.1 Austwickia sp. | reverse complement strand
CTCGTCGGCTACTTCCAGTCCCCGGCATGGTTCGCGCCCGTGTCCGAGGAGGTCCGCGAGCGTGCCCTGGAGGAGCTGCGCCGCAGCCTGACTCCCGCTGGGACCCGCCGCCACGACGAAATCCTCGCGGACCCCGACACGGCGGCCATCCACGTCCGACGCGGGGACTACGTGACAGATGCGGCGGCCGCGGCGACCAACGGCGCGTTGGGCACCCTCTATTACGAGGCCGCGCGGGACGTGCTTCGCCGTCGCGGCCTCCAGCGCATCATGTGGTTCAGCGACGACCTGGCGTGGGTGCGTGAGCACCTCGCCGGGCCGCAGGACACTTGGTGCGAGCCCGGATTCACGAGTACCGACGGTGCGGAGATCGCGCTCATGGCGGCGTGCCGGGCCAGGGTTATCGCCAATAGTTCGTTCAGCTGGTGGGGCGCCTGGCTCGGGGCTCCTGCGTCGCCGGAAAGGCCCGTCATCGCGCCCCGCCGCTGGTTCGCCGACCCATCCCTGAGCGGGGACGAACTCCTGCTCCCGTCGTGGACAACTCTGTGAAGCCCGGCAGAGATCGCCGGAGGAAATGCCGGATCACCGTGGGTGCGCGATGAGCCCCCTCCACGGCTACCGGAGCGCGGTCACGCGGTTGGCCTCCGCGCAGAAGCCGGGTGCGGGCGTGCCCCCGTACACGCGGTTCGTGAACCGGCCGATGGGGCGTCGCCTGGCCGCCGCCGCCCATGTCGTCGGCCTCAGCCCCGATCAAGTGACCGCCCTGAGCGTGCTCGCCTCGGGTGCCGGCCTGGCGCTCCTCACGCTCCTCACCCCCTCCGTGCCGCTCGGCCTTCTCGTCGGCTTACTCATGGTGCTGGGCTACGCGCTGGACTCCGCGGACGGACAGCTCGCTCGCCTGCGCGGCGGGGGCGGGCCGGCCGGGGAATGGCTGGACCACGTGAGCGACCAGGCGCGCCACGGCGCGATACACGCCTGCGTCCTCATCTACCTCTTCCGGTTCCTGCCCGCCCTGCCGCCGTTGTGGTTGCTGGTGCCGATGGCGTACGGCGTCTCGTCCTCCACCCGCTTCCTCAGCCAGATCCTCGCCGAACAGATGCGGCGGCGTGCGGCTGGCGAGCGCCCCAGCGCGTCGGGTACGGCCCCGGCGGGGTCCCCTCACGTAGCGACGGACAGGGACACGCGGGCTCGCCTCCGGGCGTGGTGGCACCTGCCGGCGGATCCGGGCGTGCTGTGCCTCGCGTTCGCGCTGTCGGGGGTCCCGGCGTGGTTCTTCGTCGCGTACACCGCACTGTGCGTCCTTAACATCGCCTCCACCGTCGTCTCGCTGGCGCGCAAGCGGACGCAGCTGCGCGTGCTCGGCCCGGGCCCCGCTGCGGACGCGGGCGCACCGTTCACCGCCGATAGGCGTCCTGATGGTCGAGGAACCACCGGTACGTCTGGGCGAGCCCGTCGGCGAGACCGATCGAAGCAGACCAACCCGAGTCCCTGAGCCGCGACACATCGAGCAGCTTGCGCGGCGTACCGTCCGGGCGGGACGCATCCCACACGATCCTGCCGTCATAACCCACGGTCGCTGCCACGAGCCGCGCCACCTCGGCGATGGTCACGTCGGTGCCTGTGCCCACGTTGATCGTCCGCGCGTCATCGTAATGATCAAGCAGATGTACGCAGGCCTGCGCGAGGTCGTCGACGTGCAGGAACTCTCGTCGCGGCGTACCCGTCCCCCAGCACGCCACTTCCTCGGCCCCCGAGACCTTCGCCTCGTGAAAGCGCCGGATCAGGGCCGGGAGAATGTGGGAGTGCTGCGGGTGGAAGTTGTCGCCCGGCCCATACAGATTCGTCGGCATGGCGCTGATCCACGCCAGGCCATCTTGGCGGCGTACCGCTTGCACGGCCATGATGCCGGCAATCTTGGCGATCGCGTAGGCGTCATTGGTGTCTTCTAGCGGCCCGGTCAGCAACGAGTCCTCGCGGATGGGCTGCGCAGCCAGGCGCGGATAGATGCAGGAGGACCCCAGAAAAAGCAAGCGTGGCACACGGGCGTTCCGTGCCGCGTCCATGAGATTGACCTGGATCTGCAAGTTCTCGGAGAGGAAGTCCGCCGGGTAGGTGGCGTTGGCGAGGATCCCTCCCACCCGGGCAGCAGCGTCGATGACGACCCGCGGACGTACGCGACGCAGGAAGTCGATCACCGCCGGTCGCTCGCAGAGGTCGAGCTCGGCCCTGGACGCGCCCACGAGATCCGTGAAACCCTGCGCCTCCAGTTGGCGCCACACACCGCTCCCGGCCAGCCCCCGATGCCCGGCGACGAAGACCCGCTCACGCCGGTCCAACGGCCCCACCCATGCGCGCACAGTCACGCCTCTAGTGTGTCTTAGACACGAAACGCGCTGGGCTGGAACGAGGCTCGGCCTCTGAGGATCGAGGAGCCATGGGGTCGCGCATCGCGCTCATCACCGGGATCACGGGGCAGGACGGGTCGTACCTGACAGAACTCCTACTGGACAAGGGGTACGAAGTCCACGGGATCATCCGGCGATCGTCGAGCTTCAACACCGGGCGGATCGACCACCTCTACACGGACCCCCACGTCGCCGGGACGCGGCTCTTCCTCCATTTCGGCGACCTGACCGACGG
>JBDIAS010000249.1:0-2708 GCA_039812465.1 Austwickia sp. | reverse complement strand
TCCTGCGAAGAGGGGCGCCCTTCGGGAACAATGTCAGAGCCCACGGCGTCTCCTAAGACAGAGTTGTCTCCCATCGACGGAGTTGTCTTCTCAGACAGCGTCGTCGTCCCGGTGCGCTGCCCGGGGGCATCTGCACAGCCCGACCCACGGACCGAAAGGCCCACTTTCATGAGCAACCCGGTCTTTGACCGCATCGACAAGGGAATCTCCCAAGGCGGGTATGCCACGTTCGGCAACCGCTCCGGCTCGCAGCACGGCGCGCCGCCGCAGGGCATGCCGTACGGCCAGCAGCCCTACCCCCCGCAGGGCTACGGCCAGCAGGGATATGGCCAGCAGGGACGTGGCCAGCGACCCCAGGACATGACCTCCGACCAGCTGGAGGGCATGTACACCGCGCCGTCGGCGGGCCCGGTCACGATGGGCCGCCTGACGTTCGACGACGTGATCATGAAGTTCCTGGGCCTCTTCGCCCTGGTGCTCGTGGGCGCGGGGGTCACCGGGCTGCTCATGCCGCGCTCGACGGCCGCCATGCTGCTGCTGCCCGCCATCGTGATCACGCTCGGCCTCGGCCTGGTCATCGCCTTCAAGAAGACCATCAGCGTCCCGCTCATCGTCGCGTTCTCCGCGTTCGAAGGCGTGCTCGTCGGTGCCGTGTCCAGCGTCTACGCCAACGCGTTCGGCCCCGGCGTCGTCTCGACCGCCGTCATCGCCACGCTGTGCGTCTTCGTGGCCATGCTGGCCGGCTGGAAAACCGGGGTCGTCAAGGTCACCAGCAAGTCCCGCCGGATCTTCGGGTTGGCGATCATGGGCTACCTGATCTTCGCGCTCGCCAACTTCGTCGCGGCGTGGGTGTTCGGCGCCAACAGCGGCTGGGGCTTCTTCGGCTTCGGCTCGGGCATGTCGATCCTGATCAGCGTGTTCGCGGTGGGCCTGGCGTCGTACTCGCTGGCGATGGACTTCGACTCGATCGACAACGCGGTCGCAGCGCAGCTGCCGGAGAAGTACTCCTGGCTGCTCGCGCACGGCCTGATCGTCACGGTCGTCTGGCTCTACCTGGAGCTACTGCGCCTGATCGCGCAGCTCATGGGCCGCGACTGAGGCGGGAATGTCCCGTGGGCGCCCGTGCACGCAGCGCCCTGACGACGGTTCCGGGGGCGTGATCACCGGCGTCGTGTACTGCCAGGTCGTGGACTGCGGGGTCGTGAACGCCGACGTAGCGGACTCCGACACCGTGATCTCCGATCTGGTGCCCCGCGCCATCCGTACGGAATTGGAGCGCCTGGGCGAACGGTGGCAGACGCTGCCGCTCGCCCAGGCGCTCGCTCATGCCCCGGCACTGCGCGAGGTGGCCCAAGACTGCGCGGACCACCTCCCGCCGCCCGACCGGGCGCCGACCGAGCCGCTCGTACGCGATCTCGGCCCTGCTTGCGCGTACGACCAGTTGAGCACCCTCGTGTACGACCTGTGCGGACACCGCGCGAGCGACGCGGCGGGCCCGTGGGCCGCCTCGCTGGCCGAGCAGATCGCCGCGCTGCGGTCCGCGCTGAGGTGACGCGATCACCGCCGCCGGCCCGGGCAGGTCGGTCTGCGAGGATCCGGGCATGGAGCGCGACGCGGGCGATGTCGACCTGTGGCATCACGGTGACCGCGACGTCGCCCCGGGCCTGATCGACCTCGCGGTCAACGTCCGTCCGGCCCGGACGCCGACGTGGCTGGTCGAGGCGGTGACGGCGGACGCGGACTGGGCGCCCTACCCCGACCCGCGCCCGGCGACCGCCGCGCTGGCCCGGCACCTGAACGTCGACCTCGACCAGGTCCTCCTCACCGCGGGCGGCGCCGAGGCGTTCACGTTGATCGCGCGCGGCCTACCCGCGCGCGCACCGGTCGTCGTGCACCCCCAGTTCACCGAGCCCGAGGCCGCGCTGCGGGCGGCGGGTCGAGAGGTACGCAGGGCGGTGTTGCCGGCCGCCGACGGGTTCCGCCTGGCCGGGGCAGGCGCCGCGCTGATCCCGGAGTCGGCCGACCTCGTGCTGGTCGGCAACCCCACCAACCCCACCTCGGTGCTGCACCCGGCCGCCGACCTGCGGGCGCTGCGCCGCGCGGGCCGAGTACTCGTCGTGGACGAGGCGTTCATGGACGCGGTCCCCGGCGAGCCGGAGACCCTGATCGGGCCGGACATGACCGGCGTGCTCGTGCTGCGCTCGCTCACCAAGACGTGGGGGCTGGCGGGCCTGCGCGTGGGGTACCTGGTGGGGGACCCCGAGCTGGTGGCGCGGTGCGCCGCGCAGCAGCCGCCCTGGTCGGTGTCGACCCCCGCCCTCCGGGCGGTGGCCGCCTGCCTGACCGGGCGCGCCCGGGCCGAGGCGGCGCGCATCGCCGAGGAGGCGCGTGGCGCCCGGGAGGACCTGCAGGCGCGGCTGGAGGCCGCGGGGATCCCGTACGTGGCTCCGGCGCGCGCGCCGTTCCTGCTGCTGGACACCTCCGGGCTCTGCGAGGGATCCGTACGGGAGCCCCTCGCGGCGCGGGGATTCGCGGTGCGCCGCGGGGAGACGTTCCCGGGGCTCGGGCCCGCCTGGGTGCGGGTCGCCGCGCGGGACGACGCCACCCACGCCCGCCTGGTCGCGGCGCTGCGCGAGCTCGGCCGCCCGGGCTCGTAGTCCCTTTCGCGGGACCGTTCGCAGACCTTCTCGCGGGGCGGCTCGCAGACC
>JBDIAS010000248.1:0-2768 GCA_039812465.1 Austwickia sp. | reverse complement strand
CTCGCCGAGGGTCGCTGCGATCCCTGGGCGGAGCAGCTGCTGCGCCGGGCCGGCGTCTGGCCGCGTACGGCCTGAGAGCGCCGGCCGCCTCTGTGCCCCCGCCGGCGCCCTCACTTCGTTCCGGGCGCCTGTTACTTCTGCCGCGGGCACAGAAAATGCCGACGCAAGCGCCGGCCGCCTCTGTGCCCCCGGTAGGACTCGAACCTACGACCTAGAGATTAGAAGGCTCTTGCTCTATCCAGCTGAGCTACGAGGGCCCGTACTCATCGAGCGTCGCCCGGCGACCTCGACGGCCGCGCGACCACGAACACCTGACCTGCGGAAGTGTACTCGTCCGGCGCGGGCGTTTCCGGGCACTCGCCAGCGGTCCGGCACACTCACCTGCCGACCCGGCGCCGCTGGCCCGGGCAAGTTACCGAGCAGCGCTGCTCACCGGGGACCGTAGAGCCGCGCACGCGCGGCGGCGATGTCCTGCAACAGCGCGCGCTCCTGCGTCGCGGCGTCCGGGGATGCCGCCCCGTGCTGGATCCGCTGGCGCAGCAAGGCCAGTTCGACACCGTCGTCCTGAAGGCGGCGCATGTCGGCCATCGCGGCCGACCCGCCCATGCGCTGCGCCCACTCGCGCGCCCGGCGGCGCGTCGGCAGGCTGGACAGCATCTCCACCTCCTGCGGGGTGAACCAGCCGACGCGGGCGTACCCGTCCAGGAAGCGCGCGATCACCCGCGCCTCCCGACGCCGTGCCCACAGGGCGAATCCGATCACGACCAGGAAGAGCGGGAACTGCCCGAAGAGGTACGCGCTCAGGGCCCCCTCCACGCCGAGCATCGTCGAGGCATTCCACAACGCGTGCAGCCCGATGGCCAGCGCCAGCCCGATCAGCGGGGCGATCCAGCGCAGCAGGCCGCGGGGCCGGGCGGCGGCAAGTCCCAGCCCCACCCCCGTACAGGCGGTGAAGAAAGGGTGCGCGAACGGGCTGAACAGACCGCGGACGACGAGCACCGCGACCAGGCCCGACGGGCCGCCCTCGACCAGGCCGCGGCCGAAGTAGAGCACGTTCTCGGCGAAGGCGAACCCGGCGGCGACCAGGGCGGCGTACACGATCCCGTCGACGACCCCGTCGAACTCCCGGCGCCGCAGGAGCAGCACCAGCAGGACGCCGAGACCCTTCGAGACCTCCTCCACCACGGGGGCGATCACGACGAGCCCGACGAGCAGCGCGGATTCCTCCCCGGCCGCCTGGGCGATCAACAGCATCGTCCCGGTGTTGAGCAGCAGAGATACCGCGGCGGCCACGCAGGCGCCCCACAGGAACGCGGCGATCAGGTAGCGCGGCGGCTCCGCCTCGACCCGGTCCAGCCAGAGCACCGCCGGGATGACCAGCAGCAGCGGGAGGAGCGCCGCCAGCAGGCCGACCACGCTCGCGAGCGCGCCCAGCTCGGCGCCGACGCCCACCGCGAAGACGAGGCCGCCCGCGCCGAACAGCATCGCGCACGCGCCGGTCCACAACCAGCCGCGCAGGAGCGAACGGCCGGTGCGCGCTGCGGTGGGTGCGCCGGGGGACGCGCCCCTCCGGTACGTCACGTGGCCTGGCCCCTCGCCCATCTCCACCCTCCTGAACCGGTGCCGCACATCGCGTGCCCCGTGGCGGGCCGCAGGCTCCGACCACCGTGATCGTCGGCCGCCCACCGACACGGTACGGGCTGTCGCGGCGCTGGCCGGATCCCGCGAGGCGGGCAGATCGGTCGCCTGCGGGGCGTCGGTTTGCGGGCGGGTCTTATCGTGTACGTCGTGACCAGCAACGCGACCAGCAGTGATGAGGACCAGCAGAGCGAACCCACGGCGTCGTCTCGCGGGACGGGCGACCGGATCGTCTGGATCGACTGCGAGATGACCGGGCTCTCCTACACCGACGACGCGTTGATCGAGGTCGCGGCGCTCGTGACCGACTTCGACCTGAACCAGCTGGGCGACGGCATCGACGTGGTGATCCGCCCGCCGGATGCGGCGCTGGCCCAGATGGGCGATTTCGTGCGCAGCATGCACACCTCGAGCGGGCTGCTCGCCGAGCTTGAGGGCGGGGTGAGCCTGCGCGAGGCCGAGGAGGCGGTGCTGGCATACGTACAGCAGTGGGCGCCCGAGGCCGGTAAATCCCCGCTCGGCGGCAACACGGTCGCGACGGACCGGACCTTCCTCGCCCGGGACATGCCCGAGCTGGAGGGCTTCCTGCACTACCGGATCATCGACGTGTCCAGCATCAAGGAGCTGGCCAAGCGGTGGTTCCCGCGGGCGTACTTCAACGCCCCCGCCAAGCACGGTGGCCACCGGGCTCTCGCGGACATTCGGGAGAGCATCGCGGAGTTGCGGTACTACCGGCAGGCCGTGTTCTCCTCCCGCGAGCTGTCCTCCCAGGACTGCCGGGCGCTGGCGGCCCGGCACGAGATCGCTCCGGAGCCGTCCGCCCTCCCCCAGCCGGGCGAGCTGCCCGAGGCGGACGAGGTCTCCAGCTCACTCTGAGCCTGACCCCGGCAGGGGGTGCGGTGGTCACGAGCACCCCTGCCGACGAGGTACGATGGTCGCCGCTGCCGAGCCCCGGGCCCCGCTCCCGGTCGCACAGCACGCATGGTGGGTGTAGCTCAGCTGGTAGAGCACCTGGTTGTGGTCCAGGTGGTCGCGGGTTCAAGTCCCGTCACTCACCCTGATGAACCGGCCCCGGCCCCCACGGCTGGGGCCGGTGGCATTGATCAGCTCCCCCGCCATCGCCGGGGTCT
>JBDIAS010000247.1:0-2804 GCA_039812465.1 Austwickia sp. | reverse complement strand
CGCATCCCGGAGCCGTACCGGGAGATGGGCTCGATCGAGTTCGCGAAGCTGCTCGTGACCGACTGCGACGTCGCGACGTCGCCCGGGGTCGGGTTCGGGCCGGACGGCGACGAGTACGTGCGCTTCGCCCTCATCGAGAACGAGCAACGCATCGCCCAGGCCGCCCGCCAACTGCGCCGCGGGCTGACCAAGCTGGACGGCTCCTGACGCGCCCGGGGGTCTGGTTCTCGGCGCGGTGGTCGGGTTCTTGGCGCCCAGATCCGACTCTCGGCGCGGGTGTCCTGGTCTCGGCTCGGGGGCAGTGTCCTGCCTGCGAGACGCGGGAAGGCGACCGGTGGCCGACCGGGGTGTCGCTGACGTCGAGAGATCGGGTGTCGAGCAGAGAGAATGCCTGTCATGGCCGTGGTGATCGACGGGGTGCTCTCGGAGAAGGCGCTGCTCGCGCGCGCGGGCGAGCGAGCCTTCGCGCGGGGCGAGGAGGCCGTGTCGGGCGTGCAGGGCATGCGCGTCGAGCCCGGGGAGGCCAACGCGACCGTGCAGACCCGGCGCCAGTACTTGGTGTCTCTGACCTGGGGTCCGGACGGCGTCGGGGGCACCTGCACCTGCATGGAGTCCGCCAAGGGCATGTTCTGCGCGCACCTGGTCGCTGTCGGGCTGTCGGTCCTGGACAGCCACGGACTCGTACCGCACCCCACGCAGGGGGGCGACGATCCCGTCGGGCGCTGGCTCGGAGGGCTGGACACCCCCAGCCTGCGAGCCCTGGTCCTGGAGGTCGCGGGTCACAGCGAGTCGGCGATCCGGCTGCTCGAGATGCGCGCCGCCGCCGCGGTGTCCGATGAACACTCCGTGTCGCGCGAGCTGCTCGATGCGGTCAAGGACGCCTTGTCGGTGCGCGGGTTCATCGACTACCCGCGTAGCTTCCAGGTGGCGCGGGACGCCGAGTTGATGCTGGACGAGTTGCAGCGGTACCTCGATTCGGGTGGCGACGCCTCCGTACGGGCGGCCTTGCGACGCGCCGTGACCCGCTTGCGCGCCCTCACCTTGCAGGCCGACGACTCCGGCGGGGTGCTGGGCTCGGTCTGCCAGCGCGCCCTCGACCTCTACGCCCGCGCGCACCGGCGCGGCGATTCCGGCGGGGCGCACCTCGGCGCCTGGCTCGCCAACTTCCGGGCCGAGTCCCCGGGCTGGCCGCAGGTGCGGCTCGCTGACTTCATCGACGGGCTCGGTGAGGCCGGGATCGCCGCCTACCGCGACCACATCGAGCAGTTCCTGATCGCGCGACCCGAGGGCTTGAGCGACTACGAGCTGTATCAGATGCAGCTGGAGCTCGCCGACCACGACGGCGACGTGGACAAGGCGGTGGAAGTGCTGCGGGTGGGGGCCTACGACGGTACGCCGCGGTACGCCGGGATCGTGGACCGGTTGGAGGCTGCCGGCCGGCACGATGACGCGCTGGCCTGGATCGACCGCGCCGTCGAGGCGGGACGCGTGGCCTGCGGCATCGGCAACGAGTTCTGGCTCGGCGCGCCGCGGGTCGCCGAGATCTACATCGAGCGGGGCCGGTCTGACGACGCGCTCGCGCTGATGCGCCGGCAGTTCGAGGCTCGTCCCTCGTTCTTGACGTTCGAGGAGCTGATGGAGGTGGCGGACCGGCTGGGCTGCCGCGACCAGCAGCGGACCTGGACGCTGGCCTTCGCCCGCACGGCGGCCGAGCAGTCCGGCGCGATCGCCGACGGCGGGCGCAGCGCGGGCGGCGCCGACGTGCTCATCGACATCTTCCTCGGTGAGGGTGACCTGGAGTCGGCGTGGCGGGCCGCGGACACGTACGGCGTGGGATACCAAGGCCTGTCGCTCGCGAAGGCGAGCCGGGAGGTCTACCCGCGCCGAGCGGCCGACCTCTACCTGGCCGAGCTGGAGCCGTCGCTGGCCTACGCGGACAGTCGCAGCTACCGGCGGGTGGCGGCCACGCTGGTGGACATCCGGGCACTGTTCGAGGCGGCCGGGGACGTGACGGACTTCGAGGCGTACGTGGCCTCGCTGCGCGAGACCTACCATCGGCGGCCGGCGTTCATCGCGGCCCTGGACGCCAAGGGCCTTCCCGGCGCGCGGTAGGCCCTGGGGTCGCACGCCGACCAGGCCGGAGGGGTTGCACAGGGACGCAACCCACCGAACGATGGGGCCATGACCACCCCCGCCCCACAGGACCTCGCGGCCATCTCGACCGTCGGCCAGCTGCGCGCCGCCGGCCACGTCGCCAAGACGCTCCGCGAGGAGATCCGCGACAACCTCCTGGCCGCGCTCGCCGCCGGGCAGGACCCGTGGCCCGGGCTGCACGGGTTCGCCGACAGCGTGATCCCGCAGCTGGAGAGGGCGCTGCTGGCCGGACACGACGTCGTGCTGCTGGGCGAGCGGGGGCAGGGCAAGACGCGACTGCTGCGGAGCCTGGTCGGGCTGCTCGACGAGTGGACGCCCGTCATCGCGGGATCGGAGCTGGGCGAACACCCGTACGAACCGCTGACGAACGAATCTCGTTCACGAGCAATCGAATTCGGAGACGATCTGCCGGTGGTCTGGAGGCACCGCGAGGAGCGCTACGCGGAGAAGCTGGCCACCCCCGATACCTCGGTCGGGGACCTGATCGGCGACGTCGACCCGATGCGGGTGGCCGAGGGGCGCCGCCTCGGTGACCCGGACACGATCCACTTCGGGCTGATCCCGCGCAGCCACCGGGGGATCGTCGCGATCAACGAGCTCCCCGACCTCGCCGAGCGGATCCAGGTGGCGATGCTCAACGTGATGGAGGA
>JBDIAS010000246.1:0-2843 GCA_039812465.1 Austwickia sp. | reverse complement strand
GGCGAGACCGTCGGGGTGGTCGGCGAGTCCGGTTGCGGCAAGTCCACCCTCGCCAACGTCATGGTGGGTCTGTGCCGACCTACGCAGGGCGAGGTGCTCTTCCGGGGCGCGCCGTTGCGACGCACCTCGGCCGACCGGCGGGCGCTCGGGCGGGCCGTGTCGGCGGTGTTCCAGGACCCGGCGACGGCGCTCAACCCGCGGATGACGATCCGCGCGCAGCTGCTCGACCCCCTCCAGGTCCACCGCGTCGGGGACGCTGCCTCGCGGACGGCGCGGGTGCGCGAGCTGGCGCACCTGGTGGGGCTCCCGCCGTCGGTGCTCGACGCGCTCCCGCGGCAGATCTCCGGTGGCCAGAAACAGCGGGTGGCGATCGCCCGGGCGCTGGCCCTCGCCCCGGACGTCATCGTGGCCGACGAGCCGACCTCCGCGCTCGACGTGTCGGTGCGGGCGCAGGTCCTCAACCTGCTCGCCGACCTCAAGGAGCATCTGGGCCTCGGCTTGGTCTTCATCTCGCACGACCTGCACACAGTGCGCTACGTGGCGGACCGGATCGCGGTGATGCGCGCCGGGCAGATCGTCGAGACTGGTCCGGCGCGGGAGGTTCTCGCCGCGCCGAAATCCGCGTACACCCGTACGCTGCTCGCCGCGACCCCCTCGCTGCTATGAGCACGCCCCCGCGTACCGGACGGCCGACGGCCCACCCCCTGGTCGACGGTCGACCACCGAACGACCCACCGTCGACCGACTGGCCGACCGGCGGCCATCGGCCGACCGGCGGCCTCTCTGCCGGGCAGCCGCCCGCCCTCTCCTACCCGCCCCCTACCCCCGTGGAGAACCCATGTCGATCCCGCGCGCCGGAGTCATCCCACCGCTGCTCACGCCCCTGACCCCCGACGGTGAGCTGGACCGTTCGTCGCTGGAGCGGCTCATCGCCCGGCTCCTCGACGGCGGGGTCCACGGGGTCTTCGCGCTGGGCTCGACGGGCGAAGTGGCCTTCCTCGACGACGCCATGCGCTCCCGCGTGCTGGACGCCGTAACCGGGATCGTGGCCGGGGCCGTGCCCGTGCTGGCCGGGTGCATCGACATGCAGACCGCGCGGGTGCTCCAGCACGTGCGGGCCGCCGAACGCGCCGGAGTGGACGGGGTCGTGGTGACCGCACCGTTCTACGCGATCACCGGTCCGCGGGAGACCCGGGTTCACTTCGAGACGCTCGCGGGGGCGTCGCGGGTGCCGGTGTTCGCGTACGACATCCCCGTCTGCGTGCACACCAAGCTGCCGGTGGAGTTGCTGATCGACCTCGCGGCGCAGGGCACGATCGTCGGGGTGAAGGACTCTTCGGGGGACGACGCCTCGTTCCGTCGGCTGGCGGCCCGCAACCGCGCCGCCGGGGACCCGCTGGCGCTGTTCACCGGGCACGAGGTGGTGGTCGACGGGGCGTACCTGGCGGGCGCCCACGGGAGCGTCCCCGGTCTGGGCAACGTCGACCCGAAGGGCTACGTACGGTTGCACGACGCGGCGGTGACCGGCGAATGGGAGGCCGCCCGCCGCGAGCAGGAGAGGCTCACCGCGCTGATGGAGATCGCGTTCGCGCCGGTCGGTGAGGTCGGGCCGGCGGCCGGTGTGGGGTCGTTCAAGACCGCGCTGCAGTTGCTCGGGGTGTTCTCCTCCAACACGATGAGCCTGCCGATGGGCGCGCTCACGGGCGCTAACGTCGAGGCTGTCCGCGCCATCTTGGAAGAAGTGGGGTTGCTGTGAGCATCACGTCCGGTCCCGGGTCCGCGTCGACGTCGGGGGGAGGTGCGGCGGGCGAGAACGCGCCGGCGGAGGACATATCGGGTGAGCGAGTGCTGGCGGGTGACGTGGCAGGTGAGCGGGTGCTGGCGGGTGACGTGGCAGGTGAGCGGGTGCTGGCAGTCGACATCGGGGGCGGTCGAATCGCCGCGGCGCTCGTCGACGCGCAGGGCCGCGTGGGCGAGCGAGCGGAGGTGCCGACTCCGGCTGAAGAGGGCGGCGAAGCGGTGTTGAAGGCCGCTCTCGAGCTGGCGACATCGTTGGTCGGCAATGTACGCCCGTCGCGGGTGGGCATCGCCGTCGCTGGCGCGACCGACGCCGTTCCGGGTGCCGGTCAGCATGCCCCGGGCGTCCTCCCGGGATGGGCCGGGACGGAGCTGACCGGCGCCTTCGCGGCGGAGTTCGACGTCCCGGCGGTCGCGCTGGGGGCCGTGCAGGCGCAGGCCCTGGGCGAGGCACGGCGCGGCGCGGGATCGCGGGCGCGCAGCGTGTTGCTGGTCTCGGTGTGCGCGGAGATCGGCGGGGCGTACGTGCTGGACGGGCAGGTCGTCACCGGCGCTCACGGGGTCGCCGGCCAGGTGGGGCACCTGCCGGTGGCCGAGGCCGCCGGCCAAGCCTGCGCGTGCGGGGGGACCGGGCATCTGCAGTCGTTGGCGTCGGGCGCAGGGATCCTGGCCGCGTACCGCTCGGCCGTACTAGCCCGCGGCGCGGCGGGTCGCCCAGAGTATGAAGTCTCTGATACCCGTGAGATCGCTCGGAAGGCCCGCGAGTACTCGGCCGCGGGGGAGCTGTGCCAAAGCGTGCTCACCCGGTCCGGCTACGTCCTGGGCAGAGCGCTCGGGACCCTCCTGAACCTCCTCGACCCCGAGGTCGTGGTCCTGGCAGGCGGCGTGCCCCAGCAGAACGGGCAGTCCTGGTCGAGCGGGGTCAGCGCGGGCATCGCCCGGGAAGCGCTCCCCGCAGTGGCCGACACCAAGATCGCGGTAGCCCGGCTGGGCGACGACGCGACGCTGATCGGGGCGGCGGCCTACGCCCGGGAGCGCACCCACTC
>JBDIAS010000245.1:0-2846 GCA_039812465.1 Austwickia sp. | reverse complement strand
CGCACGGACTCCTCGAACCGGACGTAGATCTCGGAGTTGGCGAACTCGTACGCGGTGGTGGGCACGGGCTCGATGGCGAGGCAGGCCGCGATCTCCTCGGCGAGCGCCGGGTGGGCGCGCCCCGAGAGGATCATGAGGTTCTTCTCAGGGGTGCGCTTCAGGCTGCTCACGAGCGGTCGCCCTTCGGGGTGTCGACGGTGGCGGAGTGGAAGGCGGCCAGCTGCTCGCCGGCGGCGACCGTGCTCCCGGGGCGAAGGACGGCGAAGGGCCCGACGACGGCACCCTCGCCCACAACGGCGTGCAGAGCCTCCGTCCGGCGGATGCGGGCGCCCTGTCCCACCTCGCAGGAGGTGAGCGTGACGTCGGGGCCGATCTGGGTCTGCGCGCCGATCGTGGTCGCGCCGAGCAGTTGGCAGCCGGGCTGGATGACGCTGTCGCGCCCGATCGAGACGTCCGCGTCCACCCAGGTGGTCGCGGGGTCCACGATCGTCACGCCCTCGCGCATCCAGCCCTCGACGACGCGGCGGTTGAGTTCGGCGCCGAGGCGCGCGAGCTGGACCCGGTCGTTGACGCCCTCGGTCTGCCACAGGTCGTCGATGAGGTGGGCCCGGACGCTCCCGCCGCGCGCACGGGCGATCGCGAGGACATCCGTGAGGTACTTCTCGCCCTGCGCGTTGTCGGTGCCCACCTGCGCGAGCGCCTCGCGCAGCAGCTGGCCGTCGAAGGCGTAGATCCCCGAGTTGATCTCGTCGATGGCCTGCTGCGCCGCCGTAGCGTCCTTCTGCTCCACGATGCCGGCCACTCCACCGTCGGCGTCGCGCAGGATCCGCCCGTACCCCGTCGGGTCCGGCACCACGGCCGTGACGACGGTCACCGCCGCCTTCCCCGCCTCGTGTTCGGTCACCATCGCGCGCAGCGTCGCGCTGGAGAGGAGCGGTACGTCTCCGTACGTGACCAGCACCGTGCCGTTCACCTCGCCGGGGACCGCGTCCAGGCCGCACTCGGCGGCCCGGCCGGTGCCTTTGATCTCGTCCTGGTCGGCGACGATCGCCTCCGGCGCGATCTCGCGGATGTGCGCGGCGACCGCGTCCCGCTCGTGGCGCACGACGACGACGAGGTGCCGGGGGTCCAGTCCGCGGGCCGCCTCGATGGCGTGGCCCAGCAGCGACCGGCCACCGATTCCGTGCAGCACCTTGGGGATCGCGGATTTCATCCGGGTGCCCTCCCCCGCGGCGAGAACGATGACAGCGGCGGGGCGGGGATGCGACACGAGGGAGCTCCCTGAAGTGGCGGCGCGGGACGGCGCCCATCCTACCGGTGGGCGTAGGCGGCTCGACCTGGGCCTACGCGCCCAGCGGAGGGTGTCGACGGCTCCCCGGGTAGGAATCGAACCTACGTCGCTTGTCCTGATTCAAAGTCAGGCGGGCCCTGCCAACAGACCAACCGGGGATCGGGCGCCGCGCCAGGCGCCTCGCACCAGCCTAGGACAGCCCCGCGCGAGCGCCGCACCGCGGCGCGCGGGCTGGGAGCCAGGGTGTGCGAGTACCGAGCCGGTCGCCCTCGACGTCCAGATTCCCGGCGGTAGCCTGACCAGGTGAGCGCCACCGACCAGCACCCCGCCCCCACCGGTCGGGGGCCCGACGAGGTCGATCGGCTCGTCGAGGCCTGGCGGCGCGAGCTGCCCGCCCTGGACGTCCAACCCCTGCACGTGCTGTCCCGGCTCACCCGCCTGGCTCGCCACCTTGACCTGGCGCGAAGGGCCACGTTCGCCGAACTCGACCTGGAGGTCTGGGAGTTCGACGTCATCTCGGCCTTGCGGCGGGCCGGCCGTCCGTACGAGCTGTCCCCCGGCGCTCTCGTGACCCAGACGCTCTCCACCAGCGGCACGACCACGAATCGGATCGACCGCCTGGCGGCGCGCGGCTTCGTCGAGCGCCTTCCCGACCCGCACGACCGGCGCGGTGTGCGGGTCCGTCTGACGCCCGACGGCGCCGCCCGCGCCGACCAGGCCATCACCGCGCTGGTCCACCGCGAGCGGGAGCTGCTCGCGGCGCTCGACCCCGCCGAGGCGTCGCGGCTCGCGGGACTCCTCGGCCGCCTCCTCGCGCCGTTCGAAGACGACGGGGCCTGACCCCACGGGCGAGATCACTTCCCTCTCCGCCCACGGGCGGGGAATGCACACATCCCCCCAGGAAACGACGTACCGATGCCGCCCACGGGCGGGGAATGAACCCGCGCTCAGCCGCGCGACTCCAACACCCGCACGAGCGCGGCCAGCGCGGAGGTCACGGGAGTGGGCACACCCAGTACGGCGCCGCGGCGCGCCACGTACCCGTTCAGGTGCTCGATCTCCGTGCGGCGCCCCCGCGCCAGGTCCTGTTGGGTGGAGCTCAGCTGGTCCGGCATCGTCTCCGGCAGGGCGGACACCGACGCTTCGAGCGCGGGCGGCAGATCGACGCCGTCCGCCCGCGCCACCGCGCGGCACTCCGCGGTCACGTCGGCCGCCACCTGCCCGATCCCCTCGATCGGCGCCAGCGCCCCGTACGGCGCCGACGTGATCGCGGACAGCGGGTTCCACACGCAGTTCGCCACCAGCTTGGTCCACAGGGCCACGCGCACATCGGCCACGACCTCGGCCCGCTCGCCCGCCGCCTCGAACGTCGCCCGCACACCGTCCGCGTCCGGGCCGTCCCCGATCAGCAGCCGCCCGCCACCGAGATGCCGGACGGCGCCGGGGCCGTCCATCCTGGTGGCCACGTAGACCACGACGGGCAGGACGCGGACGTCGGCGGGCGCTCCGTGCTCCGACAGCGCCCGGGCGAGGACCTCCGCGTTGTCGACGCCGT
>JBDIAS010000244.1:0-2881 GCA_039812465.1 Austwickia sp. | reverse complement strand
GCGTGACCACACCCACCGCGAGCTCGCGCGGCAGCACCCAGTCGGCCGCGGCGGACAGCCGCTGCACCCGCGCCGGAGCGCTGGCCGCCTCGCCCGCGAGCAGCGCCTCGACGAGCCTGGCACGGGCGACGTCGCGCGCCCCGGCCCGACCGGCCTGGGCCGCGGCGAAACCGGCGGCGCTCGCCGTGCCCAGCTCGTCGATGTACGCGTAGATGGCGTTCGCCAGGTTGATGATCTGCGTGGTCGGCGCGCCGTGGCGCACCGCCGAGTTCGCGAAGTGGGTCCAGGTCACGCCCGCCCCCAGCCGGTACGCGGTCAGGAGCGCGTCCAGGGTGTTGCCGTGCCGTTCCTCGCGGGCGCCGAAGGCCGCGTACGTGTCCGCCAGCCGCGTGTTGAGCGCCGGATCCGCGGTGCCCGCCAAGTCCAGGAAGCGGTCGAGCGCCCCCCGGATCCCGTCCCGCAACGCGTCTCCGTACGGACCGCCGAGGTCACCGCCCAAGCTAGGCACCGCCTCGATGATCGTGCTGGTCGCGACGGTGACGATCGGCGACACCTCCTCGCGCAGGAGGTCGGCGACGCTCGCGTCGATGTCCTCCCACGGGTGACGAGGCGGCAGATTTAGCATCACGTGCTAAGAATAGGGCATCTAGTCACGCTCACGCCCGGGTCGCACGGGGCTACTTTCTGCCTTACGATGAAAGCAGTCCCTATCTTGGAGATTGCCATGAGCACCAGACCCCACATCATCCAAGGCGGCATGGGTGTCGCCGTTTCCGACTGGCGGCTGGCGCGGGCCGTGGCCCAGCGCGGACAGCTCGGCGTCGTCTCGGGGGTGGCACTCGAGGTGGTGCTGACCCGGCGCCTGCAAGAGGGAGACCCCGACGGGTCGATGCGCCGCGGGTTGGCCGCCTTCGCCGAGCAGGTGGACCCGCAGACGGCCGCGTGGATCCTCGACGCCTACTTCATCCCCGGGGGGCTGCCCGCGCAGGCCCCGTACAAGCCTGTCCCCAAGTTCACCCTCGCGCCGTCGATGATGCTGCAGCGGCTCACGGTGGCGGCGCATTTCGTCGAGGTCTACCTGGCCAAGACCGGCCACGACGGGCTCGTCGGCGTCAACTACCTGCGCAAGATCGAGCTCCCCATCCCGGCCGCCCTCTACGGCGCGCTGCTCGCCGGAGCCGACGCCGTGCTCGTCGGGGCGGGCAGCCCGCACGAGATCCCCGCCCTCGTGCGGTCGCTCGCGGCCCACCACGACGGCGGGCTCGACATCAAGATCTTCGGCCTGCGGGACGACTCCGGGCGGGACCGCGTCACCTTCTCACCCGCCGGCGCGTTCGCCGGGGCGGGCACCGCGAGCGCGGCGGGACCGGCCCTGCGCACGCCGCTGCCCCACCCACGCGTCCTCGCCATCGTGGCCTCCAACGACCTCGCCGCCGGCCTCGCCGGTGACCCCCGGACCCGCCCCGACGGCTTCATCGTCGAGGGCCCGCAGGCCGGCGGGCACAACGCCCCACCCCGCGGCCCGCGCCGCGTCGATGAGGTGGGCCAGCCGGTGTACGACGAGCGCGACGTCGTCGACCTGCCCGCCCTCCTCGAGCTCGGGCTGCCGGTGTGGTTGGCGGGCGGCCAAGCCAGCCCCGACGCGTTCCGGGCCGCGGTGGCCGCGGGCGCCGCGGGGATCCAGGTCGGTACGGCCTTCGCGTTCTGCGACGAGAGCGGGTTCGAGCCCGGTCTCAAGGAGCGCGTCCGGTGCGCGGTCCGTGACGGTGGTCTCGAGGTGCGCGCGGACTGGCGCTGCTCACCCACGGGATTCCCCTTCCAGGTGGCGCAGCTGCCCGGCACACTGGGCGACCCGTCGGTCGTGGCCCATCGTCGCCCGGTGTGCGACCTGGCGGTCCTGCGGTCGACGTATCTGGACGAGAGCGGCAAGGTCGGCTACCGCTGCCCGGCCGAGCCCGACGGCGCGTTCCAACGCAAGGGCGGACGTGCGGCCAACACCGCAGGCCGCTTGTGCCTGTGCAACGCGCTCTTCGCCGCCGCCGGTCACGCGCAACGCCGCCCGGGCGGGGAAATCGAGCCGGCGGTCGTCACCTCGGGCCGCGACCTGCGTCCTGTCGCCGCGCTGATGGCCGCCGCCGGGCGCGCCGACGGCGGATACGGCGCGGCGGACGTCGTGGACTACCTGCTCGCGCCCGCCTGAGCGCCCGCCTTGCCCGGTGGGGCAACGGCCAGGCCCGGCGGGGCAACGGCCAGGCCCGGTGGGGCAACGACAAGGCCCGGCGGGAGCAACGGCACGGCTCCCTCACGCCTCGTTCGCGAATCGCGCGGTTACGGAACCGAGCTCGCCGAACGTGGCCGTGAACGTGTCACCGGCGAGCACCGGGAAGAACGGGGTGATCGAGCCCGACAGTACGACGTGGCCGGGCTCGAGCGTGGCGCCGAGCGCGCCGATCGTGTTCGCAAGCCAGGCTAAGGAGTTCAGCGGCGAACCGAGGACCGCTGCGCCCGTGCCGGTCGCGAGGATTTCCCCGTTCCTGCGGAAGACACACTCGACCAGCGGCAGATCCACGTCTCGCACGTCCGTCGCGACGCTGCCGAGGACCACGCCCCCGAAACCGTAGTCGGGCTGGTCCACCCCGAGTTGCCGCTGCACCGCGAGCGAGGTCAAGCCCACCTTGTGACCTTTGATCGCAGCGCCACGAGCCTGCAGCTGACGGATCTGCGTGAGCTGGATCTCGTACGCGTCCTCGATCGTGATGCGCGGGTACGTCTCGATCAGCGGGGCGATCGGCACGCGGGACGCGTACGCCTCCAGGAGGGCGGAGGCTGCGCGCTCCCGGCTGGAGCGATCCATGAGCCACACTCCTCGGGGGGACAGGCC
>JBDIAS010000243.1:0-2898 GCA_039812465.1 Austwickia sp. | reverse complement strand
ACGAGGTGGGGACGCCGGTAGAGCAGCAGCGTGTGCTCGGCCGCTGTCTGGGCGGCCACGCCCTGGAGATCCGCGCAGGCCACCGTGATCAGGTCGTCGTCCTCCCCGATCGAGGCGTTCGGCACCGAACCGAGTTGCGCGCCGAGCAGCAGTGGGAGGGCATCGGCCAGGCGCTGGCGGGGCGCGCTCTCCGGGTCTCGGACGATCCCCTCGAGCAGAGCGAGAGGACCACCGGCCTGCTCGTGCGCGGCCGGCAGCGAGATGCCCGCACCGGGCGTTCCGGCGGGCAGCTGCATCAGCACCTGCAGGAGACCCTGATGCAGCCACTCGGGTGCCGGCGGACCCTCCAGGTCCTGACGCGTCACAGAGACGACCCGGAATCCCTGAGCGCGGAGTCGCTCCCGCTTCAGGGCGTCATCGGCCAGCCGGTTGGAGGACGCACTCGCGTGGAAGGCATGCCCGTCGACGAAGACGGCGATCTGCTTCAGCCCCGGCGATGAAACCAGGAAGTCGGGGCGCGCGCCTGCCACGTCGACCTGCGGTTCAACGCGCCACACGCGACCTCCGACGCCGGTGATGGTCAGCGCGTCGCCGCGCGGCGTGGGAGAGACCTTGACCGTCCCGTGAGCGCTGAGCCGACGACCGAACTCCTGGCGGAAGCGAATCTCCAGCGGGGATTCGCCGCTGGACGGGGCGACCGGAGTCGAGCTGACCTGCCACTCGCAGACCTCCGGGTCGAGGTCGGCGACAGGTCGGCCCTCCTCGACCCCCAGCAGTGCGCGCAGCGCTCGCAGCGCGTCGACCCGGAACACGTCCCTCCCGAACGGGGCCAGGCAGCGGTAGCAGCACGCGCGCCCCTCCTCGGCACAGGGACACGTCTCCACCACTTGCGCGGCGCGGACGAGGATCGGCCAGAGGCGAGCGGGTGTGGACAGCTCGGTCAGGTACCCCGTGCCCCCCGGCACCGTGTCGTGCAAGAACAGCGCGGCGCTGACCCGACCGTGGTCGTTCCCCACCGGGTGCGGCACGGCAGCGACCCGCAGGTGGTTCGGCGCGCCGCCCATCACCTCGCGTAGGCCGAGCGGCAGCGCGGCGGCCAGGCTCGGCAAGCTGTGCATGTCGCCGACGATGCTCGGCGGCAGGATGACGGCCACGCCCTGCGTGACGAGTTCACGCGAGAGCGCCAGCTCCAGCGTGCGCTCGTCGGCGGACTGGCGATAGCGACACCATGCGCGGTGCTCCCGGGGAGTGTTGCTGCCGGCGCCGCTGTCGAGCTTGCCGCAGGCCTCACAGATGCGAAACAGGTGCGCGGTCACGTCCTGGCCGGCCATCTGCATCGTGGCCGGACTGGACACCTGGCGGCCGACGTTGAACCAGCGCACGGTCACGCGCCGGTAGTGCGCCACACCCAGGCCGACCGCGTCCACGGACCACTGGTCAGCGAGCCGGTCCGGGTCGAAGTCGACGGCGGTGACGACCTCGAAGCGGGTACGCCGGCGGTCGTCGGTGTTGTCGTCGATGAGGGCGTCGTCACGGCGTACGTCGGAGAACACGCGCGTAAGGCGCGCCGCCTCGAACCGCTGCCCCGCCTCGGCGATGCCGACGCCCCCGCACCGCGGGCAGACCCGCGGGGACGCTGCGGTCGGCGCGTCGAGCAGGGCCACGTACCCGCACGTGTCGCACGCGACGTGCGTGCGTACGTCCGCGTTGTCCTCGCCGAGTTCCACCCCGTCGACGCGCATCTCCAGGCGGTGGGCGTAGAAGTACGCGCCCGGCGCGAGCTCGGTCAGCGCCCGCGCGGATCCACGGTCGACGATCAGCGGCTCGGAATCGAACTGCTGAGTCTCCGGATCGATCCAGGAGACCTGCGCGTCGAGCTGCACCGAATCGTCCATCAGCGAGTAGTTGGGCAGCAGCCCGCGCAGTTCGAGGCCGGCGATCCATGTGTCGTCGGTGAGCTGGCTGATGACCTTGCGCATCAGCGCGGCGCCCGCCACGGCGGAGCGATGCGCCCGCTTGTCCTCGTCGGTCGCGGCGGGCGATTCGGCGCGCTCGCGCAGCTCGGGGATCGACTCCTCGATCTCCCGGCGTCGACGCCGCAACGCTTCGACCTCGCGCAGGTGATCCCCCACCACGTGGGCGATGGTGGACTCCGCGCTCGCGACCACCTCGTCCGCTCCCGGCCCTGTGTCCCGGACCCACGCCCGCAACGCGTCGAGGCCGGGCGTCGTAGCGTCGGCGAAGCAGGCGACGAACTCGTCAACGAGCCGTTCGCCCTGGTCACGAAGCCGGGCCAGGAGATCCCCGAGCAGCGTGCCCGGGTCGGTCGAGCTAAGCGCCTCCCCCGAGGTGCGCGGCGTGGACGCGTACCCTTCGCGCATCATGCGGTCGATGACCGAGGCGAGGAACTGCCGCTGCAGGATCTCCTCGGCGTCGAGGTAGGTGGCGGGCGGCCGGACGGCCCCGTCGATCATCGAGCGGGGTTCGCCGAGGAGGGGCAGGTTCACGCCGCGCCCGGTGACGTACGCCAGCGACAGCGACGAGCCGGTGAGCCGTCCCCCGCGGCCGACGCGCTGCTGGTACTTGGCGACCGAGTCGGGCAGGGAGGCGAGCATGACCGTCGATAGATCGCCGATGTCGATGCCCAACTCCAGGGTGGGCGTGGCGACGAGCACGTTGGGCTCTCCGGGCTGCTGCTCGGGGCGCTTGAAGCCCGCCTCGATCTCGCGGCGGTCGCGGGGGCCGAGCAGGCTCGTGTGCTCGCGGGCGTCGACGCGGCGCATGTCGGAGACGGAGAAGAGGTCTCGGTAGAACGACTCCCCGTCGCGGGGTGCCTCGCGCAGGCGGCCTCGGCAGTCCGTGTGGTGGCAGGGTCCGCCGACGAGCTGATCGCTGACG
>JBDIAS010000242.1:0-2900 GCA_039812465.1 Austwickia sp. | reverse complement strand
ATCGCTGTCGTGGACCCGCCGCACGCGCTGGTGGTGTGCAACCCGGAACCGGGCGGCGATCCGTCGATGGGGTTCGACTTCTCCTGGGCGTTCGTGATCGACCCTGAGCCGACGGGGCGCGGGGTGCGCCTGATTGTCCGGGAGCGCTACCTGCCCTACGGCCGAGCCGCCGAGGCCTCGATCGCCTCGGTCGGGGTGGTGAGCGCAGCCATGTCCGTGGGGATGCTGCGCGGCATCCGGGGCCGCGCGGAGCGGCTGTTCCACTCCGGCATTTGACCGTCGGCACCTGACCCTGCGCACCGACCGTCGGCGCCCGGCCCCCGGGTATTCGCCTCTCGGCACCTGACCCCGCGCGTCCGACCTGCGCGTACGTGCCGTCCGGCGCGCGCTCAAGTGGACCGCTCGACCGCCCGCACCCGCGCAGGGCTGCCAGACTGGCGCCATGACGAACCGGACGAAGCGTGGCGTGGCGGTGGTGACCGGGGCGAGCAGCGGGATCGGTCGGGCGACCGCGCGTCGGCTGGTCGCCGACGGGTACGAGGTCCTCGCGGCCGCCCGGCGTCTGGACCGGCTCGAGGAGCTGGCCGCGCAGACCGGCTGCCGGATTCTGCGCTGCGACGTGACCGACCACCACGACGTCGGGCTCCTCGCCGATGCCGCTGGGGAGCGGGTCACGCTGCTGGTCAACAACGCCGGCGGCGCGATCGGGTTGGAGCCGGTGGCGCAGGCGGACCTGGAGGCGTACCGGCGCATGTACGAGACCAACGTGCTCGGTACCGTCGCGGTGACCAAGTCCCTGCTCCCCGCGCTGGTCGCCAGCGGAGCCGGGACGATCATCAACGTCACCTCGACCGCGGGGCAGGTGGCGTACGAGGGTGGCGGCGGCTACAACGCCGCCAAGTTCGCGGAGGCCGCCGTCACGGACGTCCTACGCCTCGAGCTGTGCGGCCAGCCGGTGCGGGTGTGCGATGTCGCGCCGGGCATGGTCGCCTCCGACGAGTTCAGCCTGGTGCGCTTCGGCGGCGACGCGGCGAAGGCCGCGCAGGTCTACGCGGGGGTGGACCAGCCCCTGACCCAGGACGACATCGCGGAGTGCATCTCGTGGATCGCGGGGCTGCCGCACCACGTCAACATCGACCGACTGACGGTGCGCCCGCTGGCGCAGGCCGCCAACCACAAGGTCCACCGCACGAGCTGAGGTTCGCCGCGGAGTCTCGTCGAGGACCAACGCGTCGGCGGGCGCGGTCGGTGAGGCCGAGGGGGTGCCTTCACGGTGACGCCAGACGGATGGATGGGGTTACGGATCGAAGGGGGTCGCGATGAGCGATGGCGCCATGATTGCGTCGCGTCTGTCATGCATGCAACGATTGCATTCGGAGGTGGATCGGATGCCAAGCCTGACGGTTCGCAAACTTGACGACGATGTCATAGCCGCGTTGCGCCGTCGAGCGCGGCGCAACGGTCGATCCATGGAGGCCGAGGTGCGGCAGATCCTGCGCGCGGCCGCGCTCGGCGACGGGCCGGGCATGGCCTGGCTCCAGCTGGCGCAGGAGTGGCGCGGCGATGACCTTGACCTTCCGACTCGACGCCCACCACGGGGGGTCCCTGACCTGTGATTGTTGTCGACACATGCGTGCTGAGCGAGCCGCTGCGCTCCGCGCCGAGCGAGCGTGTCACGCACTGGCTCGCCACGCACAGCGCGCAGATTTGCACGACCAGCATCACGGTGGCTGAGCTGCGATATGGGGTGGAACGTCTGCCACCAGGTGCCCGCAAGACCACTCTGGGCGAACGCATCGACGCCATGTTTGCTCAAGGCATCATTGTGGCGCACCCGTTCGACGCCGTAGCCGCTAGACGGTATTCCTTGACCCGCGCCGCCCGCGAGGCGCAGGGTCGCCCGCTGGCCACCGAGGACGGGATGATCGCCGCGATCGCCTTCAGCCACGGCTTGGCGTTGGCGACGCGCAACACCCGGGACTTCGACGACCTGGGTGTTGCGGTAGTGAACCCGTGGGAGGGCTAGGCGCCCCGAGATCGCCGGTCTCGCGGAGTCGCTCAGATCCCAGGAGTCAGACCCCGGGGGCGAGGCTGTGCGAGCTGCGCATCGCGTAGTTGCCGGCTAGCCGCCCGTACTGTTCCAGCAGCGGCGACATCGTCTGGCGGAGGTGTTCGTACGCCTTTTCTTCGTCCTCGGTGACGGGCACGAGGCTCTCCTCGGCGTCGGCGCGCAGCAGCCGGTAGCCCGCCTCGAGCGAGTCGACCACCCCGAGCGCGTGGGCGCCGAGGATCGCGGCGCCCAGCCCGGAGCCTTCTTCGGCGCCGGTGACGACCATGGGCCGGTGGAGGACGCCCGCGACCACATCCCGCCACAGCGGCGAGCGGAACACCCCGCCGGTCGCGCGGATCTCGCGCACCTGGGCCATGGTCCGCAGCCGCCGCAGGATCGTCCAGAGCTGCAGCGCAACGCCCTCCACCCCGGCCCGCAGGAAGTGCTCGGGGGTGTGCGGCCGGCGCACGTGCAGGAACGCGCCGCGCACCTCGGGGTCCCACAAAGAGGCGCGCTCGGAGACGAGATACGGGACCATGCGCAGCCCGTCGCTGCCAGGAGGGATGGTCTCGGCCCGGGCGCAGGCCTGCGCGTCGTCGCAGCCCGGCGCGAACGTCTCGGTGAGCCATCGCTGCACCAGCCCGCCGTTGCTGACCGCGCCCCCGGACACCCAGATGTCGCGGGTGAGCGCGTAGCAGAACAGTCCGGGAGCCACGGCCGGCGTCTTGATGACCATGCGCAGCGCGCCGCTCGTACCGATGGACAGCCCCGCCACGCCCGGCTCCATCGCGCCCGTGCCCAGGTTGCCCAGCGGGCCGTCGCCCGCGCCGAGCACGATGGGCAGCCCCGC
>JBDIAS010000241.1:0-2962 GCA_039812465.1 Austwickia sp. | reverse complement strand
GAGCAGCTCGTTTCCGCGATCGAGACCGTGGCCGGCGGCGGGCGACTCGTCCAGCCCGCGGTGACCGCCGCGCTGCTCGACCGCCTGGCCGGGACGGGACCGCTGCTGGGTCAGGACGCGCAGGCCTTCCCGGTCGCCGCGCCCGCCCTGACCGAGCGGGAGCTGGAGGTGCTGCGCCTGGTCGCGGCGGGGTACTCGAACCGCGAGGTCGCGACCGCCCTACACCTGGCGGAGGGCACCGTGAAGAACCACGTCAGCAACGTCCTGCTCAAGCTCGGCGTCCGCGACCGCACCCGGGCCGTGCTGCGCGCGCTCGAGCTGGGCCTCGTGAGCGGCTGAGCGCACAAACCGCACAGCGGCTGATCGCGCGAGCGGCTGAGCGCGCGCTCGAGCTGGCCTGAAGAACGGGCAGAACACGTGAGCGGCTGCTTTGTCCCGCCGCGAAGCCCGCGTCGTCAGGCCAGCTGCAGCATCACTTTGCTCGACCCGGTGGAGCGGTCGGCCGCGACCTCGAACGCCTCCTGCGCCTGCGCGAGCGCGTACGAGTGGGTCAGGATCGGCGCGACGTCGACCACGCCGTCCATCAGGGCCACGGCCTCGGAGATCTCGTCGACGAAGCGGTACGAGCCGCGGTAGTCGATCTCGCGGGTGACCAGCTGGCCGAGGGCCACCGCGACCTCCCCGGCGGGCAGGTTACCCACCTGCACCAGGACCCCGCCCCGGCGGACCGCGGAGAGCACGCCGCCGATCGCCCGGGCCGCCCCGGACGCCTCGATGCCGATCTCGACGTCCCGCGGGAGCTCCTCGCCCTCGGACACTCGTACCACCGCGTCCGCCCCCATCGCCCGGGCGATGTCCAGGGCGGCTGCGGACAGGTCGGCGGCGAACACCTCGGCGGCCCCCCGGGCCTTCGCCGCCGCGACGGCGAGGGCGCCGATCGGGCCGCAGCCGTTGACGAGCACCGACCGGCCGGACACGTCGCCGGCCCGGGTGATCGCGTGCAGCGCGACGCCGAAGGGCTCGGCGACAGCGCCCTCCTTGGTGCTGACGCCGTCCGGCAGCGGCCGGATCTGGTCCGGGCGCACGACCCGCAGCGCCGAGAAGCCGCCCTGCTCGTGCGGCTGGAAGGCCGCCGAGCCGAAGTAGCGGACCTCGGGCCACAGGTTGGTGCGCGCCGCGAGTTCGGCGGACACGCAGTGGTCCCCGACCAGCGTCGCAGGGTGCACGGTGACCCGTTGGCCCTTCCGGACGCCGGTGACGTTGCGGCCCACCTGCACGACGTGCCCGGCGACCTCGTGGCCCAGGACGAGCGGGTCCTTGAGGATCGCGGTGCCGGACACACCGGAGAGCCAGTAGGCGACGTCCGAGCCGCACACGCCGCCCCACTCCATCGCGACCAGCACGTCGTCCGGCCCGCAGGTGGGGTCTGGGATGTCGTCGACGCGCAGGTCGTGCGGGCTGTGGACGACTACCGCCTTCATGGGATGGCTACCTCCTGGGTCAAGGGTTGAGGGGTCCGGTCCGGCGTCAGAACTGGTCGAGCAAGGAGATGATGCCGACGGCGAAGATCGCGACCGCCGAGATCCACAACAGCCCGTGGAACACGAGGCCGTCCTTGACCCGCGGATCCGTCTCGGACCTCGACAGGTACAGCGTCGACAGGGCGACCCCCATGAGGAACAGGGCGTTGAGGATGCCCGCGATGATGACGAGCTGCAGCGGCGATTTGACGGCGACGGCCAGCAGTCCCCAGGTGATGGGGAGCACGACCATGATGACCTTCATCCACTTGTCGCGCGCGGCCGTGTCGGTCCAGGTGAACGCTCCGAAGACGGACAGAGTGTTGCCGACCTGGCGGCCCAGGCTGGGCACGTTGGCGAGGATCGTCTTGAAGAGCGCGACGCCGGCCCCGACTAGGAAGAGCGTGCCGCCCCAGGCGCCGACCGTACTGTCGAAGATGCTGGAGATCACCTTCATCACGTCGGTGCCCTTGGGCGTGAGCCCCTGCGGGTGCAGCACCGCCGCGCCGAGCATGTAGAACGCTGCGGTCGAGACCGTGTAGATGCACCAGGACACCCAGGCGTCCACCTTCATGACGCGCACCCAGCCGCGGGCGCGGCGCACCCAGTCCTCCGAGCCGTCGTTCGGTCCGGTCCAGGCGGCGTAGCCCTTCTCGACGCACCAGTACGTGTACGCGGTGATCTCCCCGGCCCCGACGCCGGTCATGCCGAACATCGACAGGGCGACGCCCATCGAGCCAGCCGCGATCTGGAAGCGCAGGCCGTCGGAGATGTCCGCGATCGACCACTGGTACTGCGTGAACTGCACGAGGAACACCACGACGACCGCGAACCCGGTGACGAGGACGACGAGCACGGTCGAGATGTTCTCGACGAGCTCGTAGCGGTTCAGCACGTGGATGCCGATCGCGATGAGGACCAGCAGGAGCACCCACAGGCCAATCGAGAGGGTGGAGAACGGATCGCCGCCGATCGGCAGGAGCATCGAGAACGCGAGCGCGCTGCCGCCGATGACGCCCGCCTGTCCGATCAGGAACTGCAGGAACATCAACAGCACGAGCCATGCCATCCAGCCACGGCCGAGGATCTTCGGCGGCACCTGGTTGTAACCGGTGATCGCGGCTTTTCCCGTCGAGATCGACCAGCGGGCGAGCTCGACCTGCACCCACACCTTGACGAACGTCGAGACGAACACCAGCCAGAAGACCATGAAGCCGACCTGGGCGCCCAGCGTCGTGGCGGTGAGGAGTTCGCCGGAGCCGACGACGGCCGCGCTGGTGATCATGCCGGGGCCGAGGAACCGCAGGCTGCCCTTCCAACTGGTGGGGGGCTCCTGGATGTTGGCCGGATCCAGGATGTAGGGATCCTTGTCCTTCGACAGGGTGCGCTCGTGCGCTCCAGCGGCGCTGTCGCGCTCCGTTGTGGACATGTCGGCTCCTTCG
>JBDIAS010000240.1:0-2964 GCA_039812465.1 Austwickia sp. | reverse complement strand
GACCTGTCCTGGACCCGGACCACGAAATGGCGCGCCGTCCTCGCCGCGTCGCTCGACCAGGCCCCGTACGAGCCCGTGCTGTCCGCGACCGTGCACGGCGCCAACGACTCCACGACGGCGGACCTCCTCGCCGCGTGGTTGGCGACCTACCTCGACTGCCCGGTCGAGCGCGTCCGGACCCCTGCGGGCTCCGGCCTGGCCCAGGTGACGCTGCGGCGCGACAGCGGCGACATCGACCTCGCGAGGCCCGAAGGCTCGCTCGCGACCCTTCAGGAGCCGGGGCAGCCGGCGCGGCGCCTGGCGATGGCCCGACGCACCGACCCGGACTGCCTGGCCGACGAGCTGGCCCGCCTCGACGCCGACGAGGTATACGCGCGCGTTCTCGCCGACGGTCTGCCCCGCATCCGGGAACGACGCACCGCACGACGCACCGAGGAAGGACGGCCATGACGCCGCAGGCCCGGCGCGAGGTGTTCGCCGACAAGGTCGACGCGGCGCGCGCCGCCGCCCGCGCGGCCTGCGAGCGCCTCGCGGCGGCCCAGCGGGACGGCCGGGACGGGCACCTCGTCCTCACCGGCGGCTCGATGGGCGGCGTGTTCGTCAAGGCGCTGGTCGAGGCGGCGGCCCGGCCCGACGCGACCGGGCCCGACTTCTCCCGCGTGCACGTCTGGTGGGGCGACGAGCGGTTCCTGCCCTCGGGGGACCCGGAGCGCAACGAAACCCAGGCCAACGCGGCCGGGCTGAGCGACCTCGGGCTGGATCCGGCGCGCGTGCACCGGATGCCGGGGCCCGACGCGCCCACGGGAGATGACCTCGAGGCGGCCGCGCGCAGCTACGCGCAGGAGCTCGCCGTCGCCGCGGAACCGGGCGCGGAGTTCCCGGTCTTCGACGTGGTGCTGCTCGGCATGGGGCCCGACGGCCACGTGGCGTCGCTGTTCCCACACCACGAGGGGCAGCGTGTCCAGGACGTCTCCGTCGTCGCGGTGACCGGCTCCCCCAAGCCGCCGCCCCGCAGGCTCTCGCTCACGTTCCCCGTGCTCTCCGGGGCCCGCTCGGTGTCGTTCCTGGTGGCGGGGGCGGACAAGGCGGAAGCCGTACGGAGCGTGGCGGGCGCGGACCCGTGGGACGTCCCCGCCGCCGGGGTGCGCGGCCGGGAGGAGACGGTGTGGTGGCTCGACGAGGCCGCAGCGGGAGGGCCGTGAGGGTGAGCCTCAGAGGATGAGCTTGCGCTCCCGCAGCGCCGCCAGGGCCTCCTCGAGGATCACCTGGCCGTCGGCGTCGGTGCGGCGCTCCTTCACGTACGCGAGGTGCGTCTTGTAGGGCTCGGTGCGCAGCGGCGCCGGCGGGTTGTTCTTGTCCTGGCCCGCCGGGAAACCGCACCGGGGGCAGTCCCACTGCTCGGGGACGTTGCCGTCGGACTCCATCGCGAAGCTCGGGGACGTCTCGTGGCCGTTGGCGCACCAGTACGTGACGACGACCCGCGGGGCGGCCTCACCGCGCTCGGCCTCTCCCATCGGACCCGCGCCGACCCGGCTGCCGCGGATCGCATTGGCACCCGCCATTGGGGCTCCCCTATGTCCGTGTCTCCGGCGAGCCGGAGCGCTCCTCAGCTGTTGAAACGCTCCAGCAGTCCCAGTCCCACGATGCAGCCGGTCCAGGCCAGCGCCACGGTCACGGTGATCCGGTTCAGGTTGCGCTCCGCGACGGACGAGCCGCCCATTGTCGAGGAGAACCCGCCGCCGAACATGTCGGAGACACCGCCGCCCTTGCCCTTGTGCATCAGGATCAGCATGGTCAGGAAGAAGCCTCCGAGGACCAGGAAGACCTGGAGCACGACCTTCAAGAAATCCACGGGGGGCCACCTGTCCGGCTGGGAACGGTCCCCGGGCCCATGCGAGCGCCCGAGGCAACTTCGGATCTTACCCGACACGCCCCGGCCGATCGGCACCGCTCCGGGACACGGCGCGCCGAAGGGGCGGGCCCTTTTCGGGACCCGCCCCTTCGCTTGAATCCGCGTGTCGCCTCAGTGCCGGGTGAACCCGCAGATGCCCGCGAAGTCCTCCGCCTTCAGCGAGGCGCCGCCCACGAGGGCGCCGTCCACGTCGGGCTTGGCCATGATCGCCGCTACGTTGTCGGCCTTCACCGAGCCTCCGTACAGGATCCGGATGCCGTCCGCCGTCGCCTGGTCGTAGAGCTCGGCCAGTTTCCCGCGGATCGCGCCGCAGACCTCCTGCGCGTCCTCGGGGGTGGCGACCTCGCCGGTGCCGATCGCCCAGATGGGCTCGTACGCGATGACGATGCTGCGGGCCTGCTCGACCGGCAGCCCGGCCAGGTCGGCCTCGATCTGGGCGAGCACGTGGCTCACCTGGTTGCCCGCCTTGCGGATGTCCAGGCCCTCGCCGCAGCACAGGATCGGGGTGAGCCCGTGCTTGTACGCCGCCTTCACCTTCGCGTTCAGCAGCTCGTCGGACTCCTGGTGGTACTCGCGCCGTTCGCTGTGCCCGATGATCGCGTACGTGCAGCCCAGCTTCGCCAGCATCGGGCCCGACACCTCACCGGTGTAGGCGCCCTCGTCGTGCTGGCTGATGTCCTGGGCGCCGTAGCGGATCGACAGGTTGTCGCCCTCGACCAGCGTCTGCACCGTGCGCAGGTCCGTGAACGGCGGGCAGACCGCCACCTCGACGGCCGCGTAGTCGTGCTTGCCGTCCTTGAGGGTCCAATCCAGCTTCTGCACCAGGTGGGTGGCCTGGACGTGGTCCAGGTTCATCTTCCAGTTGCCCGCCATCAGCGGCGTACGCGTTGTCACGATGCTCATGCCCTTCAGCTGTCGAGGATGTCGATGCCGGGAAGCGCCTTGCCCTCGAGGTACTCGAGGCTGGCGCCGCCGCCGGTGGAGATGTGCCCGAAGTCGGAGTCGGCGTAGCCGAGCTGGCGCACCGCGGCCGCGGAGTCGCCGCCGCCGAC
>JBDIAS010000239.1:0-2970 GCA_039812465.1 Austwickia sp. | reverse complement strand
GCACGCGCGCGACGGGCAGGCACGCGACAGGCAAGCACGCACGCGCGCGACGGGCAGGCACGCGACAGGCAAGCACGCACGCGCGCGACGGGCAGGCACGCGACAGGCAAGCACGGGACGCACTGAGGCATACGCGACGGCGGCCGACACGATGCATCGTGTCGGCCGCCGTGTCGTGCTCTGGTGACGCGCGTCGTGGCCGCGTCGGAGGTTTCCCGAGGCGGGGTGGCCCGAGGGCCGCGGCTGCTCGTGGAGCGCCTGCGCGCTCAGGAACCGTCAGCTCCGGGGCGACCGAGGGCCCGCCTGGGCCCGTCTGCTCAGTGAGCCCGGCGGCTGAGTGAGCCCGGCGGCTGAGTGGGTACGTCTGTTCAGTGGGTACGGGTGGCCGTCGGCCAGCCGCGCCCGCTGCGGGCGGTGAGGCTCTGGATGATGCGGCTAGCGTCGACGCCCTGGAGCTCGACGTGGCGCATCTGACGGATCGAGGTACGAGTGGCCGGGGTCGGCACCTTGGTGGCCTGGGCCTGAGAACGGATCACGATTACCCCTCCGGATTTCCCTGCGCGGTAGTTTCCCGCGGCGCCGGCCTACCCGGCTGTATCGACTTTACCAAAACTTTGCCAACCAGCACAAGCCCTCGTCTCGGTGTGGAGCGGACGCCCGAATGTGAATGACGGACGTCTGGTGTCATAGCGTTGACCTGCATCAATGCATCATCTGTGACGGCTCGAAGAGTTCACACTGAAAAGCCGGAGCAGATCAACCTCCCATCTGGAGGGTTCATATCATGAGATTTTTCGTCTCTAAATATGGACAAGACACCGAAGCGCGGCGTACGTATGGCTTCGGTAAAGAACGCAGTTCCAACCGCGACCCACCCCGAGGACGAAACCTCTCGATGGCAACCAAACCCTTTGCGTGGCAATGTTTGTCGCTGTTCTCGGCGCGGGTAGGGTGGGGCCACCCACCGACGTCGAAGGCCAGGTCATGCAGCCCATCCGGATGGTCGTCACGCCGCGCGTCCTCACGCTCGGCTCCGGCGCGACCCTCCCGATCCGTCGAACCCTGCCGGAGCGCCGGGTGGCCGCTGTCGGCGCGTGGTGCCTCGTGGATCAGTTCGGCGGGCCGGCGACCCGAACGGAGGCCCTGGACGGTGCGGCCTACCCCGAGGCCGGTCTCATGACCATCACCTGGCCGCTCTCCGGGCTCGTACGACGCCGCGACAGCCTGGGCTCGGACTCGCTCCTCCGGCACGGTCGGCTCGCGCTCGCCACCGCCGGCACCGGCGTCACGGTGTCCGACGTCGGGGTGGACGACCCGCGCGAAGGACGTCACGCCCGGCGCTTCCTGCACGGGATCCGCTTGGCGGCGGCGCTGCCAGGCCCGGCGCGCGCCGAGCCCCCGACCTTCCAGGAGGTGGGCGACCTGCCCACCCTGCGGACGCCAGCCATGCGGGCCACCGTGCTGCTCGGGGCGCTCGCCGGGGGACACACCGACCTGAGCTCTCCCGCGGCCAGCGCCACCCCTCTACTCGCCGTGGACATCACGGTCACCGCAGGAACCCAACGGTTGGACCTCGAGGAGGATTTCGAGCACGCGGTGCTCCTGATCGACGGCCATGTCGCGGTCAACGGCACACCCCTGGTGCCCGGCACGCTCGGCTACCTGCCGGTCGGGCAGGCCGTCCTCGAGATCGCGACGGTCACTGGCGGCCAGCTGATGCTGCTCGGCGGCACGCCCTGGGATGAGGAGTTCATCCTGTTCTGGCGGCTGCTCGCGCAGAGCCACGAGGAGATCGAGGCACTGCGGGAGGCGTGGGTGGAAGGCACCGGACCGTTCGGCGAGATCCCCGGCGTCGCCCGGCGCGAGGACGCGCCGGAGATCCCGCCCGTACGGCTGCGTCCGCGCCGCGGCTCCGTACGGTCCCTGGCGCGGCCCGCCACCGCCTGAACTCGCCCGCTGAACCTCACCGCCAGAACCCACCGCCAGAACCCACCCGGCGACGCTTCACCGGCAGCTCCCGCTGCACCGCGCGCCCCGGATGCCCCCTCCACGCGAGGCGCCGCGGGGACACAATGGGCACCATGAGCGAAGCGGGCAGCAGCACGACGAAGGATGGGGACGAGACCGCGGGACGGACCGCGCCCCCCGTCACCCTGACGATCGCGGGTTCCGAGGCGACCGGCGGGGCGGGCGCCCAGGCCGACCTGAAGACCTTCCAGCAGCTCGGGACGTTCGGGATGGTGGCCCTCACGTGCATCGTCTCGTTCGACCCCCACGACCACTGGGGGCACCGGTTCGTGCCGGTAGATCCGCAGGTGATCGCCGACCAACTGGAGGCCCAGCTCGCCTGCTATGACGTGGACGCGGTGAAGGTCGGCATGCTCGGCACCCCCGCCACCATCGACACGGTGGCGTCGGTGCTCGCCGAGCGTCGCTTCGAGCGCCTCGTGCTCGATCCTGTCCTGATCTGCAAGGGGCAGGAGCCGGGCGCCGCCCTCGACACGGACAACGCGCTCCGCGACAAGGTGCTCCCGCTCGCCACGTTCGTGACGCCCAACCACTTCGAGGCGCTGGCGTTGTCCGGCATGGCCTCGATCGACTCGGTGGAGGAGCTGGCGGAAGCCGCCCGGCGTATCCACGACGCGTGCGGCGCGGTGGTCCTCGCCAAGGGCGGGATCCGCCTCCCGGGCCCGGATGCGCTGGACGTCTTCTACGACGGCCACGCCACGGAGGTGCTGAGCGCGCCCAAGGTGGGGGAGGTCGCGGTCAGCGGCGCCGGCTGCACGCTGGCGGCGGCGGTGACCGCGCAGCTCGCGCTCGGGGCGAGCCCCCTGGAAGCCGCCCGCGCGGCGAAGGAGTTCGTGACCGCCGGCATCCACGCGCGCCGATCGGGCAGGGCGCCGTTCGACGCGGTGTGGCAGGGCGCCGCGGGCCGCCCCTGAGCCGGGCCGACCTGCGCGAACGCGTACG
>JBDIAS010000238.1:0-2989 GCA_039812465.1 Austwickia sp. | reverse complement strand
GCCTCGTCGGGGATGATCGGCACCACCCGGTCACCGAACGCCTTGTCCCGCATCAGGTCCTTCAGCAGCCGCACGAACGCCATCGTCGTCGCGATCTGCTGCTTGCCGGAACCGCGCCGGACGCTGTCGTAATGGCTCTCATCGGGCAGGTGCATCGGCAGCGCGCGGGTGCGCCTCTCCGGGAGGAAGCCGCCGAGCTTGGTGCGGCGTTCGAGCATGTACTCGATCCGCTCGTCTCCCATCCCCGGGTGGTAGAAGGGCGGGCGGTACGGGTCCGCCTCGAGCTGCTCGTCGCTGATCGGGATGTGCAGCGTGTCCCGCAGGTCCTTGAGATCCCCCAGGGCGAGCTTCTTCATCTGGTGGGTCGCGTTGCGGCCCGCGAAGTGCTTGCCCAGGGTGTAGCCCTTGATCGTGTGGGTGAGGATCACCGTCGGCTGTCCCGTGTGCGCCAGAGCCCGCGCGTAGGCGGCGTACACCTTGCGGTAGTCGTGACCGCCGCGCTTGAGCTTCCACCAGATGTCCGCGTCACTCCACGACTCCACCATCTTGCGGGTCCGCGGGTCGCGGCCGAAGAAGTGCTCGCGGACGTACGCGCCGTCGTTGGCCCGATAGGTCTGGAAGTCACCGTCCGGCGTGGTGTTCATCAGGTGGACCAGGGCGCCCTGGACGTCGGCCGCGAGCAGCTCGTCCCAGCCGGAGCCCCAGATGCACTTGATGACGTTCCAGCCGGCGCCGCGGAAGTACGCCTCCAGCTCCTGGATGATCTTGCCGTTGCCACGCACGGGGCCGTCCAGGCGTTGCAGGTTGCAGTTGATGACGAACGTGAGGTTGTCCAGCTCGTCCATCGCGGCCCACTGCAAGGCGCCGCGGGACTCGATCTCGTCCATCTCGCCGTCGCCGAGGAACGCCCACACGTGCTGGGTGCTGGTGTCCTTGATGCCGCGGTGCGCCAGGTACCGGTTGAACTGCGCCTGGTAGATCGCGTTGATGGGGCCCAGGCCCATGGACACGGTCGGGAACTGCCAGAACGAGGGCATCAGCCGCGGGTGCGGGTAGCTCGGCAGGGCCTGAATGGTCCCGTCGACGATGTGGCTCTTCTCCTGCCGGAAGCCGTCCAACTGCGCCTCGGAGAGGCGCCCTTCGAGGAAAGCGCGGGCGTACATGCCGGGGGAGGCGTGGCCCTGGAAGAAGACCTGGTCGCCGCCGCCGGGATGGTCCTGGCCGCGGAAGAAGTGGTTGAGGCCTACCTCGTACAGGGTGGCGGCGGAGGCGTACGTCGAGATGTGGCCGCCCACGCCGACCCCGGGGCGCTGCGCGCGGTGCACCAGCACCGCCGCGTTCCACCGGATCAGCCGCCGGTAGGCGTGTTCCATGTCCTCGTCGCCGGGGAACCACGGCTCGGCTTCGACCGGGATCGTGTTGACGTAGTCCGTGGTGGTCAGCGAGGGGACGCCCACGTGCTGCTCCCGGGAGCGCTGCAGCAGGCTCAGCATGATGTAGCGAGCGCGCTGCTCGCCCTCGTCGCGGATCAGGAGGTCGAGCGACTCGTTCCACTCCTGCGTCTCTTCGGGGTCGATGTCGGGGTAACGGCTGGGCAGGCCGTTGAGGAGGGGGGCCAACTGTGAGGTGGTCATGGCCGTCTGCTTTCTGTGCCGTGGTGGAGCGTCAGCGTCCGTGAGCGTCCGTGCTCTGAATCACAATTTACCCAAGTGTGCTATTAGAAAACTAGGGAGTGTTGAAATTCTCCCGACGGCCCGGTCCGGGACGTGATCCGCGCGGCGTGCCGGGGGCGGCGCGTGGCAGCATGACCGCCATGGTGCGGTGGCTGACGGCGGGCGAATCCCATGGACCCTCACTGGTCGCGATCATCGAGGGCCTGCCGGCGGGGATCGAGGTCACCAGCGCGGACATCAACGCCGCGCTTGCGCGGCGGCGGCTCGGCTACGGTCGCGGCGCCCGCCAGAAGTTCGAGCAGGACGCCCTCGAGATCTTGGGGGGCGTGCGGCACGGCAGGACCCTCGGCTCGCCGATCGCTCTGGAGATCGGCAACAGCGAGTGGCCCAAGTGGCGCACGGTCATGAGCCCCGACCCGGTCAGCGCCGAGGCGTACGCCGCCGCCGACGACGTGAACGCGCCGCAGGAGGTCGCCCGCAACCGGCCGCTGACGCGTCCGCGCCCCGGGCACGCCGATCTGGCGGGCATGCAGAAGTACGGGTTCACCGAGGCGCGACCCATCCTCGAGCGGGCCTCGGCGCGCGAGACCGCAGCGCGGGTCGCGCTGGGCGCGATCGCGGCCGCCTACCTCGCCCAGACCTGCGGCATCACGCTGGTCTCGCACACGGTGGCGATCGGCGGGGCGCCCGCCCTGGACGCGCGCGACGACGCGCCGCTGCCGACCCCGGCGGACGTGGCCGCCCTCGACGCGGACCCCGTGCGGGCGTTTGACGCCGACGCCTCGGCCGCGATGATCGCCCAGATCGAGGCGGCGAAGTCCGACGGGGACACGCTCGGCGGGGTGGTCGAGGTGCTCGCCTACGGGTGCCCGCCCGGCCTCGGAAGCCACGTGCACTGGGACCGCCGCCTCGACGCCCGACTCGCCGCGGCCCTCATGGGTATCCAGGCGATCAAGGGCGTGGAGGTCGGCGACGGTTTCACGTCCGCGGCCCGCCGCGGGTCCGCCGCTCACGACGAGATGGCGTGGGACGACGGGGTCATTCGCCGGCGCACGCACCGCTCCGGGGGCACCGAGGGCGGCATGAGCACCGGCGAGGTGCTGCGGGTGCGCGCCGCGATGAAGCCGATCAGCACCGTCCCGCGGGCCCTCGCCACGGTCGACGTGGCCACCGGCGAGGCGGCCACCGGCAACCACCAGCGCAGCGACACGTGCGCGGTGCCCGCCGCCGGTGTGGTCGCCGAGGCGATGGTCGCGCTCGTACTGGCCGACGCCGTGGCAGAGAAGTTCGGCGGCGACTCCGTCGCCCAGACCCGC
>JBDIAS010000237.1:0-3110 GCA_039812465.1 Austwickia sp. | reverse complement strand
ACCGCCGCGCTCGTGACCGACCCCGACACCTACCGGGCCTGGTGGCGGATCCGGGAGGAGGCCGCCGGCATCGCCACCCGCCGGGCCGACGGCGCCGAGGCGTGGCCCGGCTGGGAGGACTCCGCGGTCCCCCCGGAGCGGCTGGCGGGGTACCTGCGCGACCTCTCCGCGCTGCTTGCGGATCACGGGCTGCGCGGGATCCCGTACGGCCACTTCGGCGAGGGCTGCGTGCACCTGCGGATCGATTTCGACTTCGACACCGACGACGGACGCGCCCGCTACCGCCGATTCCTCACCGAGGCAGCCGCGCTCGTCCACCGACACGGCGGGTCCTGCTCCGGTGAGCACGGCGACGGGCGAGCCCGCAGCGAGCTCCTCTCGATCATCTACTCCCCGCAGGTGCTCGCAGCGTTCGCCCGCTTCAAGGCCGTCTTCGACCCCGAGGGCCTATGCAACCCCGGGGTCCTCGTCGATCCGGCCCCCCTCGACGTCGCCCTGCGGCCCCAGGCCGCGCCGGTGGACATGGAGGCGCGGCTCGCCCACGCGTGGCCCGACGACGGTGGGTCGTACGCCAAAGCCGTACGTCGCTGCGTCGGGGTGGGCCTGTGCCGCACCCAGACCGGGGCGATGTGCCCGTCGTACCAGGTGACCCGCGACGAGGTGGCCTCCACGCGCGGACGTGCGCGGGTCCTCGCCGAGATGCTGCGCGGCGAGGAACTGCCCGGGTGGCGCTCCCGGGAGGCGCGCGACGCGCTCGACCTGTGCCTCGCCTGCCGTGCGTGCGCGACCGAATGTCCCGTCGCCGTCGACATGGCGACGTTGAAGGCCGAATTCCTGCACCAGCACTACCGGCACCGCCTCCGCCCTCGAGCGCACTACGCGATGGGCTGGCTCCCGGTCGCCGGCGCCCTCGCCGCGGCCGTGCCGGGCGTCGGGCGCGCCATGGGAGCCCTCGCGGCTTCCCGGCCGGCCGAGCGGGCCCTCCTGAAGGCCGCCGGCGTGGAGACCCGGCGGGCGATGATCCCCTTCGCGACGATGAGCCTGGTCGACTGGTGGCGCGAGCGATCCGCGCGCGGCGAGGCGCCGCCCCCCGGCCCCGGGCGTCGTCTCCTCCTGTGGCCCGACAGCTTCACCAACCACCACGACCCGCTGACCGGGATCGCGGCCGTCGAGGTGCTAGAGGCGCTGGGCCACCGGGTCACGCTGCCCACCGCACCCGTGTGCTGCGGCCTGACCTGGCACTCGACCGGCCAGCTCGGTGTCGCCGCGCGCGTGCTCGCCCGGACGCTGCGCGTCCTGGGGCCCTACCTGACGGACGGGTGGGCGATCGTCGGCCTCGAGCCGTCGTGCCTCGGACACCTCCGGCGGGCGCGCGAGCTGGTCGAGGACCCGCGCGCCGCCGCGCTGGCGCCCGCGACCGCGACGTTCGCCGAGGTCATCGCCGACACGCCGCGCCCCTGGCCGTTCGCGTTCGCCGCGGACGGCCCGCCGGTGCTGATCCAGACCCACTGCCACGACAAGGGACTGCCCGCCGGTGCCGTGGCCGACGCGGTGCTGCGGGAGTGCGGCGTGCCGACGGCGACGGTGCCCGGGGGCTGCTGCGGCCTGGCCGGGAACTGGGGGTACGAACCGGGCCACTACGAGGTGTCGATGGCGTGCGCGCAGCGGGAGCTGTTTCCCGCGGTGCGCGCGCACGGTGACGCCGACGCCCTGGTGTGCGCGGACGGGTTCTCCTGCCGGACGCAGATCGCCCAGGGCACGCGGGCGCGGGCCGACCATCTGGCGGTACTGCTGCGCAAGGCCCTGCCGCCCCGCGGCTGACCGGAGCGGCCTTGTCAACGCCGACACGCCGACCGGGAGTCACTTTTCACGCCCGGAAGGCTTGATCGGCGCGGCTCGTGGCCGATGAGCCTGTGAGGGCCTGCCTCCCCCAGGCACCCCCCGGACTCTCGCTAGAAGGAGCAGCTTTGGACGTCACCGCGATCGTGCGCCCGCCGCGGCACGCCCACCCGGCAGATCTGCCCGGGTTGGCCGAGCGCGACATGCTCACGATGTACGCGGCCGTGGCGGACACCTGTCCGCTGACGTCGAAGGATGTCAGCCTCCTCGACGGCACGACCGTGCGGGTCGACGGCGTCTCCGGCGCCGAAGACCTCTTCGTCATCCCGGTCTGCCACGTCGGGCCGCTGCCGTCCGACGCCGGGCCGCACCTCGCGCGCGACGTGTTCTCGCTGGCGACCGTGCTGGCGGAACGCCCCGGCGCCCACGCAGTCTTGCTCTTCGCCTGCCCGCAGGCTCGGGACGACGCCCGCGAGCTGGTTGGGGCATTGACCCTGCAGACCGGCATCGCCCTAGAGTCGGTCGATCTCGGCGCGGCGTGGAACGAGCGACTGATCGAGATCGCCCGGCCGGCGGGCCGCCATCGGGCGTCCGGCCCGGCCCGCTCCGAGGCGTCGGCGGGTCGGCATCGGGCCGGCTGACACGGGCCGCGGCCGACACACGTACCGCCGCGATCGACACACGTACGAACGAGCAGAGGAAACGAGGAAGAGGAACAGGTGGCCACGACGACACTTACGCGCCCCCGGTCGCTCGCGATGAGCCGATCCGCGCGCCAGGCGATGCTGGACGCCTTCGCGCGACAGTGCGGCTGCGCACCCCTATCCCCCAAGACCATCCGACTGCGCGGCGGCAACGGCGTCCCCGTCGACGGCGCCACCGCGGATGAGCACGTCATCGTGGAGATCGAGGAACACTCCGACCCGAACCACGAGGGCCTTCGGGCACGCGCCGGACAGGCGCTGCTCACCCTGTCGCTGGCCCGCAGCGCCCGGCCGTCCGCTCGCACGGCGCTGCTCGTCGGCAGCGAGCAGATGCGCGCGGTGATCCTGGAGACGTTGCCCAGCTACCTGACGGACAGCGTGGAGGTCGAGGTGGTCCGCCTCCCCCATGCCTGAGGGAGGCTCCCCCTCCGGCCACTGCCCGGGGCGCCCCGCAGGGCACGTGCGCGACAGGCAGGCGCGCGACAGGCAGGCACGCACGCGCGCGACGGGCAGGCACGCGACAGGCAAGCACGCACGCGCGCGACGGGCAGGCACGCGACAGGCAAG
>JBDIAS010000236.1:0-3138 GCA_039812465.1 Austwickia sp. | reverse complement strand
GATTCGAACCCGTGCTACCGCCGTGAAAGGGCGGGGTCCTAGGCCGCTAGACGATGGGGACCTGCGGTGTCACCCGCCAGTCCCTCGTCGCCTGCGATGCGAGCCGGATCCGTCGAGGACTTGAGAAAGCATAGGGGACGGGGCGAACAAACGCCAAAGCACCCCCCGACCACGCAGTGGCCTGCGGTCACACCTCCGCCGCCTGGCGACGCCGCGCCGCCGCCGCCGGTGGAGCCTTCGAGCGCCTGGCGCTGTCCGCAGATACGTTTGAAATACGGCTAAGGCAGTCATGAATGCGAGAGAAACGCACAGAATCAGACGCGCCTGCGTAGTAGCGTGACCAAGTGTCCAACCGACTGGCGTCCCGGCCGGAGGAGGCCGGCCCTGCTGTGCCCCCACTCCTCTGCAGGGCCGCGCTTCCGACTACTTCGGCCGGGGCGCCAGCGCGGGACAGTAAGCGTGTGCACGGGGCCGCGGCCGCGGTCACGCGATGGTCGCGGCGAGTGCTGATCGTCGTGATCGTCCTCGGTGCCAACTTCGCTCTGCCTCGCGCCCTGCCGGGAGACCCCCTCCTCGCGCTCTCCGATCCCAGCACGGCCCATTACCTCGCGGATCCAGAGCTCTTGGCCAAGGTCCAGGCCATGTACGGGCTGGACCAGCCGCTCACCGGCCAGATGCTCGACTACGCGCGCTCGCTGGCCACCGGAGACCTCGGCTGGTCCATCCGGTACAACCAACCCGTCAACGCCATGATCGGCGAACGATTCGGCTGGACGGTCCTCATCGTGATGCCGGCACTCGTGATCGCCAGCGCGATCAGCATCCTCGGCGGCCTCGCCGCGGGGTGGCGTCGCGGATCGCGCAGCGACCGGCTGTGGGTGGGGTTCTTCGGGTGGGGTTCTTCACGCTGGCGCAGTCGGTCCCCGGATACCTCATCGCGGTCGGGTTCCTCGTCGTGTTCTCCCTCACCCTGCGATGGGCCCCCCTCGGAGGGGCCCTGACGCCGTTCGGCCCGCAGCCTCTCACCCCCGCGTGGTGGGGCGACGTGCTGGCGCACGCTGCGCTTCCCTGCGCCGCGCTCACCGTGTCGCTGCTGGGCGCGCGGTTCCTCCTGGCGCGCACGTCGATGGTCACGACCCTCGCCCAGCCGTTCCTGCTCGTGGCCCGCGCAAAAGGCTTGACGGACGCCAGGATCCGATCCCGGCACGCGACCCGCCACGCGCTCCTTCCCATCGTCACGGGGCTCGGGCCGGCCGTCGCCTTCGCGGTCGGCGGCAGCATCGTGATCGAGACCGTGTACGCCTACCCGGGGTTGGGTCTTCTCACGTACGAAGGCGTCCAGGCACGTGACTAACCGCTCCTTCAGGGGTGCGTCCTCGTGACCAGCGCCGCCGTCCTGATCGTCAACTGGGTCGTCGACGGGCTGTACCGCCGGATCGATCCGCGCGCGGAGACTCCGTGAGCCCGCAGGTCACGACGGCCCCACCGGGGCATCGAGCGCGGCACGCCGCCGAGCAGCCTCGCGTGACGTTGTCACTCGGCGCGATTCTCGTGGGCTGCGTGGTGCTGGTCGCCCTCGCAGCGCCGATCCTGACGCCGTACGCGCCCCAGGAGTGCGCGGGGAGCCCGTACGAGCCCCCCAGCCGGGCACACCTGCTCGGCACCGACGACGTGGGCCACGACAACTGGACTCTGCTGGCGTTCGGAGCCCGGCAGTCGTTGCTGATCGGGGCCGGGGCAGCGCTCATCGCCACCACGATGGCCGTCCTCGTGGGCGTGACCGCAGCCCTGCGGCCGCGCGGAGCGGGTCACCTGCTCATGGCGGCCGTCGACGTGCTGATGGCGGTCCCGATGCTGCCCTTGCTGCTCCTGATCGCTGCGCTCGTCCAGCCGGGTCCCGCAGGCACGGCGCTGGTCATCGGGCTGCTCGGCTGGGCGGTCCCCGCGCGGATCCTGCGCGCGCAGGGACTGACGGTGGCCTCCAGCGGGTACGTATCGCTGGCGCGCTGCTTCGGCGGGAGCACCCTCTACCTGCTGCGCCGGCACGTGGTCCCCGCGATCGCGCCTCTCGTCCTGGCTACGGTCGTCGGCCAGTTCGGCCGGTCGATCGGCATGGAGGCCACCCTTGGCTTCCTGGGCATCGGCGATCCCACGCGTGCCAGTTGGGGCCTGCTGCTGCGGCACGCCCTCGACGACCCGGGCATCTGGTTCACGACGCGCTGGGTCTGGTGGATGGGCCCACCGGCGCTGGCGATCGCCGTCCTGCTGATCGGTTGCACCCTGCTCGCCATCGCCGCGGAGCGTCGCTTCGACCCTCGGCTCAAGGCCTGACATGCACGCCTCCCACCCGCCCTCGGAGCTGCGCGGCAGGATCGTCGACCCCGTCGGGGGAGCGCGGCGCCCGAACCCATCGGAGCAGAAGGTGCCGGTTCCGGAGGTGGCCTGGTCGGGTCCGGGGGTGCCGGAGGTGGCTTGGACGGGCCCAGGGGTGTCGGGCTCAGCGGAACCGGGTCACGCGCCGGGCCAGGCGTCGGGGGCGGCGACCCTCGGGCTCACCGTGTCCGGGCTGGAGGTCACGTACGCGGACGGAACGCGTGCGGTCGACGGCGTCGACCTGCGCGTCGTCCCGGGGGAAGTCGTCGGTCTCGTCGGTCAGTCCGGGTCCGGCAAGTCGACGCTGGCCCTCGCCCTCCTGGGCCTGGTCGAGGGCGAGGTGGCCGGCTGCGTCGCGCTGGGCGGGACGACGGCGGACCTGACCGCTCCCGGGGCCGCCGATCCGTGGCGTTGGCGACGGATCGCGCTGGCCTTCCAGCACGCCGCCGCGGGCTTCAACCCCGTCCATCGCGTGATCGACCAGATCGCGGAGCCCCTCACCGTGCACCTCGGGATGCAGCCGACCGAGGCGCGACGCCGAGCTCGGGAACTGTGGGACGAAGCCGGTCTGCCCGAGGCCCGTGCAGAGGCGTACCCCCACGAGCTGAGCGGTGGGGAGGGTCGCCGGGCGATGCTGGCGATGGCCCTGGCGTGCGGCCCGGAACTCCTCGTCGCGGATGAGCCCACCGCAGGGCTGGACGCCATTCGCCGCGGCGAGATCCTCGACGTGCTGCGCCGCCGCGCTACGCGGGGAACGGGGCTGCT
>JBDIAS010000235.1:0-3173 GCA_039812465.1 Austwickia sp. | reverse complement strand
GCTGGACCGCCACCGCGGGCACCTCTACAACTGGATCGACACCCGGACCCTGAGTTCCCTGGAACCGCGCTATGTCTCGTCCGTGGACAGCGGCAACTTCGCCGGCCACCTCATCGCGCTCGCCCAGTCGTGCGAGGAGTGGCGCGCAGAGCTGGTCTCCGCGCCCGCGCCTCGTCTCTCCGGCCTGGTGGACACCGTCGAGTGCATCGAGGGGGCTTTGTCGACGCTGGGCGGGTCGACGCTGGGCGGGTTGACGACGGGCGGGTTGACGACGGGCGGGTCGACGCTGCGCGGGTCGACGATGCGCGGGCAGGACGCGCCGGAGACCGCCGCCCGGGGGATGCTCGCGGACCTGCGGCAGGCGTTGGTGAACGCGCAGGAGGACGCGGAGGGCGGCGTGCCGTGGGAGGACCTGTCGACGCGGTCCGCGGCGCTCGTCGACGCACTGATCCCCGTACGGGGCGAGACGCCCGGCAGCACCGCCCACGACCTTGCGGAGGCGCTCGCCCGGACGATCGCCGCTCAGTACCACGACGCCACGCTGAGCGAGGCCGAGCTGGCGGACCTGCGGGACCGGTTGTCGGCCATCGAGGAGACCGCCCGGCGCGAGATGCGCGACATGGACTTCGGCTTCCTGTTCAACGCGCGGCGCAACCTGCTGTCCGTCGGGTTCAACGCCAGCTCCGGCGAACTCGACGAGAGCTGCTACGACCTGCTCGCCAGCGAGGCGCGCCTGGCCAGCTTCGTCGCCATCGCCAAGGGCGACGTGCGCACGAGGCACTGGTCCCGGCTCGGTCGCTCGGTGACCGGGGTGGGCGGACGCGCCGTGTTGCAGTCCTGGTCCGGGTCGATGTTCGAGTACCTGATGCCGAACCTCGTGATGCGCAACCCGCTGGGGAGCCTGCTCGACACGACCTCCACGTACGTCGTGCGGCGACAGATGGAGTACGGCCACGAGCTGGGGACCCCGTGGGGGATCTCCGAGGCGGCCTACAACGCCCGCGACCTGAACTACACCTACCAGTACTCCCCCTTCGGGGTCCCGGGGCTCGGCATCGTGCGCGGCCTCGCCGACAACCACGTGATCGCCCCGTACGCCACCGGGCTCGCCGCCATGGTCGCCCCGGACGAGGCCGTGGCCAACTTCGCGGCACTCGCAGGCCTCGGCGCCGCGGGGCGGTTCGGGTTCTACGAGTCCCTCGACTTCACCCCGGCCCGCCTGCCCGACGGGCAGCGCTGCGCCGTCGTCAAGTGCTACATGTCGCACCACCAGGGGATGACCCTGATCAGCGCGCACAACGTGTTGCGGGCCGGGGCCATGCGCAAGCGCTTCCACGCGGACCCGATGATCCGGGCGGCGGAGCTGCTCATGCAGGAGCGCGCGCCGCGGCACGTGCCGGTCACCCATCGCGAGCCCGAGAAGGCGTACGGGACGGCGCGGGGCGCGATCCACGCGCCGCCTCGCGAACGGACCTTCTCGGGGATCGACGTGCTCACCCCGACCCTGCACCACATGTCCAACGGGCGTCTCAGCCTGACGCTCACGCCCGCCGGCGCGGGTCAGCTGCGCTGGTGCGGGCACGCCATCACGCGGTGGCGGCCCGACCGGACGACCGACGACGCCGGTGATCACATCTTCCTGCGCAACCAGCGCGACGAGGTCTGGTCGGCCACCCCGCTGCCGGTGCTGGGCCGCCTCGCGCACGTCGATGTGCGGCTCGCCGAAGACCGCGCGCTCTTCCGCAGGCGGCACCGCAGCATCCGTACCGAGCTCGAATACCGGCTCTCCCCGGAGAGCGACGCCGTCGTGCGGCGCCTCGTGATCTCCAACGACCGGCGCCGGGATCAGACGCTGACGCTCACCACGTACGCGGAGTTGGTCCTCGGGCGGGCCGCCGACGACGTCGCCCATCCGGCGTTCTCGAAGATGTTCGTCCGCACCGAGTACGTGCCGGAGCTGGGCGCCCTCGTCGCGCATCGGCGACCTCGCGCACGTACCGACGAGGACGTGTGGGCCGCGCACCTCATCGAGGCGGACAACGGTGAGCCGATCCGGCCCCGGATGGAGACCGACCGCTACCAGTTCGTCGGGCGCGGCCGCACCGTGCGCCACCCGGCCTACCTCGAGCGTCGGACACCGGCGAACGGTAGCACCGGGGACGTCCTCGACCCGATCTTCTCCCTGTCGCACCGCGTCGTGGTCCCCGCGGGCGGCAGCGCCACCGTCTACGTGTGGACGTTCGCGGCGGGCAGCCGCGAGGAGCTGGTCAACGCGATCGAGGCGCACCGGACGCGCACGGCGTACGAGCGCGCCGCGATGCTCGCCTGGACGCAGTCGCAGGTGGAGCTCCGCCACCTCGGGGTGGGGCCCGACGAGGCGGTGCTCTTCCAGGCCCTCGCCGGGTACCTGTCCCACCCGCACCCGCGGCTTCAACCCTCGACGTCCGCGGCGCAGTACGCGGCGGCGCAGTCGGAGCTCTGGCCGCTGTCGATCTCCGGGGACCTGCCGATCGTCCTCGTCCGAGTCGGGGACCCCGAGGACCTGCGCCTGGTCCGGCAGATGGTCCGGGCCTTCGAGTTCTGGCGGAGCCGGCGCTGCTCCATCGACCTCGTGTTCCTCAACTCCGAGGCGACCTCCTACATCCAGGAACTCGCCCACGCCCTGACCACGGCGGCCACCGGCATCCGCCCGCGCACCGGCTCCCCCGACTCCCGCGGCCGGATCTTCGTGGTGCGCACGGACCATCACCCGAGAGAGAGGATCCAGGCGCTGGTGGCCTCCGCGGCGGTCGTGCTGGACGCCCACCGCGGCGACCTCGGCGTGCAGCTGCCCCGGTTCCCCGGCCGGATGATCGTGCCGCCCCCGCTCACCGCGATCGCGGAGCGTGCGGCGCGGGCCTCAGCGTCAGCCTCCGCCGCCGCCACCGCGTCGGCGATCGGCGGCCCCGCGCCCGGCCCCACGGGGACGGTCCACCAGGGGCTGCAGCCGTTGCTCTTCCACAACAGCTACGGCGGCTTCTCGACCGACGGGCGCGAGTACGTCACCGTGCTGGAGCCCGGCCGGCCGACCCCGCACCCGTGGAGCAACGTCATCGCCAACGAGCAGTTCGGCTTCATCGCGACCAGTGAGGGCAGCGGGTCGGTGTGGTGGCGCAACAGCCGCGACAACCAGA
>JBDIAS010000234.1:0-3181 GCA_039812465.1 Austwickia sp. | reverse complement strand
CGTCCATGCCCTCACCACCGCGCGTCAAGCAACCGGTCTATAGTTCCACACCTGCCCCCACCGGGCCAAATCCGCTCTGGATGCAAGGCCTTGGCGCGGTGCCCGCAGACCACCCCACCAGCCGGGGCGTGCGTGAGGCCCGAGGAGTCAGGTCAGCGGCTTGCGCAGCGCGAGGAGGCGGTGCGTACGCAGCGGCGGCGCCAGGCGTTCCGTGAGGTCTGCCAGCCCCCAGGACGCCGGCACCAGGCGCCGGGCGAGCGGTGGCGCCAGGACGAGGCTGCGGCCCCCCACGAGCGTGAGGTCGGGGAAGTGTCGCCTCGCGTCCTCGCGCCGAAAGGCCCGCACGTCAGGGTTGTTCGGGTTGTCGACCGCGAAGTCGCAGGACAGCAGCAGGCCACCAGGTCGCAGCACACGGGTCAGCTCGGCCGCCGTAGCGCGGCGCACCGTCTCGTCCAGGATCGAGGAGAACACGAGGTTCATCGTGATCAGGTCGAACGAGGCGTCCCCGTGAGGGATGCGCCCATCGGACAGCACCCGTACGTCGCACCCCGGGAGCGTGGCCCTGGCCAGCTCCACGGCGCCGGGCCTGATGTCGACCCCATGCATCCGCGCCGGCGCGGCCCCCCACGCGAGCCAGCGACCGAACCACCGGCCATTGCCGCAGCCGTAGTCGAGGATCTCGAGCTCTGCCAGACGTTCCCAGAGGCCCGCGTCGCGGATGGCGGCCAGCGTGGCGGCCTCCATGCTCTGCACGCGCTGGAGGTAGACGGGGTTGACGTCGGCGTACTCCAGATCGGTGTCGTAGCCCCGTGAGGAGTAGACCGCGTCCACGCGGGCGGCCTCGCGCTGCGCCGACGCGGCCGCGCCGGCGCTCGTCGAGTCGCCGCTGCTAGCGCCAGTCGGCGCAGATTCGTCGCCCTCACGCGCCAGCGCCCCTTCACCCGTGAGCGCCCTCGCCACCGCCTCGGGCTCCCCCTCTTCGTCGAATCCCCCGCCGGCCATCACCGGTCGCCGGGGGGTGCGTCCGGCCCGCGCCGCCGCCTCGCCCAGCAGCTCCGCGAGCCGACGCGCGCCGACATCCTGCGACAGGTGCTGCAGATAGTAAGCACGGCCGGCCTCTCCGCGTGCCACGAGCTCCCCCCGGGGAAGGTCGGCGGCCGCTCGAACCGCGTCCGCGAGCTCGGCGTCCGAGCCCGGGTTCACGGCCCAGCCGGCCCCCGCGTCGCGGATCAGGCGGGCCGCGTCGCCGCCGACCGCGCCGATGATCGGGCGCCCGGCCGCCAACGTGGCCGGTAGTTTGCTCGGCAGGGTGTGCGTGAAGACCGGCAGGTCGGCCAGACTGATCAGCTGGGCGTCGGCGCTGGCCAGCACGTCTGCCATCGCCTGGACAGGTTGGGCCGGGGCGAAGGCGACCGCGTCGAGACCACGACGCCGGGCGGCCTCCTCCAATCCTGCTCGCGCCACGCCCGCACCGAGCAGCACGAACCCGATGTCCGGCCGGTCCCGCAGCCGCTCCGCCGCATCGAGCACGACCTGCAGGCCCTGCACGTCGCCCATCGCGCCCGCGTACATGAGCGTGAACGGGCGGCGGGGCGGAAGCCCCAGGTCGGCGGGCGCGTCGACGGGGTGGAAGGCCGCCTCGTTGGCCCAATTCGACACGAAGGTCAGCTTCTCGCGGGGCACGCAGCGCGCCGCGATCACATCCGCCATCCCGGGGCTGGTCACGGCGATGAACGACGCCTGCGCGTACATCCGGTCCAGCATCGCGTGCAGCGCGCGTTCAGCCCGGTCCACCGCGCGACCCGACAGCATGCCGCTCGCCGTCACCGACTGGGGCCACAGGTCCTGGATCTGCAGCCCGAACGGAATGCCCCGGAGCCCCTTCAGGACCAGTCCCGCACCGACCGTGAACGGTGGGGAGGGCACGACGAGGACCGCGTCGCTGCGACCGAGCGCCCGCACCGCCAGCGCGGAGGCGCTGGCCCCGAACGACAGGTAGTTGCCCGCCCGCCGGAACGGGTGGGCGTCGTGGCTGAGGTAGAGCGGCGCGCGGTGCACCGTGACCCCGTCGCGGATCTCCCGCGCGTACGGCCGCATCGCGTAGCCGTCGGCGAGCCGCCCGCTCGGGTAGTTCGGGAAGCCGGTGAGCACGTCGACCTCGTGACCCAGCGCCTGCAGCGCCCGAGCGATCACCCCGAAGGTCATCGCCGAGCCGCCCTCAGGGTCGTACCACTGCGTCACCATGCCGATCCGCATGCTCGCCTCTTCCCTTGTGCGCTGCGGTAGACCCCACGTCGCGTCGAGGCTGCCGGGATCCCCGTGCAGGATACCGAAGCTGACCTCGCCCCCCCGGCCGCCGTGCCGTGCCGCGCGCTCCCCGAGTGACGCTCCCTCGCCTCCCGGCCCGACCCGAAGCGGCGATCCGTCGGGCGGGTCGCGCAGCGGTGCCCGGCGGCCTTCTTCAGCCGACGTCAGGGACCTCTCCCGGGTTGCACCCCGCGAGCACCGTCCGCGAGTAACCGACTGCGGGGCGGCGGGGCTCCAAGTACCACCCGGGCTTGGCCGCGGCGAACTGGACGTGGCACACGAACTGGTCCTGCATCCCGGGGGTGTCCGCCTCCGGGACGGCCGCAACGACGCGCCGCCACGCCTCCCGGGCGACGGCGGTCTCGCCGTGCTCACGCAAGTAGGGCGTCGGCGTCACCACCAGCGCCCGCTCCCCCTCGCGGACGACCCATCGCGCGTCCGCCACGAGGGCGGGGAGGGACGCCGACACCTGCTCGGACGGTCGGGTCGCCGTGCAGCTCGCCCCGGCGTCGGGGGCGGGTACGGATGTCGCCGGGCCCGATGGCGTACCTGATCCTTCCGGGACGGCCGCGCACGAGGCGAGCAGACCGGCTGCGATCAGGCCGGCGGCGATCAGGCCGGCCAGAGTCAGGGCGGCGAGAGCGGGCGCCGAGCCGAGCGTCCGTCCCGACCGTCGCGGACACCCCGCGTAACGCGGCGCGGGGCCCGGGCGTGCAGCCCGGACCCCGCGGAGTCGCTGTCTCGACCTCATCGGGCAGTTCGCCCGTGAAGGTCAGCGCGTCAACGTCGCGTCGGCGACGCTCACTTGATGATCTTGGTGACGCGACCGGCGCCGACGGTGCGGCCACCCTCGCGGATGTTGAACTTCAGGCCC
>JBDIAS010000233.1:0-3203 GCA_039812465.1 Austwickia sp. | reverse complement strand
GCCAGGGACCGAATCCTCGTGGCGGTCCTCAGCGTCTGCTGGGTGGCGGCGTTCGTCGCCTTCTGGGTCTGGTGGTTCGCCCCGGCCCACCGTCTGGGCTGGGTCGGGTTCGTGATCAACAGCGTCCTGCTGTTCTATCTGGCGTACATGCCCGCCTATTTCCTCGTCGCGGTCAACCGGCTCCGCGGGGTGAACCCGGAGCTGGCCGTCCCGGATCTTCGCGTGGCCTTCGTGGTCACCAAGGCCCCGTCGGAGCCCTGGGAGGTGGCGCGGACGACGCTGACCGCGATGCGCGACCAGGACTTCCCGTACGAGTACGACGTGTGGCTCTGCGACGAGCAACCGGACGAGCAGACGCGCCGGTGGTGCGACGAGCACGGCGTGGCGATCTCGAGCCGGTACCTCCTTCCGGGATACCACCGCGAGACCTACCCGCGCCGGACGAAGTGCAAGGAGGGCAACCTCGCGTACTTCTACGACACGGTGGGGTACGAGCGCTATGACGTCGTGGCCCAGCTCGACTGCGATCACGTGCCGAGCCGGACCTACCTCGCCGAGATGGTGCGCCCCTTCGGCGACAGCGCTGTCGGATACGTCGCGGCGCCGAGCATGAACGACGCCCACGCGGCGGCGTCGTGGAGCAACCGAGGTCGCATCCAGCGGGAGGCCACCTTCCACGGCCCTGCCCAGCTGGGGCACAACGACGGCCTGGCGCCCTCGTGCATCGGGTCGCACTACGCGGTGCGCACCCAGGCGTTGCGCGAGATCGGGGGCATCGGCCCGGAGCTGGCCGAGGACTTCTCGACCTCGTTCCTGCTCACGTCGGCGGGGTACCAAGGGGTCTTCGCCCACCGCGCGGAGGCCCACGGCGAGGGGCCGCCCACGTTCGGCGCGATGCTCACCCAAGAGTTCCAATGGTCGCGCAGCCTGACCGTGCTGGCCCTGCGGACAGCGCCCTCGCACCTGGGGCGGCTCAGCTGGCCGTTGAGGGTGAGGTTCAGTTTCGCGCTCTGCTTCTACGCGGTCCTCGGCCTCACCATGATCGCGAGCGTGCTGCTGCCCGTGATCCCGGCCGTGAGCGGCCACAACTGGGTCAACGTCAACTACATCGCCTTCCTGGCGCACTGGCTGTTCGTCCCCGTATGGATCTTCGTGCTGGTCCTGTTCCTGCGCCGCCGGGGGCTGTGGCGGCCGGTCGACAGTCCCGTGATCGCCTGGGAGGTCTACCTCTACACGTTGGCGAAGTGGCCCTACATCCTGCGCGGCGTGCTGGCGGGCGTCCGTCAGTCCCTGCAGCCCACCCGGCGAATCGTCTTCGCGGTCACCCCGAAGGGCGGCGCGGGCATGGAACCGCTCCTGACGCGCCTGACGCTGCCCTACGCCGCGATCTCGCTGGTCGGCTCGAGCGCGGTGCTCTACGCCGAGCGCTTCAGCCCAGCCTTCGGGTACGCCTTCCTCAGCCTCATCCTGGCGACCTCGTACGCGATCCTGTCGCTGGCCGTCCCGCTGCTTCACGCCGTCGAGGCCGCCCGCGCCAGCGGCCGGAGTTTCCCGGCCGCGCTGCGCACCACCGCGTGGGTGCCGGCGCTGGTGGGCCTCCTGGTGTGGATCCCCCTCCTCGCGGCGCTCATCGCGTTCCCCGGCTACGTGGCCACGTACATGGGCTCGTGGGACCAACTGCTCACCGGGATCGAGATCCCCGTACTTCTTGGAGGGACGTCATGACGCCATCGCGCATCCTCGTGACCGGGGGCGCCGGCTTCATCGGCAGCCACACCTGCGTGGAGCTGCTGGAGCACGGCTTCGAGGTCGTCGTGGTCGACGACTTCTCCAACTCCTCGCCGCGCGCGCTCGACCGCGTCGAGCGCATCGCAGGGCGGCGTCCGGTGCTCGTGACGGGAGACATCCGCGACGGGGAGCTGCTGGAGAAGACCCTGACCGAGCACCGGATCGAGGCGGTCATCCACTTCGCCGCGAAGAAGGCGGTCGGGGAGTCGACCGAGATCCCGCTGGACTACTACGACATCAACGTCAACGGGACCCTGCAGCTCCTCAAAGCCATGCGGCGGGCGGGCGTCGGCTCCCTCGTGTTCTCCTCGTCGTGCTCGCTCTACGGCGCCGGCTACCGGGGTCGGCCGCTGTCGGAGGACGATCCCTGCGCGCCGACCAACCCGTACGCCCGCACCAAGCTGACCTGTGAGCACCTGCTCGCCGCCGCGTGCGCGGCAGACCCGGGGCTGCGGGTGATCGCGCTTCGCTACTTCAACCCCGTCGGCGCCCACCCGTCGAGTCTGCTCGGCGAGGATCCGCGCGGGGTGCCGAACAACGTGATGCCCTACCTCGCCCAGGTGGCCGTGGGACGACTGCCCGCGCTGACGATCTTTGGCGACGATTACGACACCGTCGACGGGACGGGTGTGCGCGACTACATCCACGTCGTGGACGTGGCCGACGGACACCGGGTCGCCCTGGCGCACCTCGGCGACGAGGCCGGGATGAGCCTGTTCAACCTCGGCACCGGGATGGGGACCTCCGTGCTGGAGCTGGCCGCGGCCTTCGGCGAGGCCGCGCAGCGGCCCATCCCGATCGTGAAGGCGCCCCGGCGCCCCGGCGACGTCGCCACGCTGCAGGCGGACGCGCGCCGGGTGGACGCCGCCTGGGGGTGGCGGACACGGCGCGACCTCGCGGCGATGTGCCGCGACGCGTGGGCGTTCCAAGAGGCCAACCCGTACGGCTACGACGCGCCACCGGCGACGGCTGACCCGCAGCTGACCGCCCGCGTCTGACCGAAGGGCCGCGAGGGGAATCCGTACCGCCTCTCCCCGGGGGAACCGCGCAGGTTTCCCCGGGGAGAACCGGCGCCGCAGGGCGTCGCCGCGAGCGACGCGCCTTGGCCGCCTGCGACGTTCGTCCAGGAAGCTGCTCGATACTGGGTGGACCATGACGCGTTTTCCCTCCGGCGGCAGCTCACGTCGGCCTTCCTCGACGGATGAGCCGCCCTTCGACGACTCGGTGAACGACTCGATGAACGAGTGGGCGCAGTGGGACGAGCGGGGGGCCGCAGGCGAGGGGGATCGGGGGGACGACGGGGATCTGTACGACACCCGCCGCGGTGGTGGGGCACGTCGGCGGATGCTGGCGGACCCGGAGGCGCTCACGCCGAGGCTGCGTCGGCGGCGGGCGTTCACGCTGGTCGGGATGAC
>JBDIAS010000232.1:0-3224 GCA_039812465.1 Austwickia sp. | reverse complement strand
AGGGAGTGCAGGGGGCGCGCGCCGGGCGGCAGTGCGTCCGTCGCGACAATCTGCTTGCCGAAAGGCACGCAGGTCACTGGGATCATCTTGAGATTGGCGATCGCCAGCGGGATGCCGATGATCGTGATCGCCTGCGCGACCGCTGTCGTGACATGCCCGATCGCGAGCCACACGCCCGCCACCAGGAACCAGACGACGTTCCCGATGGCCGACCCCGCGCCTGCCTCCGGCATCGTCACCACGGTCCGACCGAAGGGCCACAGCGCGTACGAGGCCATCCGGAACGCCGCGACGCCGAAGGGGATCGTGATGATGAAGACGCAGGCGATGATGCCGAAGATCACATACCCGAGCGCCAACCAGAACCCTCCGAACAGCAGCCAGATGATGTTGAGCAGCGTGCGCACGTCGTGTCGACCTTCCCCCGTCCAGGTGCGCCGTCCGCGGCGGCCTGGGTGCCTGTGGGCGAGGGAGCTCCCGCCCACCAGGTCAGCGTCCCGAGCCCCCGGAGAGTTCCCCGTGCGACGGCGGCTCCCGGCGGGCGACGTACCCTGAGGTGCGATGACCACGAACGATGCCCCCGCGCCCGCCCGGCCGCCCGCCGGGTCCCCGGCGACCGCGCCCACGTACACCGCGCCCACGTACGAGGTGCGCACCTTCGGCTGCCAGATGAACGTGCACGACTCCGAACGCCTCGCCGGGCTGCTGGAACAGGCGGGCTACGTCGAGCGCGCCGTCCTCCCGGCTGAGGAACGACCGGCGGTCGCCGACGTCATCGTTTTCAACACCTGCGCGGTGCGGGAGAACGCGGACAACAAGCTGTACGGCAACCTGGGCCAGCTGCGCCCCGCCAAGACCGACAACCCCCGGATGCAGATCGCCGTCGGCGGGTGCCTGGCCCAGAAGGACCGCGCCGAGATCGTGCGCCGGGCGCCCTGGGTCGACGTCGTGTTCGGCACGCACAACATGGGATCGCTGCCGGCCCTGCTGGACCGGGCCGCGCACAACCGAGCCGCCCAGGTGGAGATCCTGGAGTCGCTCGAGGTGTTCCCCTCCACGCTGCCGACGCGGCGCGACTCCGCGTACGCCGCCTGGGTGTCGATCAGCGTGGGCTGCAACAACACCTGCACGTTCTGCATCGTCCCCGCGCTGCGCGGCACCGAGCAGGATCGGCGTCCCGGCGACATCCTGGCCGAGGTGGAAGCCCTCGTCGGCGACGGCGTCCTCGAGGTGACGCTGCTCGGGCAGAACGTCAACACCTACGGGGTCCAGTTCGGCGACAAGGCCGCCTTCGGCAAGCTCCTCCGACGCTGCGGCGACGTCGAGCACCTGGAGCGCGTGCGGTTCACCAGCCCGCACCCGGCCGCGTTCACCTCGGACGTCATCGACGCGATGGCGGAGACCCCGAACGTGATGCCGAGCCTGCACATGCCGCTGCAGTCCGGCTCCGACCGCGTGCTGTCAGCGATGCGCCGCAGCTACCGGGGCGAGAAGTTCCTCCGCATCCTCGACGAGGTGCGCGCCAAGATCCCGCACGCGGCGATCACGACCGACATCATCGTGGGCTTCCCCGGCGAGACCGACGCGGACTTCGAGGACACCCTGCGCGTCGTCGAGCAGGCCCGGTTCGCGGGGGCGTTCACGTTCCAGTACTCGGTCCGCCCCGGCACCCCCGCCGCGACCATGTCCGACCAGGTCCCCAAGGAGATCGTGCAGGAGCGCTTCGACCGCCTCGTCGCGCTGCAGGACGAGATCGCCTGGCAGGAGAACCGCGCCTTCGAGGGACGAACCCTCGAGGTCCTGGTGGCGCCCGGCGAGGGCCGCAAGGACGCCGCGACGGCGCGCCTGTCGGGGCGGGCCCGCGACAATCGGCTGGTGCACTTCGCCGTGCCGCCGACCGCCCGGGAGGCCGGGGGGCTGCCGCGACCGGGGGACACCGTCGAGGTCCAGGTGACGTACGGGGCGCCGCACCACCTCGTCGCGGACGGCGCCCTCACGGGCGGCCCGTTCACCGTGCGTCGCACCCGCGGCGGCGACGCCTGGGAGGCGACGCAGGTCGGGCCAGAGGAAGACCGCGAGGACGGTACGGGGGCGGGCCCGACCATCTCCCTCGGGATCCCCAGCATCGGAGTGCGTCCCGGCGGTTGAGCCTCATGGGCGAATCGCCCTCACCCATGAGGCGGCGACCGTCCGGCGGTAGCTACTCATCCCCGGCCCTGGCAGCGGCCGGCCGTCCGTGATCTGGGAGGATGTCGTCCATGTCCGAGTCTCGCCTCGACGGCACCGCCCTCGAGCTGGCGACCGGCCCCTTCGTGGTCGCCGTCGTCGGCGCCACCGCCACCGGGAAATCCGGCCTTGCGCTCGACCTCGCCCAAGCCCTGGACGGCGAGGTCGTCAACGCCGACGCCTCCCAGCTCTACCGCGGCATGGACATCGGCACGGCCAAGGTGCCGCTCGATGCGCGCCGCGGCATCGCCCACCACCAGCTCGACGTACTGGACATCCACGAGGACGCCTCCGTCGCGGCCTATCAGCGCCAGGCCCGCGCCGACATCACGGCCATCGCCGACCGCGGCCGCACTCCGGTCGTCGTCGGCGGTTCGGGGCTCTACGTCAAGGCCGCACTCGACGTGTTGGACATCCCGCCGACGGACCCCGAGATCCGGGCCGCCTGGGAGCGGGAGCTGGCCGACAACGGGGTGGAGGTCCTCTATCAGGTGCTGTCCCGCAAGGACCCTGTGGCGGCGGCGGGCATCGACCCGCGCAACGCCCGGCGGATCGTGCGGGCCCTGGAGGTCATCGAACTGACGGGGCGCCCGTTCTCCTCGTCCATGCCGGATCGGGAGTACGTCTCACCCGCGATCCAACTGGCCATCCGGGTGCCGCGTCGCGAGCTCGACGCGCGGATCGGGGAGCGGGCACGCCAGATGTGGGCCGACGGGTTCCTCGCCGAGGTGGCGGAGCTGGAGTCCCGCGGCCTCTCGCAGACGAAGACGGCCTCGCGGGCGGTCGGCTACGCGCAGGCGCTCACCCAGCTGGCCGGTCGCCTTGGCGAGGACGACGCGATCGAGGACACCGCCCGCGCGACCCGGCGGCTGTCCCGACGGCAGGACTCCTGGTTCGGCTCCGACCCGCGTATCGTGTGGCTCGACGAGGGCCCCGACCTGGCCGCCCGTGCGCTGGCCGCCGTGGAAGCGGCGCGCGCGGAAATCCACCGCGCCGAG
>JBDIAS010000231.1:0-3396 GCA_039812465.1 Austwickia sp. | reverse complement strand
GTGCGCAAGCTCCCCGCGGTCGACGACCCGATCATCGAGATCATGGCCGAGTGCGACCACGCCCCGCGCGACTGGTCGCCCGAGCTCAAGCGCAGGTTCACCTGGGGGCTGGTGGCGCTGGAGTTCGCTCCGCTGGCCGCCATGCTCCCCGTGGTCGTGTTGGTGTGGTGGATCATGCTCACGTTCAACGCGACGGCGGCACTCGTCGCGACGGCCTTCACCGGCCCGGTGTTCGTGGGCGCGTCCTGCCTGCTCATCCTGGCCCTGCGCCGGTTCGGACTCCCGCGGACCCCGGTGGGCATCCACCACCTGCGCAGCCAGCTCGGCGTGGAGAAGTGGTTCGCCGACAAGCTGCTCACCCTGAGCCTGCTTCTGACCAACACGCTGTACTCCACGCTCTACACCGCGCCGTGGCTGCGCCGCCTGGGGGCCAAGATCGGCCCCCGCGCCGAGGTCAGCACGATCGCCAACATCGACCCCGACCTGCTCACGATCGGCGAGGAGTCCTTCGTCGCGGACATGGCCAGCGTCGGCAGCGCCACGTACTGCAACAGCCACGTCGCGTTCCGCCCGACCACGATCGGGCGACGCGCCTTCGTCGGCAACGCGGCGTTCGTGCCGTCGGGCACGCACCTCGGCGACAACTCCCTCCTGGGGGTCGGCTCCGTCCCGCCGCCGTCGGGCGTGGCCTCGGGCACGTCCTGGCTGGGCAGCCCCTCGATCTACCTTCCGCGGCGCGAGGTCTTCGAAGGCTTCACCGAGGAGGAGACGTTCGTCCCCAGCAGCAAGCAGGTGATCGGTCGGTACGCGATCGAGGCCCTGCGGATCGTGTTGCCGTCCTCCATCCTCGCGGTGTCCCTCTTCGGCACGCTCTACTTCTCGTCGCAGTTGGCGCAGGCAGGGACCACCTGGTGGCAGATGCTCCTCGCGGTGCCCGCGATCGGGCTCGGCCTCGGCCTCGCCGTGGTGCTCGGCGTCGCCCTGCTGAAGTGGGCGGTCGTCGGCCGCTACGAGGCCCGGGTCGAGCCGCTGTGGAACAACTTCGTGCGCCGCACCGAGTTCGTCACGGGGGTCTACGAGGCCTCCGCGGTCCCGGCGCTCCTCTCCTTCCTCTCCGGTACGCCGCTGCTCGGCCCGCTGCTGCGGGTGTACGGCGTGCGCGTCGGTCGGCGCAGCCTGATCGACACCACCTACATCACGGAGTTCGACCTCGTGCAGATCGGCGACGACGTCTCGATCGGCGCCGCCGTATCGCTCCAGACGCACCTCTTCGAGGACCGCGTCATGAAGATGAATCTCGTCCAGATCGACGACAGGGTCTGCGTCGGCACACGGTCGGTGGTCCTCTACTCCACCGAAGTGGGCCGGGGGGTTTCTCTCGCTCCCCTGTCGCTCGTCATGAAGGGTGAATCCCTGCCGGCCGACACGGTCTGGGCCGGGATCCCCGCGCAACTATCCCGACCCTCGGCAGGAGTCCGCTCGTGACCACGACCGCATCCGATCGGCGCTACGTCGGCGCCCACAGGCCCCAGTCCCCGTCGACGACCGGCCAGCTCGCCGCAGCACCCCTCTCGGCCGAGGCCGCCGCGAGTTTCCCGCACCAGTGCGACCCGGACACGCTGCCCCGCCGGCCATTCGGGCAGCGCCGGTCCGCCTCCCGGCTCATCGGTCTCGACATGGCCCGCGGCATCGCCCTGATCGGGATGATCGCGGTCCACACGATCGAGGCAGGCACGAGCAACGGTGAGATGTCGCTGGCCTGGACGCTGGCGGCGGGCAAATCCTCGGCGCTCTTCGCCCTCCTGGGCGGCGTGGGCATCGCGTTCCTGACGGGTCGTCGCGTCGCCCCGCGCGGGATGGCAGCCCTCCGTGCGGCGACGACCCCGGTCGTTCGAGGCCTGCTGCTGGTGCTGTTCGGCCTAGCCCTCGGGGGACTCGTGTCCTACCAGGACGTGGCGGTCGTCCTGGCCTTCCTCGGCGTCATGTTCGTCCTGGCCGGGCTGCTGGTCCCACTGCGCACCCGCTCGTTGCTCGTGCTCGGACTGGGCTGGGCGGTCGTGTCGCCGTTCCTCAGCCACGTCCTGCGCCAGTCCATGCCGCCGGCGGAGGCGGCCAACGTCGGGCTCGGGGCGCTGGCGGACCCCGGTGCGCTGCTGCAGACCCTGGTCTTCACGGGCACGTTCCCGGCCTTCACCTGGATGTCCTACATCTGCATCGGCATGGCCCTCGGGCGCTGCGCCCTCACCTCCCGCCTGGTGATCGCCAAGATCCTGGCGGGGGGCGTGCTCCTCACCCTCGTGACCTCGGTGGCCTCCTCCATCCTGGTCGACGGGTTCCACCTGCGTCAGCGGCTCGCGGACGACGTGGCGTCGGGCTTGTCGCTGTCCAGGTTCACCGACTACCTGGTGTTCGGCGCCGACGGCGCCCTGCCCACCACTTCGTGGTGGTGGCTGGGCATCATGTCGCCGCACACGTCCACCCCGCTGGACCTCCTCCACACGATCGGGACCTCGCTGATCGTGCTGGGCGCCTGCCTGGCCCTGGCGCAGGTGTTCGGCATCCGGTTCCTCCTGCTGGCCGTGCCCGGCAGCATGACCCTCACGCTCTATACGCTGCACGTCCTGGCGCTGCAGCCGTTCCGCGGGTTCTCCGACACCGTGCATTTCGTGGTGCAGGTCGTGTTGCTGTGCACGTTCGCGATCATCTGGGGTCGCTACTTCCAGCAGGGCCCGATGGAGCGCATGCTGAGCACCGTCACGCGCTGGCTCACCCTGCGCCGGGAGCCGGCCGGTGTCCTGGCGCCCGGGTCCGGCGACCGGGCCGCGGGCGCCGGACCCGGGTCCACCCCGACCACCACCCCGACCACCACCCCGACCGCAGCCCCGGCGCAGCCGGATCGGACCGCGGCGGACCGTGCGGGATCGGAGCGCGTGCGCGGATGAGCGGTTGGCCATCCAAGATCCTGAAGTTCCTCACCGAGCAGTCCTCACCCGCCCACGAGCCCGTGGACGCCGTGGTCTACCGGGGCCCCGCGACCACGCCCGGCTGCCCGGAGGCGGCGGCCGCCGCCGTGCGGGCTGCCGGGCTGAGCGTCGACTACATCGGCCCCAAAGAGCGCCGGCACCTCGACGAGCGCGGACTGCAGGGGGTACGCCTGTACGTGCAGCCGGGCGGGGGCGTCCTCGAGGATGCCTGGCCGCACCTGAAGGCCGCGAAGCCTCTCCTGCGAGATTTCGTCAAGGGCGGGGGGCGGTACGTCGGGTTTTGTCTCGGCGCCTATCTGGCGGGGGAGGGGCCCGGTTTCAGGCTCCTTCCGGGCGACACCGACCAGTACATCACCAGCAAGAAGGCCAGCGTCCGTCACGACAGCGACGCCATCGTGACGGTCACGTGGAA
>JBDIAS010000230.1:0-3413 GCA_039812465.1 Austwickia sp. | reverse complement strand
GAGACCGCCCTCGTCCTCGGCGTCAGCCTCGGCGCATCCGCGATCTGGTCGATCCTGACGATCATCCGGCGGTTGACCGACCCGGCCCCGCTCTCGGCGCAGACCGCCCCCATGAACGTCGCGGTCACGCCCGACCGGCCGTGGCTCGACCTCGCCTTCCAGCTGGCCGGGATTGGCCTCGCGCTCGTCCCCGTCGCGTTGGCCCTTCACCTGCTCGCCCGCGACGGCGTCCGCCCCGCAGCCCTGGGTCTGGACGGGCGCGACGCCCGCACCGACCTGCTGCGCGGTGCGCTCCTCGCCACGGTGGTGGGGATCCCCGGGCTGGCGTTCTACCTGGCGGCGCGACAGCTCGGGTTCAACACGACGGTGTCCGCGGCCGGGCTGGCCGACGTGTGGTGGGCCGTGCCCGTCCTCCTGCTCGCCGCCGCCCAGAACGCCGCCCTCGAAGAGGTCGTGATGATCGGTTACCTCTTCACGCGGTGGAGGCAGGCGGGGTGGTCGGTCGCTGCGCTCCTGGTGGTCTCGGCCACCATCCGCGGGTGTTACCACCTCTACCAGGGGTTCGGTGGGTTCGCTGGCAACATCGTGATGGGCGTGCTGTTCGGCTGGGTGTACCTGCGCACCGGCCGCCTCTGGCCGCTGGTCATCGCACACTTCCTGCTCGACGCGGTCGCCTTCGTGGGGTATGCGGCGCTGCGCGGCCAGGTCTCCTGGCTCTGACGCGCGAGGAGCGTGGACGGGTCTGGCGGGAGCGGCGAGCGCAGCCAGTCGCCGATGGTCGCCTCGCGCGCCCATGAGCGGGGGTGGGGATGCGCGCGAGGAGCGTGGACGGGTCTGGCGGGAGCGGCGAGCGCAGCGAGTCGCGGATGGTTGCGACGAGCGCGCATCCCCACCCCCGCCACGCGAACCCGCCGGATCAGGCGCGGGCGACCGCGTCCAGCGCCAAGCTCAGCGCGGTGTCGCGGAAGCCGTGCCCCCAGCCGCGGATATCGTGCTCCTCACCGGCGAGCGTGTCGGCGGAGTAGAGGATCTGCCCGAACCGCGCCCCGCGGAACGTCGCGCAGGCCGCGAACGCAGCGCATTCCATCTCGACCGTCTCGCAGCCCTCCGCGCGGCGAGCGGCCACCTTGGACTTGGTCTCCCGCAGGAAGCCGTCCGTCGTCCAGGTGGCGCACTCCATGTACTTCAGCCCCCGCGCCGTGATCGCCGCCTCGCACGCGGCGCGTACCTCGACGTCGGTCTCGATCCACCGGGATGCGGGGAGGTAGTGGTACGAGGTCCCCTCATCCCGCAGCGCCCTCGTCGGCACCAGGAACGTGCCGACCTCGTGCGGCACCAGCGCCCCGCACGAGCCGGTCGCCACCATGGTGTCGACCCCTAGCATGAGCATCCGCTCGAACACGATCGTGGCGGCGGGCGCGCAGATGGGCGCGTCGGCGACGGCCACCTCGACGCCCCGGTGCTCGCCCACCCAGATGGGGAAGTCGCGGGTCACGGTGTCGATGACCGAGGCGACCGTGAAGCCCTGCGCCTCCGCCCAGCTGCGGGTGGCCTCACCGAGGAACGTGATCACCCCGCGCCGGGGCAGCGGCGTCATTCCTCGCACACGCCATCCGTCGCCGACGAAGTCGGACGGGTCGTCGTCGTACTCCAGCAAGGGAACCCGCGATCCATCCGCGTCTAGCGGTTCGGGGCGCGTGCGGCCGGCGGCAGCGTCGGCGGGGTCCTGCGGGGTCGGCATGCGCACATCCTGGCACGCGTACCGTTCCCGCCAGGGTCGGGACGCTCCCGCGCCACTCCCCCGTACACTTCCCGCCCACGGGCGGCACCTGCACGTCCCCACCAGCGAAAACCCGTACCTTTCCCGCCCACGGGCGCGAAACGGTCCGCGAGTCAGTCCTCGCGGACCTGCGGAGGGCCGAGCTCCCAGACCCGGAACGTCGTCGCGTACTCCACGCCGACCGCGCGCCCCGGGCCCGAAGTCATCGAGGTCAGGAAGTCCCGCGGGGAAGGGTGGCCAGGGATGGCCGCCAGGTAGGCCTCGTGAGCCTCCAGCGACGCGATGCCCTTCTCGAGGGGCTCCCCGGACACGTCCACGTAGTGGGTCGGCCGCGGATCACCCGCGGCCAGGAACCAGCGAACGCCCCACTTGGGCAGTCCCTCATCCCGCGCCAGCTCCGGGAACACCCAGGTGTTGTCGGCGTCGCGCGTGCCGTCGATCGCGCACAGCCCGGCGACACGGTGGTCGGCCTGGTTCAGCCCCCAGCCGGGTTCGACCTCCCAGGTCAGGGTGACCACCACGTCCGGCTTGAACCGGCGGATCGCCCGCGCGATGTCGCGGCGGATGTCGAGGCCATACTCCAGCGACCCGTCCGGATGGTTCAGGATCGTCAGGTCGCTCACCCCGACGGCGGCGCAGGCGGCGCGCTGCTCCCGCTCGCGCAGCGGTCCGGTCTCCTCCGGGGGGATCTGCATGCCGGCTTCGCCGGCGGTGAGCAACAGGTACGCGACCTCCGCGCCCTGGTTCACCCATTTCGAGACGGCTGCCGAGGTGCCGTACTCCACGTCGTCGGGGTGGGCCACCACGCACAGCACGCGGCGGAACTCCTCGTCGGGCAAGCGCTGCAGGCCGGTCGTGTTCGACTCGCTCATGCGCCGAGGCTAACCCGACCCCACCCGGTCAGCGTTGGCTGCCCAGCCGGGCCGCGCGGCGGAGGATCGTCCCGCGTCGCTGACGTGGCCGCCCGGGTCGGCCGTACCATGGCGCGATGACTGCCCAGGTGAGCGACTCGGACGAGGCGCCCCGGCGAACGCGACCCGAGACGCGCGAGCGGGTCCTCGACGCCGCGCTCGAGCTGGTCGCCGAACGCGGGCTGCAGTCGCTCACCCACCGGGGGGTCGAGGCGCGGGCGCAGGTATCGCACGGCGTCACGACGTACTACTTCAAGACCCGCGACGCGCTCATCGACGCGTTGTTCGAGCACATCTGCCAGCGGCAGATCACCTGGATCACGGCCATGTACGCAGACCTCGTGGCGGAGGCCACCGCGGACCCGGTGGGGTTCGACCGCGTGGCGTTCACCCGGCGCGGCATCGAGATGATGACCTCGGAGCGGACCTTGACCCTCGCCCGGTACGAGCTCTACCTGCACGCCGCCCGCGACCCCCGCCTCCAACAGGTCGCCGCCGAGCTGCGGCAACGGCACGTCAGCATCCAGACCCAGCTGTTCGCCGCGCTGGGGGCGCCCGAGCCGCGCCTGTCGGCCAACCGGTTCCTCAGCGCGATCGAAGGGCTGCTGTTCTACCAGTTGTCGGTGCCCGAGGCCGACTTCGAACGCTGGGCCACCCCGTACCTGATCCTCATCAGCGACGCGCTCGCGGCCTTCGACCCCGGTCCCTGAGACTGCCCGCCG
>JBDIAS010000229.1:0-3516 GCA_039812465.1 Austwickia sp. | reverse complement strand
CTCACCGCGGCCGCGACCGCCGCGGCGCCGGAATGCGCGGATCGCGTGTCGTGCGTGGGCCGGTCGGCCTCCAGGACACGCTCGACGAGGCGCTCGATCGGGTCGCAGGCGCAGACGATGCCGACCGGGGCGACCCGCATGGCCGCGCCGTTCGTATCCCCCGCGCTGCCGTCGAGCACGCCGTTGCGCCGAAACGTGCGGATCGCCGACCGCGTCGACGGGCCGAGCCGATCGACCGCTCCCGCCCGGATCTGCGCATCCTCCCAGTCCGCGAGCTCCCGGATCAGCCGCTCGCCGTCGATCCGGCCGCCGCCCCCCAGCAGAAGCCTCGCCACGATGACCGCCTGGACGGTGTCGTCCGTGACCCGGCCCGCGGGATGCCCCGCGGACAGCGGGTTGTCGGCCGGTCCCGCCGCGAAGCCGGGCAGCTCACCGAAGAGCGCCGTCACCCGCCTGCGCGGGAGCGACTGGGTCGGCATCCCGAGGGCGTCCCCGACGGCTAGGCCGACCAGCGCCCCCCGGGCGCGATCCCGCATCGCCTCGCCCTGGCCCGTCTCCCCCGATTGGACGTCCGTATCCGTCGGGGCGTGCGGGGAGGTCATGCGTTCACGCTGGTCGCCGGGGGCGACGTTGTCAAGGCACGAGACGTCGTGTCTCCGCAGGCCGTTCGCACAGCCCACCGTCTCGCGTCTCGAGCGGTGGCCCCGCGACGCGTGGCCACGACCCGCGGCGGCCGCCGCGTGACCATGTCGCAGCGGCGTCCCCTCCGTCGGTCCGGTGACACGTGGTTCTCCTCACAGCACCAGGACCGCGCCCGATGAGACGAGCGAGGCCCGTGGGAGAGCGCGCCTGCTGACCGTACGGAGGGCCATGGAAGGCGCGCTAGGCGTCCTGCTCGTCGCGGGCGCGGTGATCGCGGCGCTGATGGCGTTGCGGAAACCGCCATCGCCGCGCCGCGACCACGCCCCGCGCGGACGACGGTCGGGTCGCGAGCCAGAGGGCCCGGGGCAGGTACGGCCCGGGCAGCGACGACCGGCGCAGGTACGGCCGGGGCAGGCCGCGTCGAAGCGTTCCGTGCCCGACGGCGTCGGACCCGTCGGCATCACCTCTGCCCTGGAGCGCCTCTCGGTTGCAACGGATCCGGGCCCAGGCTCCCCCGCGCATGCACACGACGCCCCACCGACGCCCCTGTCTCGATCGACGGGAGCCAGCTCCTCCGCGCACGCGCAGGACGCCACCCGGGGGGCCAGCCCCTCGCGCGACGGCGGTCGGCCGCCAGCGTCTCTCGCTTCCGTACGGGCCGCCCTCACCCGCGCCACGAACGGGCAGGACGCCGGCGGAGGACCGAGCGAGCCAAGCGCCGCCGAAGGACCGGGCGAGCCAAGCACCGACGGCGGAACTGGCGACCCGAGCGCCGACGGAGGCCCCAGCGGCCACGGACGGCACCGCGGCGCCGGAGACCCCCACGCCACCGCGCACGCCGATTCCCGTCGGGCGGACGGCACCCCCGCCAGATCCCGGCTGTTCCACCCGGGAGCGGTCGACGGGCCGGGTGCGCCGCACCACGGCCCGTACGCCTGCTTGCACCTGCACACCACGGGCCTCACACCCGGTCGCGACCGGATCCTCGAGGTGGCCGTGGTCCGCTGTGACGCCGCGGGCGAGGTGGCCTCGGAGTGGAGCACGGTGCTCGACCCGGAAGGGCGCGAGGTGTCCGCGGGTTGGTTCCACGGCCTGACGCCGGGCGCGCTCCAGGGGGCGCCGACCTTCGCGGACGTCGCCTCGGAGCTGCTGACGCAGTGCGAGGGGGCGGTGGTTGTGGCGCACCACGCGGACTTCGTCGAGTCGTTCGTGGCGGGGGCGCTGCTGCGCAGCGGGGTGCTGGCCCCGTCGCTCCCCGTACTGCCCCTGGCCCGGCTCGCGGCCGTCAGCATCCCGGCGCCGAACACGCGGCTCGCGACCCTCGGCGCGCTGGCGGGACGGCCGCGGACGATGCCGAGCGGGGCCCTGGCCGACGCCCGCATCCTGGCGGCCGTCCTGCCGAGGGTGCTGGGGCCGCTCGGGGGCCGAATCCGCTACCCGGTCGAGCCGATTCCGCACACGCATGCCAAGCACCGACGCCGCCCGGTGCTGCTGCCGCGGGGGACGCCGGCCAGCGCGAGCGTGCCCAGCGGGTACCTCGCGGACCTCCTTGCGGCGGTGCCCGCGTCCGCGGCGGAGCAGAACGACCCGCGCCTCGCCGCGTACCTGGACGCGCTGATGTCCGTGCTCGTCCGCGGCATCGTCGCGCAGGAGGTACGGGAGCTGATGGCGATGGCGGTGCGTTCCGGGTACCGCGCCGACGCGATCCGCGCCGTCCACCAACGCGTGCTGGAGTCACTGCGCGCGACCGCGTTCGGCCGGGGCCGGGTCGGCCAGACCCACGTCCGCCACCTGCGCGCCGTGGCCCACTCGTTGGGGATCCCCGGCTACTTCGACGACCTCGTGGCGCCGCCCGCGCCCCCGGCCCCGCCGCCGGGGTCGGGCTCGTTCAGCCGACCGGTCCGCAAGCCCCCGCCACCGACCCCGCCCGCGCAGTCGCCCCGGTGCGGGCACTGCCTCGGCCTCGGGCATTACACGGCGCAGTGCCCCCAGCTGCGGCGCCGCCGCGGGGGCTCCGTGGGACCGGTCGGCGGAGTGCCGGGGTTTGGGCCGATCGACCCGATCAGCCCAATCTGAACGCTCGAGGCGCCGCTGCGATCAGCCCGATCTGAGCGCCCGAGGTGGCGATCCGATCAGCCAGATCTGAGCGCTCGAGGTGGCGCTCGTCACGAACCGGTCACGGACAAGCCCTTGAAGTTGGCGCCTCCGTGCCGACAAGAGGAGCGAGAAACCATGCCCCCCACCCGGATCCCGGCCCCTCCGCCGCATCCGGCGCTCGCCGGAGGACCTGCCATGAGCGTGAATTCAGATGCTGCCTGGACCCTGTCCGAGGTGTTCGAGGAGTACCAGCGCTACGAGCGTTACCTCGCCGTCGCGTACGGCATCGTCTTCGTCAGCGTCGTGTCCATGCTGTGCCCCGACACCCTCTGGGGCGGCTGCCTCGCCCTGATCGCGGCGGTGTCGCTGGCGTTCCGGCGGTACCACGTGGTGGTCCACCGTTTCGTCGGCAGCCCCACGGAGCACTTGGACCGCCAGGTCCAGCTGTGGGGCACCGCGGCCCAGGCGATCGTGTGGGCCGCCCTGCCGCTGACCGTCGCGATCTGCATGGTGCAGGTGGCGGCCTGACCGTTCGACCCAGGTCGAGTCGGCAACCTCACACCTGACCGCTCGACCCAGGTTGAGTCGGCAACCTCACGCCTGACCGCTCGACCGCGATCGAGTCGGCGACCTCACGCGACCGGTCGATCTTGGCCGACTCCGCGAACCGCACGCAGGAGGGCGAGCCCGGTGCCGGGCTCACCCTCCTGCGTCATGGCGGTGGCGGTGGGATTTGAACCCACGGTGGAGTCACCCCCACACACGCTTTCGAGGCGT
>JBDIAS010000228.1:0-3538 GCA_039812465.1 Austwickia sp. | reverse complement strand
GACTGGACCAGCGTGTGGGTCTACGACCACTTCCACACCGTGCCGGTGCCGAGCGAGGAGGCCACGCACGAGGCGTGGTCGCTGATGGCGGCGCTCGCGGCGGTCACGGGCCGGGTGCGCCTCGGCCAGATGTGCACGTGCATGGGCTACCGCCACCCCGCGTACCTCGCGAAGGTCGCCGCCACCGTCGACGTGATCTCCGAAGGCCGCCTGGACGTGGGGATCGGTGGCGGCTGGTACGAGCACGAATGGCGCGCGTACGGCTACGACTTCCCGCCCATCGGCGTACGCCTCGGGATGCTGTTGGACGGCGTGGAGATCATGCGGCAGGCCTGGACGACGGGCCGGGCCACGCACGACGGCGCGTACTACCAGGTCGACGGTGCGCTGTGCTATCCCCGGCCGCTCCAGGGCACGTCGGTGGAGGGCTCGCCGCGCAACGGGATCCCGCTGTGGGTCGCCGGCGGCGGCGAGAAGAAGACGCTGCGCATCGCGGCGCACTACGCGGACTACACGAACTTCGACGGCACGCCCGAGACGTTCGCGCGCAAGAGCGAGATCCTGGCCGAGCACTGCCGCCAGGTGGGGCGGGACTACGACGAGATCGTCCGCTCGGCCGACTACAACGTGGTGATCGGACGCGACGAACGCGAGGTCACCGCCCGCCTGGAGTGGTTGCGCGCGCACCTGATCGACGCGGGCGTCCCGGAGGGCAAGGCCGACGCGCAGGTCCAGAACCTGGCCACGCAGCCGCTCGTGGGCACGCCGGAGCAGATCATCGAGACCCTGGCGGGACTTCGGGCGCAGGGGATGACGTACGCGATCTGCTACTTCTCGGAGGCGGCGTACGACACCTCCGGCATCGACCTGTTCGAACGCGCCGTGATCCCGGAGTTGCGCGGGGAAGGTACCCACCCGCACGAGCACGACCACCGGCGCTGACCCGCGCCGGCGGGGGCGCCACGCTCAGATCCCGATGTTGGCGCTCTCGTCGTCGACGATGGTCATGCCGTTGGTCTGACCGATCCTCTTGATTCCCTCGATCTCGGAGCGGACCCCCTCGATGGCGGCCAGGTCGCCCGCGGAGATCCGCTCCTTCAACCCGTCCAGTTGCGCCGTAAGCTGCGTGATCGGCCCCGCGAACGCCTTGCACATCGCCGGGTCGGCCATCACGTTGTTCTTCGCGTCGTGCAGCTGCTTCACCGCGAACGCCGACGCCAGCCCCGCCTTGACGAGCGCGGTCGTCCGGCCGTTTGCGCCGGTCTGGAACGTCCCCGCCTGATAGGGCTTCCACACCCAGCGGTGGAACGCCCCGGAGGCCAGGCCCACGTTGGTGACGAAACGCACCTTCGGGAACGCCTGCGTGTTGTCCGTCGGGCAGGTGATGGTCATGACCGAGCTGGTCGCCCCTGCCGTCGCCTGCGCGCCCGAGGCGGCCGGCGGGTTCGAGGTGGCCGTGCCGCTCGTGGAGCCCGAGCCACAGCCGGTGAGCGCCACGGCCCCCGCCAGGGTGGGTACGACGCCGAGCCGAAGGATGCGTTTCCCGTCCATGAGCGCAGAATGTAGCTCGTCGCCTCGTGCCACGAGAGGTCGATCGCGAGTTCGGGAGGAAGCTCACCGGGTTCGCGATCGCCGCGGCCGAGCTTGATCGACATAACCATAGGGTTGCCCACCTCAACGCAGCTCAGCTCACCCCGTACGCGTGTGTCCGCCCACGCCCACGTGAGTCGCCCCACGACTACGTCGCGCGGGACCGGCGGCAATCCGCGGTCAGGTGCTGGTCGGCTCGGGCCCGTCGACGGTCGAGCGCTGCGCCACCAGCGGATAGCGACGTCCGTAGCACTCGCCGATCGAGCGAGGCTCGAGCAGTGTCCCGTGACGGCGCAACACCTCTAACACGTCAGGCCGGGTCCATCGCGCGATCCGCGCGTGCTCTGGGTCGTCGGGCGGTGGCGGCGACTCCAGTTCGCTGGCAGTGACCGGGCGGTAGGTGTCGATGAGCTCGTCAACCAGCGTGGGGAAGCGGATGAGGAACACCGCAGCGCGTACGACGGTCGCGTCGTCATGGATGTGTCCGACGTGCCCTTTGATTTCTTCGAGCATCCCCCAGGCGTTGACCACGCGGCGGATCAGCCGCGGATTGCCGGGCATCAAGTCGGGGAAGGAAGTGATGAGATGCGTCGTGCGCTTCGCCTCGACCATGTGGTCGCTCGCGCGCTGTTCGGCCTCCCTGGCGGCGGCCGTTGCGGATTCGGCTCTCTGGACGCGGTTCTGCTCCTGACGCTCCCGCTCGTCGTCACTGGGGTCAGCGTCGGGCTGGGAGGTCGTGCGGCCAGGATTCTTGGTTCGGACATCTTCGACCGGCGACTCCGCGTCGTTGGCGCCAGGGGTCTTCGCTCTCGGGTCGCGTACCGGTGCCGCGGTGGTTCCCGCTGCCCCGGCTGGTGGGGAATCGGTGACGAACCCCACGAAATGCTTGGTCTGAGCCGGGGTCAGGTCCGGGACCAGCACGGTGTGGTCGAAGAGCTTCTGGATGAAGTCGGCGCCGAGCCCCCGCACCTCGTCGCCCAGGTCCTTGAAGGTCTCGAAGTCCTTGGCGAACGCGGTGCGGATCCAGCGGCCATCGCCGAGGACGAACACGATCAGGTGAGCTGGTTCTCGCCATCGCGGCCATCGGCGAGGGGGGGTCTGGTGGCGCAGCAGAGTGTGGACAGTCTCGAGATAGCGCACGACTTGGGCTTCATGACAACGGTCGATGTCGTCGAGCACCAGGACGATCGGCCGACGTGGCCGTCCGAGGGCAGATCGGGACCGGTGCGCGTAGACCAGCACGCCGAGACTGAGCAAGGCCACTGTCGACCACGGCATCATGGCGGTGAGAAAGGGTTGCGCGAGCGCCCACCAGCTGAGAGTCGCGGTCGCGAGCCCGGCGCCGAGTGTGACGACCAGCCGGAGCAGGCGCCGTCTTGCCCTGTCGGGCGGCAGCGCCTGCCCAGCGGTTTCCCTCCCGTGAAGGCCCTGCGCTGCAGTTTGCGGGGGTGGCCAGCCACCATAGACCAGCACCGCCGCAAGCACGGCGCAGACCGCAGGCAACCACCAGGCGCTCGCGGTCCCCACGCTCCGATCAGCGATGCCCTGGATGCCCGGCGGCGTCTCGCCGGTCAGCACCAGCACGGCAAGCTGAATGACCAGGAGGAGGCACCATAGCGCTAGCGCCGTATCCCAGAGGCGATGTCGGCCGGGGCGCGGCGACCACCGCCGCAACCACCCCACGAAGCTGCAGATCTCCTGGAGAGGGTTGTCGTCAGCCTTCAGCGCAAGCCGCCCGGCTGTGGGTGACGTCCAGAAGAGGGCTCTGCCGAGGACAAGGGCGAACACCGCCACGGCGGAGACCGCTGACAATGTCTTGGCGACTGTCTCCAAGGTGCTGGTGAGCCCATCCGCCGATTCGGCGACCGAGAAGACCCACACGACGAGGAAAAGGGCCCCGGTGATGAGGGTTGCCGAGACCAGCGCAGCCGAATGGGTCAGTCGGCGC
>JBDIAS010000227.1:0-3599 GCA_039812465.1 Austwickia sp. | reverse complement strand
CCCATCGCCGACGGGCCCGGACACCGCACCAGCGGGTCCGGGCCCGTCGCCGCGCTCGGGTTACCATCACAACCGTGCCTCGCGCCCTCCGCGGCGTGAGTCGCACGCTGGCGTGGCGCAATCGGTAGCGCACCTGTCTTGTAAACAGGTGGTTAGGGGTTCGAGTCCCCTCGCCAGCTCCCTGACCAGCATTTCTCACGACGGGTCGCCGTCTCAAGGCTCGATCCACGCTTTTCCCCACTTTTCACGGGTGGGGCTCGGGCCGGCGAGTTCGAGGGCGGCCACCACACGCGGGTCGGCAGCCCTCCGTCCCAGGGAGGCGTCTTGGGTCATCGACACCCTGGAGTGCCAGATTCGATCGGCGAGCAGCCGCGCCGCGATCCCGGAGTCATCTGTCAACGGCCAAGTTATGGTCCCCACGCGTGGCCAACTGAACGCCCCTGGGACCGGTTTGTTGGCAGCGCCACGCGTAAAGAGTGCGGACGGGGTTCCGAGGTGATCCGCGACCTGTTGGACGGTCCACAACGCGTCCAGACGATGACGCATTCGCTGTTCCTCTCTAAGGCGTTGGCGTGACGGGGCGGCGCTGCTGGGACTTCCACCGGTCGTACTCACGCGCCCGTGCGACGGCCGCGAGCGCGAGGGCGATCGTCAGCCCCAGGAGAGGGAATCGGCACAGCAGCAGGCGCAGCAGCGCCCAGACCGCTCAGGCGACGGCGGCGATCAGCTCATCGAGCCAGCCCGCCCCCGAGGCATGATCGACATGAACCCGCGTGGCGGCGGGGTCGCGAACGGTGGTGAACACGGCTCACGCCGCCTTCCCCGCGTCGACCGGCTTGCTCTGGCCGTCACGACCCGCCTGCCCGGGAGCGCACAGCCCCGTCGCCCGAAGCGACCACGCGATCCGCGGCCGCCTCGCCCATCCCGACCGTGATGCGACGCTGGATTGCCATGCTGACCTCCTGTGAGATGCCCCGGCGGGGGCGTGACACAGGAAGACTGCGGCGGCTGACGCGAATCTCTCTGCACGACAGTGCTGCCCGCACGAAAGTGCGGGTGTGGGCGGAGGAGGCCAGGCGCACGAGCGGCAGCGGCTGACCGCCCAATCCTCCCCGTTTACTCTGCCGACGCACATTCGCGTCACGAGCGTGGTTACGCTGGCGGGCAACCGAATTCGGAATGGTGGTAACCGTCATGTTCGATGCCAAGGATGCTGTCCCGCTGACGGAGGCGATCCACGCGCTGCGCGTGCAGCTCATGGAAGCCCTCGACCGAGGCGAGGGCTCGAAGATCCGCTTCGAACTCGCGCCCGTCGAACTGACTCTGCAGGCGACGGCGACCCGCGAAGGAAACGCAGGGATCAAGTGGTGGATCCTCAACGCCGACGCGAAGAGGAGCGGACAGACCTCCCACACCATCAAACTCACCCTCGACCCGAAACTGATCACGCCCGCCGGTTTCACCTCAGACAAGAGAGTGCTCCTGGAAGGCGAGGACACACACGCATAACACGAGGCCCCGCGATGAGCGTGCAAATTTCCCGATCGGTCGTGATCACCTACGAACGCGACGGCCATCGGCGCCGCGCGTCGGGCTTCCACCTGCGTGACGATCTAGTTCTCACGGCCGGCCACATCGGCGGTGCCTCGGGATACGCCGTCGAGCACAACGGCGTGCACTGCCAGAACGCGGAAGTGCTGTGGGTGCTATACGACGAGTCTGCGGCAGTGGACATAGCGGTCATGAGGGTGCAAGGCCTGCCGCCCGTCGAGCCGGTGGGGATCGCGCTACTCGACCGGACCGACGCCGACGCGGCGGTCCGGGTCTGGGGATGGTGCTACCCCTCCTACCAGCCGGGCGTGCAGTCGGTTCCGCTGGCCGGAACGATCCGGCCCGCCTCCGGGTACAGTCCCCGGCCCGGTGGGGAGCCGGGCATGGTCCGTCTCGCTCTGGACGATCCAGGGCCACTGGTCAGCGACCAGCACCCGAGTCCCGGCGAGTCGTGGTCGTGTGCCTCCGGGGGCGCGGTCCTGGTCACGGTGGACGGGTTGCCGTACTGCGTCGGAGTTGTCTCCGAACACGTGCAGCGGGAGTCGCCGCAGCTCCTGCGTGTCGCGACGCTCGAGGCCGTTCACCCCCACACGACGAGCCTCCCGGACGGCCCGGCCCGCGAGTTCTGGTCGCGGATCGACGTCGACCCGGCCCAGGTTCCCGTGGCTCGCGGAGACTCGAACAGCGCCGCCCTGACGCGACGGGTGGTGAGCCGTGATCGGCCGCGGCCGGCTCCGGGGTTCGTCGCGAGAGACGAGTTGGCCCAGGTCCGGGCTGCTTTCGGGCAAGGCTCGACCGTGACGCTGTGTGCACTGCAGGGCATGCGGGGGGTCGGCAAGACTCAGGTCGCAGCCGCCTACGCGGAGGAATGCGAACGCGCGGGGTGGCCTTTCGTAGCGTGGATCAACGCCCCGACCCGAGTACAAGCCGTCGCCGAGATCGCTACTCTCGCACAGCCGCTGAGCGTGCACGACGAGGACGCCGACCTCGACGCCAACGCAGCCGCGGTGATTACCGCATTGAACAACCAGCCCCACCCGCGACGGTTGATCGTGTTCGACAACGTGGAGCACGTCAGCGACTTGCGCGGACTTGTTCCTCGCGCCGACGCCGCGCACACCCTGGTCACCACCACGACCGCAACTATGACCTTGGGGCTCCCCATTCCCGTCCACGTGTTCAGCCCCGACCAGGCGGTGGAGCATCTGGCGAAGCTAGTAGGCCCGGACGATCCCGAAGGGGCCGCATTAGTCGCGGCCGACCTCGGCTACCTTCCGGTCGCCCTCACTCAGGCAGCCACCGCGATGACGCTGCTCGGATACCACTACTCCGACTATCGGAAGGCCCTGACACGTCAGCCCCTGGACGTGACACTCATCCGCGAGGACGGTTCGCCGTACCCCCATCACGTCGCGGCGGCCATCCACTTGGCTGTGTCGGCTGTTCTGACCGAGCTGAGCCGGCGCGACCCGAAGCTGGGCGCGGCCGCCGCAGAGATCTTGGCCTCCATGGCGATGCTTGCCGAGAGCGGGGTTCCCCGAGAGTGGCTCCACCTCTCGGAGCACCATGAGATGCTGCGCCGACGCGCCGTTGGCGAGTTGGTCACGTCCTCATTCCTGACCCCCTCCGAAAACGAATCCATCGTCACGCTGCACCGATTGACCGCCCGAGTTATTCGAGACTCGTCTGTGCTCGAACCGGCCGTCTCTCCGGTCGAATCGGCCATCACGGTGCTGTCTCGGGTCGAGCCGCTCAAGCTCGACGGGTACCTACGCCAACGAGCGGCCGCCTCTGCGCTCGCCGCCCAACTGAACGCGGTGCATGCCCAGCCCCATTCACAGCCCTTGACTACAGAACCCGAGTTCCTGGGAGCGATCACACACGCGCTCTTTGCCGCGAACTCTCTCAATGACCCCTACACGGCGCTCAGCTTGGCCGACAGCGTCCAAGACTGCGGGCACCTGGTGGGGCCGGAGCACCCCGACACGTTGACGTCGCGGAACAATCTGGCCTTCGCCTACGAGTCAGCGGGGGATGTGGCTCGGGCG
>JBDIAS010000226.1:0-3763 GCA_039812465.1 Austwickia sp. | reverse complement strand
GTTCGCGTAGTTCGCCAGCTCCAGGCGCGAGTAGCCGACAGCGGAGAAGGTCGTCATGTGGTCTGCCCATCACGAGGGGACATGTCCAAGGGGTCTGGCCTCAGCCTATCCGGCGTCTCGCGCCCGGCGGCGCGGGCGAGGAGCCGGTCCACCGCGCCGTCGAGCATCGGATCCTCGCCCTTGGCCAGGGCGCCGACGGTCACGCGGCTGCGCGGGCCCGCGTCGGTGGGTGGGAGTGGCTCAACCCGTACGAAAATCCGGCGGCGCCGGATCAGCAACGAGCCCACCAATCCCAGCGCGGCCACCAGGGAGGAGCCCAAGGCGAGCGGCCTGGCCGGGTCGTACCGCGTCGACACGCCGGCCCACCGCTGCACCCCGTCGAGGCTCACCGAGCCGCGGCCGTCGGGCAGCTGGACGGATTCCCCCGGCTGCAGGGCGAACTGCGCGATCTGACCGGAGGCGTCCCGCAGCGGCGTCATCGCGGACGCGTCGAGCGTGTAGACGCTCTGGGCGCGCCCGCCGGGAAACAGCTCCCCGGTGTAGGCCGTGAACACGAGCGTCGGGCGGACCAGGTCGGGGAACGTGCTGCGCAGCCCGTTCGCGTCCATGGTCGCCGTCGGGAGGAACACCGCGGCCAACCCCAGCTGGTCGGGTTGGGCGCCGGTGACCTTGACCGCGCCGGTGGAGGTGTAGTCGTTGTCCTGCGGGAGGAACGGCACGGGCTGGCTGAACAGCACCGACCCGGCGGCGTCGCGCACGGTGATCCGCGGCGCGTAGCCGTTGCCGAGCAGGTAGACCTGCGTCCCACCGAAGCCCAGCGGTCCGTTGACCGACAGCTCCCGAACTTCCGCGCTCGCCCCGGGGCTGGGAACGACGGTCACGGACGCGCGGAAGTCGCGCGGCGCGCCGAGCTGCGCGGCGCCGGCCCGTCGGTCGGTCTCGAAGCGCACGTCCAGCCGGTCGAGGCGCACGGTAAACGGCTGCAGCGCGTCGGCGTCGACCCACGGCCCGGCGGTGAACGTGTCGTAGCTGGCGACCGAGTTCGCGAACGACTGCCCCTCCGGGACGATCCGGTCCGCGCGCCAGCCCACCAGGTGGCCCCAGGCCAGGGCCACGATCAACACCAGCAGCGCCACGTGGAAGAGCAAGTTGCCGGTCTCGCGCAGGTACCCCGACTCCGCGGCGAGGACCCCCTGCCCTCCCCCGCCCTCGGAACCCCCGGTCCGTGCGGCGCGGCCTCCGGTGGAGCCTATGGCGGAGCCGTCCGCGGCCGAGGCCTCCACCGTGGACGCCTCCGCGGTGGAGGCCCCCACGGTTGAGGACTCAGCGGTGGAGTCGTCCGCGACCCGGTAGCTGCGGCCCAGCCCGGCGCGGACGCGGGCCAACGCCTGCGCCACGTCGGCGTCGACCGTGACGCTCCCGTGCGAGGGCAGCCGTTCCAGGCGCCGCGGGGCTCGCGGGGGGCGGCCGCGCAGGGCGCGCAGGTGGATCTTCGTACGCGGCACGATGCAGCCCACGAGCGACACCATCAGCAGCAGGTAGATCGCGGAGAACCACGGGGACGTGAACACGTCGAACATCCCGATCCGGTCCAACCACGGTCCGAGGTCGGGGTGCTCGGCCAGGTACGTGTCCACCCGGCCGACGTCGAGGCTGCGCTGCGGGAAGATCGACCCCGGCACCGCGGCCACCGCGACGAGCAGCAGCAGGAACAGCGCCGTACGCATGCTGGTGAGCTGACGCCACATCCACCGCGCCATGCCGACCGGGCCGAGCGCCGGCGCCTTCCCCCCGCGCTTCCTCCCTCGCCCAGGAACCGCCGCCCGCTGGCCGGTGGCGGGCTCGCTCAACAGCGGCGGCGCGGCAGTCGGCGGGGCGGAAGGTGACGGAGTAGAAGGCGTCGTGGCGGGGGGCTTCATGGCGGGGTCAGCCTCTCACAGCGCGCTGACACCCCCGCGTGCTGCGCCGATGTGGCGCCCGCCTCGTCCGCGGCCTCACAAGACCGGTAACGAAGCTCCCGTCCAGGGTTAACAAGGCGGTACGAAGCCCCGTCGAGCGTCACAAGACGCCGGTACGAAGCACCCGCCCAGAGTCAAAGAACCGGTACGAAGCCCCCGACCAGACCGGACTGCAGCCGCACCACGAGCACGTCCCACCAGCCCGTCACCAGCAGGAGGCCCACGACCAGCAGCATCGCTCCGCCGGTCCGCTTGATCGCGCGCTGGTGAGAGCGAAGCCACGCGGAGGCGGCGGTGGCCCGGGCCAGCCCGGCCGCGACGGCCAGGAAGGGCAGCCCGAGGCCCACGCAGTAGGCCGCGCCGAGCGTCAGGCCGCGGGCGATGGCCGAGGAGTCCCCGCCGAGGTTGGTGGCGAGCGCGTAGATGACGGCCAGGGTCGGGCCCATGCAGGGCGCCCAGCCGATCGCGAAGACCATGCCGAGCAGCGGCGCCCCCGCGAGACCCGCCGCGGGCCGCCACCGCGGGGACCAGGAGCCCTGCCCGCCGACCCCGAGGAACACCAGCGCCATCGCGATCACGATGACGCCCCCCACCTGCGACAACAATCGCCGGTGGTCTGCGAGCGCGACTCCGACGGCCGAGGCCGCGAGGCTTCCCGCGAGGAACACCACCGAGAAGCCGAGCACGAACAACGCGGCCCCAAGCACGACGCGGCCTCGCGGCGGTCCCTCCCGTGTCTCCGGCGACGCGGCGGTCGACGCGGACACCGTGGTCGCCGCGGACACCGTGGTCGCCGGGGACGGGGTGGCCGACGTCCCGCCGACCGACGTCCCGCCGGGGCGGCGTATCCCGCGCGGAGAGCCCGTACGATCCCCTCCGCCCGCGCGGCCTCCCGCGGGCAGCCCGGCGACGTACCCCAGAAAGCCTGGCACCAGCGGCAGCACGCACGGGGACGCGAACGAGACGACCCCCGCGGCCAGCGCGATCACGGCGGCCAGCAGCAGGTTCCCGTCGGCGATCAGAGAGCTCACGGCCGTCGTCCTAACCCTCCGCCGCGACGTCTTCGACGAGGCCGCGCAGCGTGGACTCGCTGGTCACCTCACCGCTGATCCGGACGGCGACGCGGCCCTGCCGGTCCAGGACCAGGGTGGTCGGCGTGAGGTTCGCGGCGCCGCGCAGGCCGAGCGAGAGCGTGTCGGACTCGTCGCTGACGCTGGGATAGGTCAGCCCGTAGCTGCGCTGCGCCGCCAGGCCCGTCGAGGCGGACTCGCGGACGTTCAGGCCGACGAACCGCACGTCGGGGTGGCTGGCCTGCAGCGACGTCCAGACGCGCTGCAGCAGCGGCAGCTCGGCGACGCACGGCGCGCACCAGGTGCCCCACTTGTTGAGCACCACGACCTTGCCGCGCTCGTCCTCCAGCGACCAGGGCGCGCCGTCGAGCAACGGACCGGCGAGGCTCACGGGGTCGGTCCGGCGGTCCGCCGCCAGCGTCTGCACCGCACCGTCGCCGATCGAGCGGGCGCCCGTCGGGTCCGCGCCGATCGCCTCCAGCTCGGTGGGGCGGCCGCAGCCCGCCAGCATCCCCGCAGCGACCAGGGCGATCGCGACGCCCGCGGCCAGGCGTGGCCCGGCCCGCCGCCCGCGGCGCGGCGAGCGCCGCCCCACGTGCTCGCCCGCCGTCACGCCCCCACACCCCCGGTCGAGCCCGCGTAGAGCGCCCGGGCCGGCTCGGAGTAGGCCAGCGTGACCAGCTCGTCCTCGTGAAAGGTCAGGCTGGTCAGCGAGGCCAGGTTGCAGCGCCGCCG
>JBDIAS010000225.1:0-3786 GCA_039812465.1 Austwickia sp. | reverse complement strand
GGCGGCGGCGATGGGCAAGCGCCGGTACGGCTACCCCCTCGTGGTCACCGAGCACACCTCGGGCCTCATGGCCCCGGAACCGCCTCGATCGATGCTGCGCGGCATCGCGATCGCCTATCCCGCGGCGGACGTGCTGATCGCCGTCTCCCCCGCCCTTCAAGACCGCATCCGGGCCCTCACAGGGCACGAGGCCGTCTGCGTCCCCAACCTGGTGAACGTCGAGGACTTCACGAGCCAACCACGGCGCGATCACGCCCCCCGGCGGATCGTTTCCGTCGGCAACCTGCTCCCCCGCAAGCGGATGGATCTGCTGGTGGACGCGCTGGTTCTCGCGGGGGCGCACGACCCCTCCCTCCAGGACGTCGAGCTCGTGATCGTCGGCGAGGGGCCGGAGCGTGCCCGGCTACAGGAGCGCATCGCGGCCGGCGGCCTGACCGGCCGGGTCACGCTCGCGGGGTCGGCGCCCCACCCGCGGATCGCTGAGCTGTTCGCGCAGTCCGACCTCTTCGCCCTCGCCTCGGAGCGGGAAACCTTCGGGGTCGTGCTGATCGAGGCGATGGCCGCCGGCCTCCCGGTCGTGAGCACTCGGAGCGGCGGGCCGGAGGGTTTCGTCACCGAGACGACCGGCATCCTCACCGGCCACAGCGTCGCGGACCTGGCGGACGGGTTGGCGACGGGGCTGGGCCGCGACTGGGACCACGAGGCGATCCGCCGGTACGCATGGGAGCACCACGCGCCCGCCGTCGTGGCCGGTCGGCTCACCGAGCTGTACGAGCAGGCCGTGGCTGCCCGGTCTCAATGAGCGAGCAGTCCCCGGGGGCGGGGCACCCAGGGCGGGGCCGAGGGCGGCTCGACTCGGCCCGGCTCGACACTTCCCGCCCACGGGCGGCAACCGCACGCACAACCCCAGCACCCCCGGGCCTTTTCCTGCCCACGGGCGGCAGAAGGCCCGACCCACCAGGGATTCCGCCGACACTTCCCGCCCACGGGCGAGATCTGCCCAGAAGACGCTCGGCCGATGGGTGCATTGTCCGCCGCTGGGCGGCCCCGGCACACCGGACCCATACGTTGCCGCCCACGGGGCGTCGCGCTTCACGGGACGTGCGTTTGCATGCGGGCGCCGGTGTTCGGGGGCCCTGTTCATGGCGTGGGCTGTGACCTTACCCTGCGCGGACCCAGTGGAGACCGCGTGGCGCCCGCGTGGAGCCCCACATCGACAGCGGGATCTCGCCTATCGGACGTCTTGGTGAGCTGAATTCCATCCGATGTTCCGAGCGATCTACTTCATGCCCGATCTCAACCAGTGAGAAGCCCCTGACCATTGACTTTGTCATCACAACCGATGCTGGCGGTCGGTCAAGTAGGTCGCTCGGAACAAACCGCCGAGACCGGCCACAAGATGAGACGCCCTCGAGCGATCCCCAGCAAGGGCTCGCCGGACCCGCACATTTCCCGCCCCCGGGCGGGAGGTGCGCGGGCGTCAGCGCAGGTGATCGGCCGAGTTACGGTCCGCGGAGGCGGCCTCGTGCGCGTCCAGGTCGCGGCGCAGCTCCGTCGGCAGGGCGAACAGGATGTTCTCCTCCGCGGAACGGATCTCCTGCACGTCGTCGTACCCGCGCGCGGCCAGGGCTTCCAGCACGTCCCGTACGAGGGTCTCGGGGACCGACGCCCCCGAGGTGACCCCGATCGTGCTGACCCCTTCGAACCACGCGTCCTCCAGCTCCGCGGCGTAGTCCACCAGGTGGCCGGCGCGCGCGCCGTGCCCCAGCGCAACCTCGACGAGGCGGACCGAGTTCGAGGAGTTGCGCGAGCCGACCACGATGATGAGGTCGCACTCGGGGGCCATCTGCTTCACCGCGAGTTGACGGTTCTGGGTCGCGTAGCAGATGTCGTCGCTCGGCGGGTCGATGAGCTGGGGGAATCGCTCCCGCAGGCGCCTGACGGTCTCCATCGTCTCGTCGACGGACAGGGTCGTTTGGGAGAGCCACACGACCTTGGACGGGTCGCGCACCTCCAGGGAGTCCACGTCGTCCGGGCCGTTGACGATCGTGATGTGCTCGGGCGCCTCGCCCGACGTGCCGACGACCTCCTCGTGGCCTTCGTGGCCGATGAGGAGAATGTCCACGTCGTCGGCCGCGAAGCGGCGGGCCTCGCGGTGCACCTTCGTGACCAGCGGGCAGGTTGCGTCGATCGAGCGCAGCTCGCGAGAGGCCGCTTCCTCGTGGACGGTCGGGCTGACGCCGTGGGCCGAGAAGACGACGGTCGCCCCCCGCGGGACCTCGTCGGTCTCTTCGACGAAGATCGCGCCGCGCGAGGCCAGCGTGGTCACGACGTGCTTGTTGTGCACGATCTCCTTGCGCACGTAGACGGGAGGCCCGTACAGCTCCAGCGCCTTCTCCACGGTGACGACGGCGCGGTCGACGCCGGCGCAGTAGCCGCGCGGTGCGGCGAGCAGGACACGCTTGGCGGAGGTCATCGATTCATCGTACGGGGGTGCGCCCGCACTACCCTGGCCGGGTGAGCGACCCCGCATCCGGCCAGCCGTCGACCGACCGGACGCTGCCCGACAAGGCCGCGGAGACGTCCGCCGAACGGCCGTGGCCGGTGCGTTTGCTGTCGATGAAGATCGCGGAGTACGTCGACCGGATGTCTCAGCTGTGGGTCGAGGGCCAGGTGGTCCAGGCGCAGCGGCGGCCCGGCGCGAACACCGCGTATCTGGTCCTGCGCGACGCCGACGTGGACATGTCGCTGACGTTGACGATGTCCGTGTTCGCGCTCGACGCGATGGCTACCCCGCTGCGCGAGGGGCAGCGGGTGGTCGTGCAGGCCAAGCCGACGTTCTGGACTCGCCGCGGGACGCTGCAGTTGGAGGGGCGCCAGATCCGTCCCGTGGGAGAGGGGGACCTGCTCGCCCGGATCGAGCACCTCAAACGCGTGTTGGCCGCGGAGGGGGTCTTCGACGCCGATCGGAAGAAACCGCTGCCGTTCCTCCCCCGCCGCGTCGGCCTGATCTGCGGGCGGGCGAGCGCCGCCCAGCGCGACGTCGTGGAGAACGCGCGGCGTCGCTGGCCGGGTGTCGCCTTCGATACCTGTGAGGTCCCCGTGCAGGGGCCTGATGCGGTGACCGCCGTCGTGGCTGCTCTCGCGGACCTCGACGCGGCCGCCGACGTCGACGTGATCGTGCTGGCCCGGGGCGGAGGCTCGTTCGAGGACCTTCTGCCGTTCAGCAACGAGGCCTTGGTCCGTGCCGTGGCCGGCGCGCGCACGCCGGTCGTGAGCGCGATCGGGCATGAGGTGGACACTCCGCTGGTGGACTTCGCCGCGGACGTCCGCGCCTCCACGCCCACGCATGCCGCCGCCTGCATCGTGCCGGACGTTGCCGAGGAGCGCAGCGGCTTGGCGGACGCCCGGTCCAGGCTGCGCGGCGCGGTATGGCGCCGCCTGTCCGATCAGCGGACGCGCTTGGCGTCACTGCGGTCGCGGCCGGTCCTCGCCGACCCGGCGGCGACGCTCGCGCCGCACCGCGCCCAGGTGGACACCTGCCGATCCCGCGCGCGGCTGGTCCTCTCGGGACGAATTCGGCACGCCGTCGTCGAGGTGGAGCACCTGCGGGCGCGCGTTCGTGCGCTGAGTCCGCTGTCCACGCTGCAACGCGGGTACGCGGTGGTGGAGCACGCCGACGGCGGGGTGGTCACCAGCCGCGACCAGATCGAGGTGGAGGAGTTACTGCGCGTACGGGTGGCCGAGGGCGACTTCGGCGTCCGCGTCGCCGGCTGAGCCGGCTGG
>JBDIAS010000224.1:0-3840 GCA_039812465.1 Austwickia sp. | reverse complement strand
CGCGCCCAGGCCGCCTGAACCGACCCGGCCCCTGGCGCGCCCAGGCCGCCTGAACCGACCCGGCCCCTGGCGCGCCCAGGCCGCCTGAACCAAACCGGACCGGCGCCCCCGGACGCCTGAACCGACCCGGCCCCTGGCGCGCCCAGGCGGCCTGAACCAAACCGGACCCGGCCCCCCCGGACGCCCTGAGCTCCGCCCCGCTGTCCTAGCACGCGGCCTGGACTCGCGTCTTCGCCCTGGACTCGCTTCCCCGACGACGACCCATCCACCTCGACCCCGACTCCGCTACAGCAGCGTCACGGCCGACCCACCACAGTCCCCGCCGGACGACAGCGCCTCCATCGACCGAGCGAGTCAGAACCTGGCCCGCCCAGGCCGCCTGAACCAAACCGGACCGGCGCCCCCGGACGCCCTGAGCTCCGCCCCGCTGTCCTAGCACGCGGCCTGGACTCGCGTCTTCGCCCTGGACTCGCTTCCCCGACGACGACCGATCCACCTCGACCCAGACGCCGCTACAGCAGCGTCACGGCCGACCCACCACAGTCCCCGCCGGACGACAGCGCCTGCCTCGAGGTATCGAGTCGGGACCCGCGCCGACGGGCCCCCACGATCGGCAGGCAGGTCTGGCCAGGCAGGCCAGGCACGCCAGGTCGGGCCAGGTCGGGCCAGGCCGATAGCCTCAGCGAATGACGACGCGTACCCGGAGCCCCCGTACACGGCAGTCATTTTCACCTCGACGCGCGCCCGGAGCGACGACGCGGCGTACGCCGACATGGCTACCCGGATGGAGCAAATGGCCGCTGCGCAGCCCGGCTACCTGGGGCTGGATTCCGTACGGGATCCCGTGAGCAGGTTCGGCATCACCGTGAGCTATTGGCGTGACGAGGCGAGCGCGAGGGCCTGGAAGGACGTGGCCGAACACCGGGAGGCTCAGCGGCTGGGGCAGGCGCACTGGTACGAGCACTACACCGTCCGGGTGGCCATCGTCGAGCGCGAGTACGGGGGCCCCGACCCACGGCCCCGGCCGACGCGCAGGGCTGATCGTCGGCCCTACGCGCGGACGCGCTCGGGGAGCGCTGGATGCCCGCTCAGAGCATGAAATCCTGAACGCGCAGCGGGATGTCGCGACCGGCGAGCCGGAGTGTCACTGACGCCCCGGTGACCTCGGCCTGGTAGTCGCCGTCGCGCGGGTCTGTCAGAAGCGTCAGGGCCGGCGGCCCGGGGTGCCGGTCGACGATCAGATAGGCGGGGATACCCGCCCGGGCGTACTCACGCCGCTTCACCAGCCGATCCGTCTGAGACGTGCTCGGTGAGAGGACCTCGACCACGAGCACGACATCCTCGGCCGGGAGGCGGATCCCCTCCTGGCCCCGCCGGGCGGCGACGACGAGGTCCGGCACTCGGACGGTGGCAGGATCGACCCCGCGGACCGTGAGGCCCGCCTGGAGCAGGACCATCCATGCCTCCCTGTCGAACGAGCTCCGAAGAATGGTGCCCAGTTCGAATGCGGCGTCGAGGTTGGCGAAGCTCTCGGGCGGGCTCATGATCGGGTGGCCGTCCACGAGTTCGTACGTCTCCTCGCGGGTTGCCCAGTGGCGCTCGAAGTCGGCCACCGTGACGAGCGGTCCACGACCGTCCCAAGACGCGGCGTGGCGCGCGGTCGAACTCATGGCGGGTTCCTCCTCCCGGTGTTCGTCAGTATGAACGGGCCGAATTGGTCGGCGTCAAGTGCTCTTCCCGGGAGGCTACGCAGAAGCGGTACGGCTCCGCCGACGCCAGACATGCCCCGTGGACAGGGCCGTCGTGGCCACGGGGCGTGGACGCGGACGACCGAGCAGCGGGGCACGCAACGTGTACGACAGTCCCGGCTTGGCTCACGGCACGCACGTCCCAGTCGGCTCACGACGTGACGCGCCGCGGTCGGGAGCGGGCCGAGCGCCGGGCGTGCAGCCCCGCCCGCCCGGCGCGCATCGCGGCCAGCGCATCGTCGCCGACCAGCCCGTCGAGCAGCACGGCGTCGACCGCCTCGGACGCCTCCCACAGGCGTCCCCCGGCGAGGAGGTCGATCACGGCCGGCCGGACCGCCCTGAGCGCGCCGGCCCGCCGAGCCACCAGCGTGGGCGAGGGCATCGGCCAGCGGTCAGCCTCGCGCGGCTCGAGCTTGAGCACCCCTCCCCCGTACGCCCGCCCGACGAGCTCGGCCCCCAGCAACGTCACGCTGTTGAGCGACGCGAGCGCCAGAAGATCGCGTCCGAGCCGCCGATGCTCCGCCGCCAGGTAGACACCGTGCACCGAGTTGAGGTGGTGCGCCCCCGCCAGGTTGGTGCACAGACGTGCGGTGTCCGCGTTCATGTACGTGAGCAGCAGATCCGCCGGTCGGAGCAACGGCACCCGCCACCACGGCGTGCGCACCCGGCACTTGTACGCCTGGTCGACCCCCCGCGCGACGCCCTCGCGCAGGTACGCCCGGGCGGCCGAGGACGGATCCCCCGGCGGCCGAAACAGCCAGGTCCGCTGACCCGCCGCGTCCAGTTCGTCGAGCCGCGATCCCGTCAGCGTGAGACCGCGCAGGTGCCGGCTGCCGGGCGGGGAGATCCGCAGCAGTTCGCCGACCGGGATCCGCCGGTGCCTCGCCTGCGCGCCGGACAGCGCGAAGTATGCGTTCGCCCCCGTCACCATGCCGAGCGTCGTCGCCCCCCACACCTCCAGCGGGACGAAGGGTGCTGCCGGATCCGGCCTGCTCAGGGCATCGGAGTCCGGATCCGCGGATCCGCCGCCTCGACTCGCCGTCAACGCGCGGCCACGCACGAACCGCCCGTACGCCTCCGCCGCGGCGGGATCCACCAGGGCGTGTGACCAGCGCTCGCCCGGCGGCGGCCGCCACCGGCGCACGTCCCGCTCGACCACATCCGCGAGGGCCTCGGCGTTGCGCACCTGGAGCAACTCGCAGTGACCGCTCGGCCCCTCCCCTCGACCTTCGGCCAGAAGCAACACCACGTCCTGCATCACCCCGGGAAACACGCGCTCCGTGAACAGCACCAGCCGCACCCGGCCGAATCCCGCCATCAGGAAATCTCGGATCGGGGCCGCGTAGTTGACGCTCAGCATCTCGGCCGGCAGCACCAGCCCCAGGCGGCCCCCGGGCCGCACGTGCAGCGCGGCGTGCACCGTGAACGAAGCCCAGCTCGACGCGAGGGCGCTCAGCCGCACGCCCGCCCGCAGCGCCGCCCGCCGGGCCGCGGCCCGCGAGTCGCCGGTAAACGCCTGGTAGCGCACGTACGGGGGGTTGCCGACCACGGCCGCGTACGTCGCGGACGGCTCCAGCGCCAGGAAGTCTCCGACCTCGATCCGGGCCGCCTCCCTCGCCGCGCGAAGCGCCGCGCGGGCCGCTTCCGCCGACGCCCCGTGCAGCTCCGCCCCGTGCAGCTGGTCGGAAAGCCCCCCGGTCGCGCCGAGCTGGCGCAAGCGGCGGGCCGCCTGCAGCAGGAACGCCGCCTCACCGCACGAGGGCTCCAGCACGGTGTCTCCCGCGGCGCGGACCGCCCAGTCGGTGACGTACCGCGCCAGCGCGGGCGGCGTGTAGAACGCCCCTCGCGCCTTGCGCTGCGCGGCCGTCTCGGCCTGGCCCTTGATCACGTGAGGCATCCTCGCGCACCCCACCGACAACGCTTCGGCGCCACCCCGCGCGCATTCGCTACCTCGCGCATCATCGCGTCATGCTAGAGACCCACCTAGCGCATGCTAGTCTCATGCGATGGCGACGCTGCAGGTCAAGAACGTGCCCGACGAGCTGCACGAGGCAGTTCGCGCGCGGGCCGACGCCGAGGGGATGACCATCTC
>JBDIAS010000223.1:0-3870 GCA_039812465.1 Austwickia sp. | reverse complement strand
CCCCCCGCCACGAAGGCTCGCCCGCCGGCGACCGCGCCCAGCCCCACGCGCGCGACGACGCCCCGCGCCACGACGCCCCGCGCCACGGCGCCTCGGGCCGTGACGCCCGGCACAGCGCCGGCGAGACCCGCGACACCGCGCGCGACGGGCTGAGCCCGTGAGGCGCCCCCGGCGACCGGGCGCGGCGCGGGACTCTGGGAGGATGTGCGGCGATGAACACGCTGATGAAGTACTCGTGCCGGCTCGCGGGTGTCGGGGCCGCCGCGCTCGCGTACGGCTCGCTGATCGAGCGCAACGCCTTCGTCGTGCGCGAACGCCACGCGCCGGTCCTGCCCCGTGGCGCCCGGCCGCTGCGCATCCTCCAGGTGTCCGACATCCATCTGATGCCCAGGCAGCGCCGCAAGGTCGCCTGGATCGCGGAACTCGCGCGGCTCCGCCCGGACATGGTCGTGAACACCGGGGACAACCTGTCCCACGCGGACTCGGTGGGGCCGCTGCTCGACGCGATGTCGCCGTTCCTGGATCTGCCGGGGGCGTTCGTGCTCGGGTCCAACGACTACTTCTCGCCGTCGCCGAAGAACCCCGCGCGGTACTTGATCGGCAAGTACACCGAACCCACCACGCCCCGGCTGCCGACGCAAGCCTTGGCCGCCGGCCTGGCGTCGCAGGGGTGGCTGGACCTGACCAACGTCCGCGCCCCGCTGAGCGTGGGGGGCCTGGAGCTGGAGCTGGTGGGCGTGGACGACCCGCACCTGGACTACGACCGGTACGAGGACGTCGCCGGGCCCGCCGACCCGGAGGCCGACCTCACGGTCGGGGTGATGCACGCCCCCTATCAGCGGGTGCTCAACGCGATGACCAGCGACGGCGCGGGCATGATCATCGCCGGCCACACGCACGGCGGCCAGCTGGCGGTGCCGTTCTACGGGGCCCTGGTCACGAACTGCGACCTCGACACCTCGCGGGCCAAGGGGGTCTCCCGGTGGTGGCCGGGCGCCGGGTCGACGCCGTCCTCACAAGCCCCCGACGGTGCCGCGTGGATGCACGTCTCCGCGGGGCTGGGCACCTCGCCGTGGGCCCCCGTACGCTTCGCCTGCCGCCCCGAGGCGACGCTGCTGACCCTGACCCCGCGCGAGGACTAGGGCGTTCCCCCCGATCGGCCACGGGCCCGCCTCGTCGTCGACGGGCGCCGCGGCCCTCTCCTCGAACCCCTCACAGGCCGTCGGGCGGCACGCTGAGGCGCCGGGCGTAGAGGTCGTAGCGCGGCTCGGGGCGCTGGGCTCGGACCCGGGCGCCGGCCACGGAGATCCCCTCGGTGTGCACGATGACGTCGATGTCCAGCGAGTCGACGTCGGGTTGGTTCTGCTTCAGTTGGCCGACCCGCGCGATCAGGTCTTCCACGGCCGCGACGTCCGCGGGCGGGATCTGGTCGTCCCCGAAGAGCAGCGGGGCCAGGCGGAGCTCGCGCAGCATGCCGGTGATGTCGGCGCGGGCCAGCGGGGGCAGGCGGTGGCTGACGTCGCGGATGACCCGGGCGGCCTCCCCGCCCATCCGGCAGGAGACCACCGGGCCGAGGAGACGATCCTCGGTCGCGGACACGGTCAGGTTCCGCCCGGGCGCGCCCATCGTCTGCACGACGACCGCCGCCTCCCGCGGGTCGCCGAGCGTCTGGCCCAGCTGCCGCCACGCGACGGCCATCTCGTTGGCGTCCCGGACCTGCGTCCACACGCGCCGGCCGGACGGATCGCCGACGCGGTCGCCCGTCGCCTTCAGCACCACGTCCCAGCCGAGGTCGGCGGCCGCCGCGGTGGCCTCGTCCAGGTCGCCCACCCGCCGCGAGGGCAGGACGGGGATCCGGTAGAACTCCAGCAGGTCGGTGACCTCCTCGTCGGTGAGTCGGCGTCCCTCCGGGGCGTCCTCCAGCACGGCGGCGAGCAGGCTCGCGGCCGCCTGCGTCTCGACGTCGGTGAGCAGCGGCGCCAAGGTCGCGGCCCGGGCGCGCCACTGCGCGTACTGCCACGTCTTGCTCAGCGCGAGCATCGCCCGCTCGCGGCTGCGGTAGATCGGCACCGCCTCCGACTCCCCGGGCCCGGCGTGCCGGTGCAGCAGGTTCGGGTCGCCCTGGCCGAGGGGGATGACCGCGAGCAGCGGCTTGCTCGGGTGGCCGCCGAGGGCCGCGATCGCCGCGCGGACCTCGCTGATCTGCACCGTCGTCTCTGCGGGAGTCGGGATGAACACGGCGATGACCGCGTCGACGTCGTCGTCGGCCATCGCGGAGGCCAACCGCTCCGCGTACGACTCCGCCGACAGCGTCGCCAGGTTCTGCCACAGGGCCTGGGTGACGAACCCCGCGTGCGTCGCCATGTCCGCGGCTCCGATCGTCACCTCCGGGAGTCCCCGACGATGGCGAGCCGGTTGCCCCGCGGGAGCGGCTGATGGGTCAGCAGGGCGGCGACGTCGAGGAGGTGCTCGAGGTATCCGACCTGGATCACTCCTGACTGGCGCAGCATCGCGTCGATGACCCCCGCGCCGGACTGCGAGCTCCCCGTGCCGGGGAACAGCTGCCGGATGTGGGCGCTCTCGCCGGGGGTCATGGCCACGATGGGCTTGGTGACGCTGATCCGCCGGGCGAGGCGGGAGAACTTGTGCACGTTCCCCACCGACTCCAGATAACAGAGGATGACCTCGGTTGCCTCGTCCTGTTCCCAGTACTGGAGCAGGTCGTTCCCGGAGACGTCGGCCCGGTTGCCGGCCGAGACGAAGCTCGACAGCCCGAGGCCCCGATCCAGCAGCATCCGCAGGGCCGTGAGGCTGACCGGCCCGGACTGGCAGAAGAAGCCGATCCGCCCCGGTCGCGGGCGGACGTCGCACAGCGAGGCGTTCAGGCCGGTGTCGGCTGCGTTGATCATGCCGAGGGCCCCCGGCCCGATGAGCCTGATCCCGGCGGCGTGGCACTGCTCGACCAGCGCCTTCTGCCGTTCGCGGCCCTCGACGTCGGACTCCGCGAACCCGGTCGAGATCACGAGGACGGCATGCACGTCCTTGGCGGCGCAGTCCTCGATCACGGCGGGGATGTGCTCCGCGGGCACGAGGATCACGGCCAGATCCACCGGGTCGGGGATGTCGCGCACGGAGCGGTACGGCGCCATGCCCATCACGGCGTCGGCGGTGGCGTTGACCACGTGCACCCGCCCGGTGAAGTCGCCGCCGATGAGGTTGGTGAGCAGCAGCCGCCCGATGCTGGCCCGCCGGGCGCTTCCTCCGACGATGGCCACGGACCGGGCCTCGAAGATGCGCCGCATGGAGTTGGCCTCCGCGCGGTGCTCCCGCGCGGCCATCACGGCCTGGGACACGTCGGTCGGCTCGACGGGGAAGGCGTAATGGAGCAGCCCGTCGGCGATGCTCGCCTGCATCTCGTACCCCGCGCCGCGCAGGGAGGCCAGCATCCTGCGGTTCTCCGGCAGCACCTGAGCCGTGAGCCGCGTGAGCCCGATCTCGCGGGCGATCTGCGCCAAGTGCTCCAGGAGGAGCCCACCCACCCCGTACCCGTGGAAGTTGTCGTCGACGAGGAACGCCAGCTCCGCTTCGGTGGGATTCGTACGGGTGAACTCCCCGATGGCGATGAGATCGACCCGGGCGAACACCCCGAGCACCACCCGGTTCGACTGGTCCGACCGGAGGAACCGCTCGCGGTCGGCGTCCGTGATCCGACGGTGCGGTGAGAAGAACCGGAAGTACTGCGACTGCGGAGTCAGCCGCGCCCACAGCTCCTCCAGGGCCGCCTCGTCCGTGGGGCCCAGCGGCCGGAGGCGGGCCGTCTCGCCGTCGGCGAGCAGGATGTCCGCTTCCCAGTGAGCGGGGTACGCGCCG
>JBDIAS010000222.1:0-3882 GCA_039812465.1 Austwickia sp. | reverse complement strand
CGGGGGGCAGCCGCGGGCGGCGGTCCGCGACGACCCGCCCGCCGTCGCGGCGTGGGGCGACCCGGCGATCATCGCGCGCTGCGGCGCGACCTCGCCGGGGCCGACCACCGACGACTGCGTGGCCGCCGACGGCATCGACTGGGTCGGGCGCCGGGTCGAGGGCGGCATGGTCTTCGTCAGCTACGGGCGCGCGCCCGCCGTCGAGGTGTTGGTGCCGCGGCAGTACGCGCCCGAGCCGCTGCTCCTCGGTGCGTTCGCCCACGCCACGGGGGCCATCCCGCAGGGCCCGCACCAGTGTCGCTGACCCGACGCGAACGCCGGGGCGTCGCGTGGTCAGCCCGTCTCGCTCAGCGCAGCCCGACGGGACGCTCGAGCGCCAGCTGGATCAGCTCGGCCACCAGCTCCGGGTAGGACAGGCCGCTCACCTGCCAGACGTGCGGGTACATCGAGGTCGGGGTGAACCCCGGCATGGTGTTGATCTCGTTGAGCGTGATCTCACCGTCCGGGCCGTAGAAGAAGTCGACGCGGGCCAGGCCCTCGCACGCCCCGGCGGCGAACGCGGCCAACGCCATCTCGCGCATCGCCAGCGCGTCGGGCGCCGGCAGGTCGGCCGGGCAGGACAGGGTCACGCCGCCCTCGGCGATGTACTTGGCCTCGAAGTCGTAGAAGTCGTGGCCCGCCCCGACGACGACCTCGCCGAGCTCGCTCGCGCGGTCCGGGCCGCCGCGCCCCTGCAGGACGCCGCACTCGATCTCGCGGCCCTCGATACCCTGCTCCACGATCACCTTCGGGTCGTGCCGCCGGGCCTCCTCGATCGCGGCCGCCAGCTCCGCGGGCTCGCTCACGCGGCTGATCCCCATGCTGGACCCGGCCCGGCACGGCTTGACGAAAAGCGGGAACTCCAGCGACGCGCACTCCGCCAGCGCGCCGTCGCGGTCGCTGCGCCACCGGCGGTCCGAGATGATCACGTACGGACCGATCGGGAGCCCCGCCGCCGCGAAGGTGAGCTTCATGAACTCCTTGTCCATCATGACCGCCGACGAGAGCACTCCGGCGCCGACGTAACGAAGCCCGGCCAGCTCCAGCAGCCCCTGGATCGTGCCGTCCTCGCCGAACGGGCCGTGCAGCACCGGGACCACCACGTCGAGGCGCCCGAGGTCCAGCGGCTCGCCGCCCTCCCGCAGCTGCAGCACGTGGCGCTCCGGCGCCGCGAGCGGGATGACCACGCGGGGTCGGTCCTCGCGCACGTGCGGCAGCGCACCGCCCGCGAACGACAGATCGCTCAGGTCGTCGTGCTCGCGCACCCAGACGCCGTCGCGGGTGATCCCGATCGGCAGCACGTCGAAGGCGTCCCGGTCGATGGCGGCGACGACGCTCGCGGCGGTCACGCACGAGACCGCGTGCTCGGAGGAACGGCCCCCGAAGAGGACGGCGACACGGGGGCGGCGGGGCTGGCTGGCGCTCATCCCGGCCGACTCTACGCGCTCGCGTGGGCGGTTCGCGGTGGAGGCGCGGGCCGCTCAGCTCTTCTCGGACTTCAGCTCTCGGGACATCAGCGAGACGGCGATGAGGGCCGGGTGCTGCCCGTCGTGCAGGACCGCCACCACGGCCTCGACGAGCGGGGTGTCGACGCCGTGGGCCTGCGCGAGCGCGAGGATCGCCTCGCTGGAGCGCACCCCCTCGGCCGTCTGCAGGGTGCCGTCGACCCACTCCTGGAGGCTGTGCCCCTGACCCAGCGCGATCCCCGCGGACAGGTTGCGGGACAGCGACGACATGCAGGTCGCGATGAGGTCGCCCACGCCCGCCGGGCCCTGCAGCGTGCGCGCGTCGGCGCCGAGCGCGAGGGCCAGCCGTACGGTCTCCGCGAGACCCCGCGTGATCAGGGAGGCCCGGGTGTTGTCCCCGAGGCCGAGCCCCTCGGCCATCCCCACCGCGACGGCCACGACGTTCTTGGCGGCACCGCCGATCTCAACCCCGACGACGTCGGTCGAGACCTGGGGACGGAAGTAGTCGGTGCGGACCAGGTCGGCGACGTCGGCGGCGACGTCGGTGTTCACCGAAGCGACCACGCAGGCGGCCGGTTGTCGGGCGGCCACCTCGTGGGAGAGGTTCGGGCCGGACAGCACCGCGATGCGTTCGGCCGGCACGCCCCCGACCTGCTCGATGACCTCGCTCATCCGCAGCGTGCTGCCCCGCTCCACGCCCTTGGCCAACGAGACCACGCGGGCGTCCGGGCCGATCCGACCTGCCCACGCCTCCAGCGTCGGCCGCAGCACCTGGGAGGGGATGGCGAGCACGACGTGGTCGGCGCCCTCCAGCGCGAAGGACGCGTCGTCGGTGACCTCCACCCGCTGCGGGAGGGCCATGTCGGGCAAGTAGTCGGGGTTCACCCCCTGCGAGCGCATCCGCGCCACCAGCTCCGGGCGCCTGCCCCACAGCCGGACGTCCTGCCCGGCGTCGGCGAGCACCTGCGAGAACGCGGTGCCCCAGCTGCCGGTGCCCATCACCGCGATCCGGCTCACCGGCGCTCCCCCGCCCCGTCGCGGTGGCCGGGGCGCTCCCCGAGCTCGTCCCGGACGACGCGCCGCCCCACCGACGGATCCCACCGCCCGGCCGGGGCTGTGCTCCCGCGCAAGGTCTCCAGCTGGGCGGTGATCGCGTCCATGATCCGGTCCGTCGCCACCCGCAGCAGCGAGGCGTCCATCTCGCGCCCGCGCAGGTCGTCCAGCGGCACCGGCGGCCCGGCCTGCATCCGGTTCACCACCCGCAGCCCCGGATCCGGCCGGCCACGCCGGTGTCGGATGTACTGGACACCCCACTGGGCCAACGGGATGACGGGGCGTCCGGTGGCCAACCCGATCCGGGCGGCGCCGGTCTTGCCCACCATCGGCCAGCGCTCCGGATCCTTGGTGATCGTGCTCTCGGGCATGACCACCACGCAGCGGCCGTCCACGACGGCCTGCACCGCGTGCTCGTACGCCTCCGCCGCGCGCGCCGTCCCGCGGCGCACCGGAATCTGTCCCGAGTCGCGCATGATGCGCCCGAAGAGCGGCCAGTGGAACATCGACTCCTTGGCCAGGAAGTACGGCGGGCGTCCGTTGTCCCAGAGGAACCGGGTCACCGCGAACGGGTCGGCGTTCGAGATGTGGTTGGCGCAGACGAGGAACCCGCCGTCGTCCGGGAGGTTCTCCATCCCGTGCCAGTCGCTGCGGGTGAGGGCGACGATCGAGCCCTTGGCGATCAGAATGCCGGCCCGGTAGGCGCTGGGATGCTCCTTGCGGGGTCGCTGCGCCCTGGGTGAGACCACGAGACGTCCTTCCCTCCAAGGCGCTGCGCGTCGACGGGCGCGCCAGCATTTCCCGGCCCTCATCTTGGCCGCGCGGACAGGCCGTGTCGACCCTTGGGACGGCCGATGTCAGAATCGCTCGACGTGAGGGCGGACCAGGCGACCGACGGTCGAGGGGGCGCGCGGGGGCGATGGGCGCTGCACGTCGTGGTGCCCGCGCGGGGCGCGACCGGCAAGACCCGGCTCCGGGTCCCCGCCTCCGTGGATCACGCCCTCCTCACGCGGGCCCTCGCCCTGGACACCGTGGACGCGGCCCTGCGGGCCCGGGGGGTCCGGGCCGTCGCGGTGGTCACCGGTGACGCGGCCCTCGCCTCCGCGCTGCCGCGGGGGGTACGCGCGGTGGCGGAGCCGACCGGCCCCTACGCGCCCGATCCCCGGGGTGCGGCGGGCCACGGCGCCGAGCCGCGGCTGGTGGCCGCCGTGCGCGCGGGCTTGCGCGCCTGCCCCGCGCAGGCTCCCGCCGCGGTCCTCCTCGGCGATCTGCCGGCGCTGCGACCGCGCGAGCTGGACGAGGCCCTGGCGGCCGCCCAGGAGGC
>JBDIAS010000221.1:0-3913 GCA_039812465.1 Austwickia sp. | reverse complement strand
GCCCAAGCCGAGCTGACCGCCGAGCTGACGTACGCTCTCGTACGGGTCCCTCGTACCGTGGTGCCCCGAACGCGGCATGGTCCCCCCCGGATCGCGACGGTGCGCCTCAGGCCGCGGCGACGGCGGCGGCCACCCGCTCCACGAACTCGGCAAGGATCTCCCGGGAGGTCCCGAAGTTGAGCCGGGTGTGCCCCTCTCCGCCGGCACCGAAGGCGGGGCCGGGGTTGCAGTAGACCTTCGCGCGCGCCAGCAGCCAGGCCGACGGGTCCTCGCCCGCCAGCGCGTCCACGCCCGTGAAGTCGAGCCAGGCGAGGTAGGTCGCCTGCGGGGGAAGGTAGCCGATGCCCGGGGCCGCCTGGGGGAGGGCCTCGGCGAGGTAGTCCCGGTTGCCGCGCAGGTAGACCAGCAGCTCGTCGAGCCACGCCTCGCCGTGCTTGTACGCCGCGATCGACGCCTCGATCCCCAGCGTCGAGGCGCCGTGGGTGGCCATCCGGTTGATCTGGGCGAGCACCCGCAGGTCCTTGGCCCGGGAGAACACGAGCTGGGCGCATTTGAGGCCCGGGGTGTTGAACCCCTTGGAGCTGGCGGTGAGGGTGATCGTGGCCTCGGCGGCCACGTCGGAGACCGAGGCCGTGGGCAGGTGCCGCCCGTCGTAGACCAGCGTCGCGTGGATCTCGTCGGAGATCACCCGGGCCCCGTACCGCTCCGCCAGCGCGCACACGGCGTGCAACTCTTCGGCTCCGAAGGTGGCGCCAAGCGGGTTGTAGGGATTGCACAGGATGATCCCGCCGGCGCCCTTCACGAACGCGTCCTCGATGCGGTCCAGGTCGAAGTGGTACGCCGCCCCGTCGCGCAGCATCGGCACGTAGACCCCACGTCGGCCGGTCAGGTGCAGCACGTCGAAGAACGGCATGTACGCGGGCACGGGGAGCACGATGTCGGACCCGGGGGTTGTGAAGTGGTCGATGGCGAGCTGCACCCCCCGCAGCACATCGGGCAGCTCCCGGATCCAGCCTGGCTCGACGGACCATCCGTACCGTCGCTCGCACCAGGCGGCGGTGGCGCGCGCCAGGCGGCCGTCGCGGGTCTCGTACCCGAACACCTCCCGCGCCGCCGCGTCCCGGACCGCGTCCGCGACGGCGGGACACGTCGCGAAGTCCATCTCGGCCACCCACAGGGGCAGGATCTCGGGCCCGTGCAGCGTCCACTTCATAGTGTGCCGGGCGCGCAGCTGGTCGGGCGTGAGGGTCTGGGGCATGGGTCCACCCTGGCGGGGCGGGACACCCGGGGGCAAATGCCAGGAGGGTGGAGCCCGCCAGATCGGTGGTCTTCGTCGGAGAGCGAGCAAGGATCGGGCGATGAAAGGGCCAGGGAGCCCGGGATTTCCCTGTGATCTGCGGGGGGACGGTCGATGAGGGCCGTGACGCCCCGGCGAACGCGGCCTACCGATCCGCGTGGCCGGACCCATGTTGTGAGACGAGGAAGTTCCCATGAGCAAAGCCGTGAAGGCACCGCGGTGGTCCCTGAACACGTTGACCTTGCGTCCGAAGATTCTCGCCATCGGCGTGATCGGACTGCTGTGCACGATGATGCTCGGGGTGACCAGTTTCGTCGCTCTGAACAGCATGAAGTCCGACGCGGACGCTCTCGAAGACGCGTTGCACATGCAGCAGAGCGCGCTCCTGTTGGAAGCGCACCTCTTCAACGTCAAGCGCTATCAGAACGGGTACCTGTTGGACGCGCAGGCCAAGAACGCCTCCGCCAACCTGGAGGAGCTGGACAGCCGCAAGAACTTCCTGGCCAGCGTGGCGCTCGTCGACAAGGACCTGCGCGAGTTCCCGCAGCTCAACCTGTCCGACGGCAAGGACGCCTTCGGGCAGATCGACGAGCACATTCAGGAGTTCAAGAAGGCGGACGAGGTCGTCGCCGGCCTGGTCAAGGCGGGCAAGATGTCCGAAGCCGTCACGGTGTCTTTGGGCGATGCTACGGTCGCCATCAACGAGGCGGGCAAGCACGCGGAAGAGCTCGTCGGCGTCATCGACAAGCAGGTCGTGGAGATCACGGCGGGCACGGAATCCACCTTCCGGACCGTCGTTCTGGTGCTCGTCGGGGTCTCCCTGATCGCTGCCGTGGTGCTCTTCCTCCTCGCCTGGCGGATCGCCAACGGGATCCTCCACTCGGTGGACGCCGTCAAGGAGACCCTCCTGGCGATGGGCAAGGGTGACCTGACTCGCCCCGTGACGGCCGAGACCAGCGACGAGGTGGGCGTGATGGCCCGGGCGGCCGAGGAGACGCGGACGTCGATGCACAACGTGCTCCAGCAGGTCGAGGAGGCCACTTCCGGGGTGGCCGCGGCCTCCGAGGAACTGTCCGCGACGGCCGCTCAGATGGGGAGCAGCTCCGAGGTGTCGTCACGCAGCCTGGCCACCGTGTCCGGCTCGGCCGGTGAGGTGTCGACCAACATCCAGACGGTGGCCGCGGGCACCGAGGAGATGTCGGCCAGCATCCGCGAGATCGCCGCCAACGCCCAAGACGCCGCCGGCGTCGCCGCCAGCGCCGTCCAAGTCGCCGACCAGACCAACGCCACCGTCGCCAAACTCGGCGAATCCTCCGCCGAAATCGGCGACGTCGTCAAAACCATCACCTCCATCGCCGAACAAACCAACCTGCTGGCCCTCAACGCCACCATCGAAGCCGCCCGCGCCGGCGAAGCCGGCAAGGGATTCGCCGTGGTCGCCAACGAGGTCAAGGACCTGGCCCAAGAAACCGCCAAGGCCACCGAGGACATCTCCCGACGCGTCGAACAGATCCAAATCGACACCGAAGCCGCGGTCACCGCGATCAGCGAGATCTCCGCCATCATCGCCCGCATCAACGACACCCAATCCACCATCGCCTCCGCGGTGGAGGAACAGACCGCCACCACCAACGAGATGGGCCGCAACGTCCAGGAGGCGTCGACCGGGTCTCAGGCGATCGCGTCGAACATCGGTGAGGCGAGCCGGTCCGCGCAGGAATCGAGCGCCGGCGCCGCGGCGACCGCTCAGGCGGCGCACGAGCTCGCGTCGCAGGCCGCGCAGCTGCAGTCGCTGGTCAAGCAGTTCCAGCTCTGACACCTCACGACGACACCTCTGAAGCGGGGCCGGTACCGGGATCACGGTGCCGGCCCCGCTTCTTGTGCGTCAGCGTGAGCGAGGGGAGCCGGGGCGTATGGGTCAGTGCGGCGCGGCGAGCGCAGCCACGACCGAGTCGGGCACGGGGATCAACCGACCATCCGCGTCGAGGCAGGCGGCGTCGATACGGGCGGTCAGGACCAGGTCGGCGCCGCGCTCCAGCCGCTGGTAGAAGCGCAGCCGGTAGGGGGACTCCAAGACGGGTGCGGTGACCACGTCGAGCACCTCGCCGAGTCGGGCGGGGCTGCGGAAGGCCGCTTCGAGGGAGTGCACGACGACCATGACGCCGGTGGCGTTGAGCTGCGCCACCCCCTGGCCGCTGGCCTCGAGGCACTCCGAGCGGCCCCGCTCCAGGAAGCGGAAGTAGTTGGCGTAGTAGACGACGCCCAGGCTGTCGGTGTCCTCGTAGTAGACCTTGAACGCCACCCGGTGCTCCGGCGTGCCGGGCGGCGGACCTGCCCGCCTCGGGGAGGGCACGGGCCGCCGCGGGGTCTGGCCGCCCGGCGCGGAGGTCACGACGGCTCCCCGAAGGTGTACGGGTGGCGGGTCTTGGCCTGCCCCACCATCTGCGGCACGAACACCCCGAAGGCCAGCGAGATCGCGAGGGCGGTGTCCCACAGCTGGCGCTCGGTCTGTTCCTTGTCGAGGCGGCCGGGATACTCCACCACGATCGGTGAGAACTCGTTGTAGCCGGCCGCGGGCCGCAGCGCGTCCCCGCCGTCCTCGTCGTAGGCGCGCAG
>JBDIAS010000220.1:0-3922 GCA_039812465.1 Austwickia sp. | reverse complement strand
GGGAGAGCGCATTCCGACCGGGATCGTGGTGACGATCGGACGGGGCGCGGGCAATACGATCACCGTCGATGACCTGCTGGTCTCGCGGCATCACGCGAGGGCGACGCCCGTCGACGGCGGGGCCGGCTACCTGGTCGAGGACCTGTCGAGCCTGAACGGGACCTACCTCAACGGCGCGCCGATCACCCAGGCGCTGCTCCGCCCCGGGGACCGCCTCACGGTCGGCCACCAGGAATTTCACCTGCTGGACGGCGAACTGCGACGCACCGAAGCTCGTACGAGGGTCTCGTTCGTCGCAGACGACCTGCAGGTGGTGCTTCCGCAGGGCAAGAAGATCCTCGGCGGCGTCGGCTTCGAGCTCCCCGAGGCCAGCCTCCTGGCCGTCATCGGCCCTTCCGGCGCCGGGAAATCCACCCTGCTCGGCGCGCTGACCGGCTCCCGGCGCGCGAGCACCGGTCAGGTCTCGGTCGACGGGCGCGACCTGTACGACAACTACCACGAGCTACGCCACCGCATCGGCGTCGTCCCCCAAGACGACGTCGTCCACCGGCAGCTGACCGTCCGCCAAGCCCTCGGCTACGCCTCCGAACTTCGATTCCCCGACGACCTCGACCGGGCCGAACGCGAACAGCGCATCGGCGAGGTCGTCACCGAGCTCGGGCTGGAGGCCCACCTGCGCACCCCCATCGACCGACTCTCCGGCGGTCAGCGCAAGCGCACCTCGGTGGCCATGGAGTTACTCACGCGCCCCTCCCTGCTCTTCCTCGACGAACCGACCTCCGGCCTCGACCCCGGCCTGGACAAGTCCGTCATGCAGACCCTGCGCGGCTTGGCCGACGGCGGCCGTACCGTCATCGTCATCACCCACGCCGTCGCCAACCTCGGCCTGTGCGATCGGGTGTTGCTGCTGGCGCCGGGCGGTACGGTCGCGTACTTCGGCCCGCCCGACGGCCTCCTGCCCTACTTCGGCATGCGCGACTACTCCGACGTCTTCGAAGCCGTCACCGCCGATCCTCCCGGAGTGACAGCGCGATTCACCGCCGCCACGGCGCACGCCCCGCGCGCGACCGAGCGGCACCACGACCCGGGGCCCGCCGCCGAACCGTTGCGCCAGCAGTCGCGGCTCCGCCAGACCGCCATCCTCGTCCGGCGCCATCTGCGCGTGCTCCTCGCCGACCGCTCGTACGCCCTCTTCACCGCCGCCCTCCCCGTCGTGATGGCGGCGCTGGTGATGACCGTGCCCGGCTCCGCCGGTTTCGGACCCCCTGAAACGCCACCCACCGGCGAACCCACCCAACTGCTCGTCATCCTCATCGTGGGCGCCGCGTTCATGGGCCTGGCCGCCACCGCCCGCGACCTGGTCAACGAGCGACCCATCTTCCTGCGAGAACGGGCGGTCGGGTTGGCGCCGAGCGCGTACCTGGGCTCCAAGCTGATCGCGTTCGGCGGCTTGGCGCTCGTGCAGTCCGCGATCATGGTGGCCCTGGTCATGGCCGTGAAACCACCCCCCGATTCGGCCAGCGCCCTCGGCAACGGCATCGTCGAGATCTACCTCGCCGTGGTCGCCACCACCTTCGCCTGCGCCACCCTGGGGCTGCTGATCAGCGCCCTCGTCTCCACCTCCGAGCAGGTCATGCCCCTGCTGATCGTCACGCTGATGGCCCAGCTTGTGCTGTGCGGCGGCCTCATCCCCGTCGCCGACCGCGCGGGTCTCGAGCAGCTCGCCTGGGCGTCGCCGAGCCGCTGGGGGTACGCCGCCACCGCCACCACCGTCGACGTCCTCGAGAAGCGACCCAAGCCGCCCACCGCCGCGGTGCCGCCCACCGCCGCGGTGCCGCCCACCGCCGTGACGCCGCCTGAGGGCAGCGCTGCCACGGTCGCTCCCACCGGGGCGAGCGCGGACGCGCCCGCGGCCCAGCAGACCCCGCAGGCGCAGGACGCAACGGCGGGACCGGCGACCGCGCCGGCAGGGAACGCGCCGGTGGCACAGGATGCGCAGATCGCGCCCGATCCTTCCGGCGACGACCTCTGGGTCCAGTCCGCGGGCAACTGGTGGCTCTCGCTCGGCATGCTCGCGGCGCTCGCGGTGATCTTCACCGTTGCCACCGGGTGGCGACTCAGCCGTACCGGAAGCGGCGTGTGACCCGGCCCCTCGTGGGGCGCTGAACCGACTCCTCGTGGGGCACCGATCCGGCCGATCGGGGGGCGCTGACCCAGCCCCTCGTGGGGCGCTGACCCGGCCCCTCGTGGGGCGCTGACCCGGCCCCTCGTGGGGCGCTGACCCGGCCCGTCGTAAGCGCCGCGATCAGCATCGCCCAGCTCAGCGGTAAGCGACCTTCACGGGGACGCGCTCGACGTGCCCCTCGGTGGTCTCGACGGCGGCCACCCACTGGTCGGCGCCCCCCGAGCCGGGAAGGAGCGGGAACTCCACGCCCTGCGGCGTGTCGTCCGCGACCCGCCAGGTCAGCCACTGCATCGTCCACGGGCCGCCGGTGCAGGAGCCGGCCCAGGCCTGGTACCCCGGAAGGCCCGTCGGTCCCGCCCCGCTCGCCGCCTTGCACTCCGCGCCGTTGGTGAGCGTGGCCCAGAACACCCGGTCGACGCGGCCGGGCGGGTTCGGGTCGCTCCCGGCCATGCCGCGCAGACGGATCCAGGAGGAGCCCTCGTCGGGCACGCACAGGTAGTTCGTCGCGTCTTCCGGGTCGACGAAACAGGGGTCGCGGATCGCGCTGCCGTGGAAGCACCGGAAGGCGTCGGCGCGCGGTGACGTGACCGAACCCCTGCACGAGTCGGAGTCGGCCGCCGGTTCCGGCGCGTCGTGGGCGGCCGCTTCGGTGCCGTCGCGCCAGGGGTCGACGCGGACGACCGACCCCGCGGCGGTACCGGGCTGCTGTTTCGCGTCGCCTGGCCCGGAGGGGCGCAGGTTCGAGGACTCCAGGGTGGTCGGCGCCCTCGTCCCGGCGGCCGTATCCCCGGCCTCGTCGGGAACACCGGTCCCGGGGTGGTCCGCGACGTCCGAGGCTGGGCCCGACGACGCTGCGCCAGACGCGGAGTCGCCCGGTGAGCCCGCGGAGTCCGAGAGGTCCCCGGGGCCCGACGCACAGGCGGTGCACACGGCCGCGAGGAGGAGGGCGGCGGCCGTCTGGACCCACGTCTTGCTCACGTTCCGAGATGTTAACGGCGGTACGGGACATGCGGCCATCCGAAACACCCGTGCGAGGGCGCATCTCACAGGCTGGCATGATCCGCGCGCCCCCCAGCTCGACATCAGGAGACGATGCGCGCTCGGGTTGGGGCACAGGGGGATTCGCGCCGCGGGGCGCAGATCCCCCCGAGTCTCCGCGAAACCGCAGGCCAGAGCGCTTATCCCCAGCCTGGCCGCACGCCCCCTGACAGCACGATTCCGTCCTAGGCTGCGCGCCATGAACCGCCGGCCTGCCCACCCCCGGACGGCGCCCACCCACGCCGAGACCACGGCGACGCGCGCCACGGCGGGCCCACCGACCGCTCGCGTCACGCCGGGTGTACCGACGACGCGCGCCACGGCGGGCCAACTGACCGCACGCGCCACGTCGGGGCAACCGACCACGCGCGCCACGCCAGGGCAACTGACCGCACGCGCCACGCGGCGGCTGTTGAGCACCATCGCCGCGGTCACCCTCGCCACGTCGGGCTGCTCCACCGACACGACGCCGACACCCGGGCCCACGACGCCGGCACGCGCCGAGGCGACCGTCACCCTGCCGGACGGCGCCGCGACCACCTCCACCACGCGACCCGTCGACGTACTCGCCGACATGCCCGCTCCCGCCCGCGAACGCTCCGACGCCGGCGTCGAGGCCTTCGTCCGCTACTTCTACGACTCCGCCAACGCCCTGGCCATGAACCCCCGCACCGGCGAAATCGCCAAACTCTGCGACAC
>JBDIAS010000219.1:0-4026 GCA_039812465.1 Austwickia sp. | reverse complement strand
ACGTTCGTCGAGGCGTTCGCGCTGGGGATCCTGTGCAACCTGATGGTCTGCCTGGCGGTGTGGGCCGCCTACTCCGGTAGGACCACGACCGACAAGATCCTGGCCGTGACGATGCCCATCGCGTTGTTCGTCGCCTCGGGGTTCGAGCACTCCGTGGCCAACATGTTCATGATCCCGCTGGGCATCGTGATCAAGGACTACGCGCCGGCATCGTTCTGGTCGGAAACGGGCCTGGATTCCATCGCGTTCGACGCGTTGACGTGGTCGAGTTTCTGGTTCGACAACCTGCTGCCCGTCACGCTCGGCAACATCGTGGGCGGCGGGGTGATGATCGGGATCCTCTACTGGACCGTGTTCCGGTTCATCGATCGACGAGGAGCTGCGGTCGACGAGGGCCGCGGTCGATGAGAGCCCACGATCGATGAGAGACCGCGATCGATCGAGGGGCCGGTCGATGAGAGGGATCAGTCGAAAGAGCCCGATCATGAAGCGCTGACCTCTTCGCCCAACACGCCACCGGCCGATGGCCGACCTATCCTGCGCAGTGAGGCGAGTGAGCGAGGTGGGCGAATTGGTCGGGAGACAAGAGAGCCCCACAGCCGGGGTGAGCGATGTATCGGGTGAGCCCGGCGGGCTCACCGGCGCCCAGTCCCGGGTGTGGGCGATCCTTCGAGGAAGCGACGAGCCGCTGTCGGTCCAGGAGGTCGCGGCGCGCACGCAGCACCACGTGACCACGGTGCGAGCGCACCTGACGGAGCTGGTGAAGCGAGGTCTCGTCCTGCGCGAGCGGGACGAGACCCGCGTCACCGGCCGGCCCCCCTGGCGCTACCGGGTCGATCCCGACGCCCCGGTGCAGGAGGGAGACCTGACCGTGTGGGCCGGGATGGTCCAAGCGCTCGCGGCAGCGGTGGCCGACCGCCCCGACCCCGAGCGGATCGCCCGCCAGGCCGGCATCGACTGGGGCCGTCAGCTCGCGCGGCGCCACTCCGGCCCCGAACCGGGCGCCCTTCTCACCGCGACGATGGCCGCGTTCGGGTTCGATCCCGAGCCGCGCTCGTCGTCCACCTGGTGGCTGCGTCGGTGCCCCTTCGCGGCCGCGACCGCCGAGCACGGCCACATCATCTGCGCCGCGCATCACGGGCTCGTGCAGGGACTTCTCGCCGAGAGCGGCGACAGCGCGCGCCTGGTGCCGCACGTCCGGTCGGACGTCTGCGTCGTGGACGCCCCCGCCCTGCGCCCGTGACCCGCCCAACGCCCGCCCAACGCAGGGCGTCGATCGCGGCTGGAGTCCCCGGATCTGGGCCCGTTCATCCGTCGGCGCGTCGGATCAGCGCGTCGGCGTCACGGATCACCATCGCTCGCCGCCCGGCCGTGGCGATCGCCCCGCTGTCGATGAACTCGCGCAGCCGACGGCTGAAGGTCTCCGGCGTCGTCCCCAGGTAGGACGCGACGTCCTTCTTCGCCATGGGCAGCTCGACGACGCTCTGGCCGTCAGGTCCGCGGCGAACGGGCAGATCCAGCAGGTACGCCGCCACGCGCGCCCCCACGTCGGCGCCTCCGAACGCGGCGAGCATCCTCTCGGCGGCGACCAGCCGTTCGGATTGCACCTGGAGCATCCGCACGGCGATGTCCGGATACTGACCCACGATCCCGGCCAGGTCCCCGTGGTCGAACGTGCAGAGTTGCACGTCGGTCTCGGCGTAGGCGAAGTGCTGCGGCCGTTGCCCGAGCACGAAAGACGCCTCCCCGAGGACGTCACCTTCACCGAGCATCCGTACGACATGCTCGTGGCCGCTCTCGAGCAAGTGCACCACCTTGATCCGACCGGCATGCACGACGAGGAGCCGGCGCGCGTCGCTACCGGCCGCGATGACCTGCTCACCCGCCGACGCGATGACGGGCCGAGCGAACTCCGCCACCTCGGCCTGCTGCGCGGGGGTCAAACCGCGGAAGACCGGTACGGCGGCGACGCACGGGTCCGGCGCTCCCGTCGCGCCGTGACCGAGCTCGTGATCGTGCTGGTGATCCGGGTGGCTCATGGTCACCTCCTACGCATCAGCCTGCCCGAACGGGACGAATCCGGCGCTTGACCGACGTCAAGGACGGTCGCCGAGGGACTTCGTACGGTCGAAGTGTCGTCGAGGAACCGCTCCCGCATTCAAGCCCTCCCGGTCACCGGCCTCGATTCCCTCAGACCTTCACCACCCGAAATCCTTCACCACCCAAGATCCTTCACCACCCAAGATCCTTCACCACCCAAGATCAGGAGCTGACATGTTCACCATCTTCCGTCGCCGCCCGGCCGCCGACGAGGCACCCGAAACCACCGGGGCCGCCGCGCACTCCTCCGGCGAGAGCACCCGCACTGTCCTGCGCGCGCAGGGGTTCAGCTGCCCGTCGTGTGTCGCCAAGATCGAGAAGGCCCTGAAGGCCCTGCCCGGCGTCAACGCCGCCACGGTGCACTTCGCCACCTCCCGGATCGAGGTCCGGCACGACCCGGCCGTCAACAGCGTCGACGACCTGGTCGCCGCCGTGGGCTCGGTGGGGTACGTGGCCCGCCCCTCCGTCTTCTGAGAAGCGGGCGCGCCTCGCCCGTACCCACCGCCTTGTTCCGTCCGTCCTTTCGTTCCGTACGTCCGCGCTGCCGGACGACGTCTCCCCAAACCAGTCTTTGAGAAGCAAAGGAGTACGAGTGCCATGCACGCTCGACTACATCGCTGGGCGATCCCCGCCGCCTCCGGGCTGCTCATCCTCGCGTCCTGGGTGAGCAGCCGCGTCCTCGGGGCGAGCGTCGTCCTCGGGGCGAGCGTCGGCGACGCGGCCATGTTGGCCGCCGCGCTGGTCGCCGGAACCCCCGTGGTCGCCAAGGCTGTGACGGCGCTGCGCTACCGGGTCATCGGGATCGACCTGCTCGTGTCGGTGGCCGCGATCGGCGCGATCGCGATCGGGAACTACTGGGAGGCGGCGGCGGTCACGTTCCTCTTCGCCGTCGGCCACGCCCTGGAGAACGCCACCCTCGCCCGGACGCGTTCTGCGCTCGCCGAGCTCGTCGCGCTCGCGCCGGTGACCGCCACCGTCGTGCGCGACGGCGCTCAGCAGGAGGTGCCGGCCGAGTCCGTCGCGGTCGGCGAGACGGTGCTGGTCAAGAACGGCGGGAGGGTGCCCGTCGACGCCCTCGTCGCCGGAGGGCAGGCCGCGATCGACGAGGCCTCGATCACCGGCGAGTCCATCCCTGTCGAGAAGTCTGGCGGCGATCAGGTGTTCGCCGGCACGATCGTCGCGGACGGATTCCTGACGCTCACGACCACCGGCGTCGGCGCCGACACCACGCTGGCCCGCATCGTGCACCGCGTCGAGGAGGCGCAGGACGCGAAGGCGCGTACGCAGCAGTTCATGGAGCGGTTCTCGAAGTGGTACACGCCCGGGATCATCGCCCTGGCGCTGGTCGTCGGTCTCGTGACCGCTGACCTGGAGCTCGCGCTCACGTTGCTGGTCATCGGCTGCCCTGGCGCGCTGGTCATCTCGGTGCCCGTGGCGCTGGTCGCCGGCATCGGCCGGGCGGCCCGCGACGGCATCCTGATCAAGGGCGGGGAGTTCCTGGAGACCGCGGCCCGCGTCGACGTGGTGGCCCTCGACAAGACGGGGACGGTCACCGCCGGCGAACCCGAGCTGACCGACGTGCTGGCCCGGGGCGACTGGACCCATGCCGAGGTGCTGACCTGGGCGGCCCACGCCGAGGCCGGCTCCGAACACCCGCTCGCCCGGCCCGTTCTCGTCGCCGCGGCAGAGCAAGGCATCACGGTCCCGGCCGTGCCGGAGCAAGTGCGCTCGGTGCCCGGGCATGGGGTCCTGGCCCGGGTCGAGGGACGCGACGTGGCAGTCGGCAACCTGGCGCTGCTCGCTCAGGTCGGAGGCGTCGGCGGGGGCGACGGCGAGGGCGGCGACCGTGGCAGCGAGGGCGACAGCCGAGTCAGCGACGACGGCGGGGGCGGCAGCCGGGGCAGCGACGGCGGCGGCATCGGATGG
>JBDIAS010000218.1:0-4030 GCA_039812465.1 Austwickia sp. | reverse complement strand
CGAACCCCAGGCCCAGATCCTCGCCCAACTCATCACGCCGAAGAATCACGCACTAAGCGATTGAGCCAAGTCAGGTCCTTCGAGCAGCTGGGATTCGGCGAGGGCGTGCATGTCGTGGCGTGACCCGTCAACGGGGTCGCTGACCCACGCCAGGGTTCCGTTCAACGTGACCGCGATCTGGATGTTGTAGCCGGTCGTCTTGTGCTTCCCGGAGTACAGCTCGCGGTGATCGCGCCATGACCAGCAGGGCAGTAGGGTTCCGTCGATCACGTAGACGGCGTCGGCGGACAGGTCTTCTGGCAGCGGGCAGCACTGTGACAGGAGCGTCTTCAGCGTGGTGGTGACGGCGTCGATGACTCGGCTGATCGTGGGTTGGGAGGTCCCGAACGTCTCGGCCAGGTCTTCCTCAGGGCGAGTTCATTGTTGATCCGGTTGTGATGTTCTCTCGGATGGTGAGATGTCGTGTCCGGATGGTGAATCGAGCAGGGTGAGGACGGCATCGGGGGTGCGTCCCAGGTGGCGCAGGGTTGCGGCGATGGGGGCGCCGGGGTGGTGGATGCGTAGCAGGCCCAGGGCGATGTTGCGCAGGGTGGCCATCACGCGGGGACCGTTGCCGGTGCGGATGCGGCTGTGGTCCTCGCGGTAGCTGACATCGCGCACGTAGTGCACGGCGTTCTCGATCAGCCAGTGCCCGCGGATGATGCGGGCCAGCTCGGCGGCGGTGATCGCCGACCAGGGCAGGCTGGTGATCCCGTGGACGATCTCGGTACTGGCCGCTGATCCCATGGTGCGGGTGCGCACCACCCGGAAGGCCTGCCTGACGTGGGGGAAGGCCACCTTCGGGGCGCCCTTGCCGGACAGGTCGATGACTTGCAGGGTGCGTTCCTCGCGGCGCCCGTGGCCCTTGCCCACGACGTGGTCCACGATGGGGACCTGCGCCCAGGGCAAGGCGGTGAGCTGGGCGCATACCGTGGGCTGGTTGGCCTTGGCGATGAAGACGTAGTGGGCGCCGTGGCGGTGCAGGTAATGTGCGTGGGCCCGCTGAGTGTGCAGCGCGTCAGCGGTGATGATCACACCGTGCAGATCCAGGCGGTCCAATACCGCGGGGAAGGCCGCGATCTCGTGGTCCTCCCCGCCCGCGTTGACCTGGCCCAGCGGGATCCCACCACCGTAGTGGGCCGCGATCGAGAACAGATGAGCAGCCGCCGTGTCGGCCCCGCGGGAGCCGCGGCAGGTCTTGCCATCGGCCGCAATCACCTTCAGGTCCATCCCTGCTGCCACGGCCCCGGTGGCCAGCCAGGCCGCCAAGACAGCGTCCAGCACATCGGCGTCCACGCCGGTCAAGATCCGCCGCAGCGTGGAGCGCGAGGGCACCCCACGCACGATCCCCAGGTCAGTCCAGTACCGCCGGGGCAGGTCAGCGGCCCAGGAGGCGATCGCCTCCACCGATCCCGCACCCGCCACGACCGCCGCCAACGCCACCGCGAGCACGCTGGCCAGCCGATGGCGGATCCCCCGGGCATGGCGTGGATCAGGAACCGTCGACAACACGTGCCACACCTGCACCGGTATCGCCGCGATCGCGCGATCCGGGGCCACCACCCCCGACGCCCGGATAGGCGCCAGCGCGGCAATCAGCGATGATACGGATGCGGGCACGGCACACCACCTACCGACGTGACGGACTTAGACACCCATCACGATCCAGGCGGCAGCCGTGCCCGCCCGGCTTATACACCCGGCGTGTCACATCACGATCCCGACACGCCGATCATCCGACTTTGAACGAGCCCTGAGGTCTTCCTGGGTTCGATTGCTTCGCCAGTAGGTGGCGGTGATCTGGATCGCCCGGAACATTTTGATCGACGGAGGACAGGTCGGGATCGGCCCGTTGTGAAAGTCATGAATGCGCGCCGCGAGCTCGGTGATCTGCGTGGTCGTCATCCCGGTGGTATGATACATGTCGGCGGCTTTCTTCTTGAGTCTTGAGTCTGGTAACCCAATTCTCTCGAGAAAGCCGTCCTTTACGTTCACGACACGCCGAAGAACTGCGCCTTGGTAATTCCCGGTTAAGTTAAAAGGACTCAGCTCGCTGAATAAGCCTCCAAGATTCATCCGAAAGTCGCAGGCGTCAGCCCTTGGCAGGGAGTGGGCGCCAGTCATTGGCCTGACCCCCCGTGCGGGACTGCCCTGCCCCCGCGGGGCGCAGCGAGTCGACCACCTCACGCAGCGTCGCCGCGATCGCTTCCGCAGCCGCCAGACGCTTCTCGGCCTCGATCGCCACGGCCTCGGCGGCGGCCGCGCGCTGGTCAGCATCCTCAGCGCGCAACGTGGCCTCCCGCGCGCGGGCGCTAAGGACCGCCACCGCCGACCGGCGCCGGCTGCCGGTCGCGCAGCGGATCGCGGATGCGGGGGATCGTGGCCGCCACCACCGCGGCCGCCAGGCACAACGCCCCGGCGGTCCACCAGGCGAGCCGATAGTCGCCCTGAGTGGCGCGGATCCAGCCAGCGGCGCTGGCGCCGATCCCGGCGCCGACCATGTGCGAGGCGAACACCCAGCCGAACACGACGCTGGAGCGCTCGATGCCGAAGTGCTCCCGACACAAGGCCACGGTGGGCGGCACGGTCGCGACCCAGTCCAGGCCGTAGAAGACGATGAACACCCACATACCCGGTTGGACGTGGGGGGCCCACAGCGCGGGCAGGACCAGGAGGGAGAGCCCGCGCAGCGAGTAGTACGCGGCCAGGAGCCACCGCGCGTCGACGCGATCGGTGAGCCAACCGGACGCGATCGTGCCCACGACGTCGAAGAGCCCGACGAGCGCGAGCAGCCACGCAGCCGTCGTCGGCGGCATCCCGTGGTCGTGGGCCGCGGGCACGAAGTGCGTCTGGATCAGCCCGTTCGTCGACCAGCCGCAGACGAAGAAGGTCCCGGCCAACGCCCAGAAGGCCCACGACCGCAGCACCCCGCGCAGGGTGCGCACGGCGACCCGCGCCGGGTGGTCGACCCCCTCATCGGGCAGCGGCGGCGCCGGGAGGTCGGTGGTGACGCCCAGCTCCTGCACCGACTGATCGGGGGCCCCGTACGCGGTCGTGCCCACCTCGTGCGGGTGGTCGCGCAGGAACAGCCAGACCGGAACCACGAGTACGAGGGCCAGGGCGGCGACCACGGCCGCGGCGAACCGCCAGCCCGGGCCGGCCGCCGCCGCGGCGATCAGCGGCAGGAAGGCCAGCTGGCCGAGCGCGTTGCCCGCCGAGAAGACGCCCATGATCAGGCCGCGATGCTCCACGAACCAGCGGTTCGCGACGATCGCGCCGAACACCAGCGCCATGCAGCCCGTGCCGACGCCGATCGCGACGCCCCACAGCAGCCACAGCTGCCAGATCGCGGTCATCACGCAGGTGAGAAGGCTCCCGAGGCCGACGACGACCAGCGCCACGGAGACCACGCGGCGGATCCCGAAGCGCTCCATCAGCGCCGCGGCGAACGGCGCCGTGAGTCCGTACAACACGAGGTTCGCGGTGACCGCCCCCGAGGTGGCCGTGCGGGCCCAGCCGAACTCGGCCTCCATCGGTTCCATCAGGACGCCGGTGGACGACCGGAAGCTCGACCCGGCGACCAGGGCGCCGAGCGTGATGGCGGCGACGATCCAGGCGCGGTGGGGGCGCCAGGCACCTCCCCGAGGCGGCGCGTCAGCGGTCATGGCGGATTAGGGTACGGGAATCGGCGTGGGCAGCTCGGCCCGGGCCGCGACGAGAAGGGAACGCCACCATGACCCGGACGACGAGCGCGCGTGGCCTGCGGATGGTGGCCGAACGGTGCGCGGTGGTGCTGATCGACTACCAGGAGAAGCTGATGCCGGCCATGCACGGCTCGGAGCGCGTGATCGCGCGCACTGACCTGGTCGCGGGCGCCGCGCAGCTGCTGGGCGTCCCGGTCCTCGCCACGGAGCAGAACCCGTCGCGGCTCGGCGGGACCGTCGCCCCGCTCGCTGCCCGGCTGGACGCCGTGCTCGACAAGATGCACTTC
>JBDIAS010000217.1:0-4063 GCA_039812465.1 Austwickia sp. | reverse complement strand
GGATGGAAGGGGTGCACCTCCAAGGGAGGGAAGGCTGCAGAAATTCTTATACCCTGAGTCGCCAGAGGAGACTTATCGCCGTCGTCAAAAGTGGTTGATGTATGCGAATGGGCTCGTGATGACGCCTTTGGCGCTGATCCTTTTTGGGATCGGTTATAGTCGCGACCGACCCGATGTGTTCCAGGCCGGCCTTCTTATGCTTGCGGTCGCGCTCATACTATGGGTCGTCCTATTGATGGCCATTCCGATCGGCAGTGGAGCATCGACCGGAGAGAAGAAGGGCACCTCTGATCACGATTCCACCGAGCCGTAGTCGTCGGAGGGCTCCGCATCGAGCGCGTGCCATACGCATGTCTTGAAGGCTTTGACGATGGTGCGCACCACGATCTACCTTCCCGAGGAGCTGAAGGCCGCCCTGGTGGTGACAGCTTCCGTCTGCTCTCGCCCGCGCCGCAGCGCGATCGGGGTGATCAGCGCGTGTCGTCGGGGAGGGGGTTGACCACGGTCACGCCGGGGCGTTGCAGGGTCACGAACGGTCTGCGTCGCTGGTAGCGCACGTGCAGTTCGCCGCGCCGGAACACGTACGCGCTGGCCGCCACGAACGTCAGTCCGGTGGCGATGCTGCCCACGAGGATCGTCCACCGCGGCCCCCAGTGCTCGCCGATCCACCCGATCATCGGGGCGCCGAGCGGGGTGCCGCCGAAGAAGATCGCCATGTAGAGCGCCAGCACCCGCCCGCGCATCTCCGGGGCCGTGGACAGCTGCACCATCGCGTTGCACGTCGGCAGCACGGTGAGCGCCGTGAACCCGACCGGGATGAGCAGCACGGCGAAGCTTTCGTACGTGGGCGTCAGCGCGAGCGCGGTCGACAAGAGCGTGTACGCGGCCAGCGCGGCGAGGATGATCCGCAGGCGAGGCCGTCGCCGGGAGGCCACCCAGATCGCCGCTGACAGGGAGCCGATCGCCATGATCGAGCCCAGCAGCCCGTACTCCGCGGGGCCCTTGCCGTAGACCAGCGTCGCCATCAGCGCGGTCGTCATCTGGAAGTTCATGGCGAAGGTCCCGAACATGAAGACGATGGCGAGCAGGAGCAGGATGTCGGGGCGGGAGCGAACGTACCGCAGGCCCTCCACGAGGCGGCCCCTTCCCCGCGCCGGCGCGGCCGGATGCAGCAGCGAGCGGTCCATCCGCGCGATCGCCCCCAGGTAGCCCAGGAATGACACGGCGTTGACCGCGAAGACGGGGCCGGTGCCGATCCCGGCGATCATCAGGCCGGCCACGCCGGGTCCGATGATCCGGGCCGCGTTGAAGGAGGCCGAGTTGAGTCCGACCGCGTTGCTCAGGTGGTCCGGGCTCACGATCTCCGACACGAACGCCTGCCGGGCCGGTCCGTCGACCGCGGCGGCCAGGCCCTGGGCGAAGGCCAGCGCGTAGACCTGCCACAGCTGCGCCGCGCCGGTGACGACCAGCGCGGCGAGCAGCGCGGAGGTGAGGCACATCGCGACGTTCGTCGCGGTCAGCACCCGGATCTTGGCGAAGCGGTCCGCGACCACCCCGGCGACCGGCGCCAGCAACAGCATCGGCAGGAACTGCAGCCCCGTCACGAGGCCGAGGGCGGTGGCGTCGTGATCGGTCAGCTCGACGAGCACGAGCCAATCCTGGGCGACCCGGCTCATCCAGGTGCCGACGTTGGAGATCAGCGCCCCGGCGAAGAAGAGTCGATAGTTCCGCTCGGCGAAGGAACGGAAGGTGGCGAGCACGAAGGTCGAGCGTAGTCCCGGGAGTCGTCGATCTGGTCGTCACGACGGGGCGGCGTGCCTATCGGCATCGTGACGGCGTCCCGGTCGCAGTCAACGAGGAAGCTGCAAAAACCGTCACTCACTATCCGCAAAAACGGACAGTCGATATGCTTTTTCGCACGGCAGACCCGTCGGGCTATCTCCCTCGGCACCTGGACCCCGCCCTGCGTGCGGCGTTGCGATCGTTTCCCGTGGTGCTGTTGGACGGCACACGGGGAGCGGGCAAGACGACATCGGGGTCGGACTCTTTCGCGCGTCAGGCGCGTTCGCGGCGGCCGTCGCGCACGTACCCCCACGCGGCGAGCGCCGCGCAGACCACCGCGGTGCCGGCCACGATCGCGGCGTGGACCGCCAGGGAACCGCCGGTCTCGCCGGTCAGCGCCGCGACGTCCTGCTCGGGCGCGATCTGAGCCCACACGAGGTGCCCGAAGTGGTACGTGGGCAGGTAGCCGGCCAGGGTCTGCAGCACCTCCGGCAGGGTCCGCAGCGGCATGAAGAACCCGGAGCAGAACGACAGCGGTAGGAAGATCAGGTTGCCGATGGCGGTGGCGGCCTTCGGGGTGGCCAGGAACGCGAGCGCGAACCCCAGCGGCGCGAACGCGAGCGTACCGAGGAGCAGCACCCCGACGAGGCGCGCCATCGACGAGACGTCCAACGAGACGCCGCCGAGTCGGCCCGCGATCAGCAGCAGGGCGGCGATCGCGGCGGTGAACAGCATGGCCATCGCGAGCTTGCCCACGAAGTAGGCCCACATCGGCATCGGGGTGGCGCGCAGCCGCCGCAGCCAGCCGCGTCGCCGCTCCGCCGCCACGTCGACGCCGAAGGTGAAAATGGCGAGGCTGACCACGCCGTACGCGGCGAAGGACGCGACCAGGATCTGTCCGACGTCGGTGCCGCCGGGCATCAGCTGCCCGGCGTTGGCCAGCCCGAACATCGCGTACAGGATGACCGGCACCGCGACGACGCCGATCACGTACTCCGGCGCCCGCACGTTCTGGCGCACTTCGGCGGCGATCTGGCCGGCGAGCAGGCGCGCCCGGCCGCCCGAGGGGCGCGCGGTGGGGCTGGGGGAGCGCGGCACGGCGTGGGTGGCGGGGTCGGTGGAGGGTACGGGTGAGGGGTGGCGGTCCTGGGTCAGCGCGACGCTCATCGGGAGCTCCTATCGTCGGTGGCGGTCAGTCGTACGAAGGCGGCCTCCAAATCGGCGTCGGTGACCGTCAGCCCCTCGACGCGGCGGCCGGCGGCGAACAGCGCGGCGAGTGCTTGCTCCGGCGTGGTGCAGGTGAGCACCACGGCATGTCCTTCGTCGGAGTGTCCTTCATCGGCGTGGCCGTCCTCATGGGTGTCGAGCACCTGAACCTCGGTAACGCCGGGCAGGGTCCGCAGCGAAGCGGTATCCGCGTCGGTGACCATGCGGATCTCCTTGGCGCCGAACCGGGCGGCGATCTCGCGCGGCCCGCCGTCCGCGACGACGCGACCCGCCTGGATCACCACGACGCGATCGGCGACCGCGGACACCTCGTCCAGGTGGTGGGAGGAGAACAGGACGGTCTTCCCGAGCACCGCGAACTCGCGGACCTGCGCCCAGAACGCCCGCCGCGCGACCACGTCCAGGGCCGCCGTCGGCTCGTCGAGGAAGAGCAGATCGGGGTCCCCGACGATCGACATCGCGAACGACAGGCGCTGACGCTGACCGCCGGACAGCTTCGTGGCTCGTTCGTTCGCCTTCGCGGTCAGGTCGGCCCGCGCCAGCGCCTCGTTCACGGGGAGGGCGAGCGGGTAGTAGCGGGCGGTCAGGTCCACGATCTCGCGGACCGTCAGCAGCTCGGGTACGTCCGTGTCCTGCAGCATCGCGCCGATCCGGGCGGAGCCACCGGGCGCGCCGGGGCGGGCGCCGAAGAGGGTCGCGGACCCGGCGTCGGACTCCCGCAGGCCGAGCAGGATCTCCAGGAGGGTGGTCTTGCCGGCCCCGTTGGGGCCGAGGATCGCGACGATCTCGCCCCGGGTAATGGTCAGGTCGACGCCATCGAGCGCGGTGACCTCCCCGTACGTCTTGCGAATCCCGCGCACCTGGGCGACCACCGGCGCCGCGAGCGATGTCTGGTTCATGGCACCCACGATCCCGGGCGACCCGGGGGCCGCGCGCGTGCCGGACGTCACGACCTGCCCATGACGTTCGGCACCCCCGTGCGACACCGGTCGCCATGACCTCCGGCACGTCCTCCGCCGGTCGCGGCATCCCTATCCTGGCGGGGTGAGGCGGA
>JBDIAS010000216.1:0-4064 GCA_039812465.1 Austwickia sp. | reverse complement strand
TGTGGAGCCGCTTGTCGGAATCGAACCGACGACCTATTCATTACGAGTGAATCGCTCTGGCCGACTGAGCTAAAGCGGCAGGTGCACCCTGCGTCCCGCCAGGGAGCTGAACGGCAGTGTGCCCGACCATTATACGCAAGCCCCCGGGGCCGATTCCAAACCGGCCCCCACCGGCGCTGACCAGGGCCGATACCGCAGCCGGCTCGCGTCGACGGCATCGCTGCCGCGGGGTCACCCGTCCATCAAGCTGGAGGCTCGCGTCCCGAAACCGCGCCCGCCGCCGCGCCAGGCCTCGCGGCGCGTCAGCACTTCACATCCGCGTCGGGCACCTTGCCCGCCACCAGGTAGTCGTCCACTGTCTTGTCCACGCACTCGTTCGAGCGGTGGTACGCCGTGTGCCCGTCCCCGTCGAACGTCAACAGCCGCGCCTGATCGAGCTGCTCCGCGAGCTGTTGGGACCAGGAGTACGGCGTCGCGGGGTCGCGCGTCGTCCCGACCACCAGGATCGGGTCGGCGCCGGCCGCCGCGATGCGGTGCGGCTCGCGCGTGCCTTTGACCGGCCACTCCTGGCAGATCGACGTCTCCGCCATGAACTTGCCCCACGTCGGGGCCGCCTGGGTGAACTTCGCGATCCGCTCCTGACGCGTCGCCTCGGTGTCGGGCGGCGTCGGGCGGTCCAGGCAGTTCACCGCCACGATGACCTGCATCAGGTTGCTCTGGTAGCGACCGCTGCCGTCACGGTCCGCGTACTCCGACCCCAGGACAAACAGATCGGTCCCGTCCCCGGCCGTCACGGAGCGCAGCGCGGTCGTCAACCGCGGCCAGAGCCGCTCGTCGTACATGGCGTTGACCATGCCGAGCGACCCCCAGCCCTCGCCGATCTCCTTCACCCGCGAGTCACCGCGGACGGGCAGGGGTTTGGAGTCCAGGTCCTTCAGGATCTGTTGGAGCTGTCGCATCCCACCATCCAGGTCGCTCCCCAGCGGGCACCCGGAGGTGGCCACGCAGTTGGCCACGTACGCCCGCGTCGCCGTCTCGAAGCCCTCGGCCTGCCCGAGGCTCATGTCGTCCGAGGACAGGTCGGGCGGCAGGGCGCCGTCCAGCACCAATCGGCCCACCCGCTGGGGGAACAGGTCCGCATAGGTCGCCCCCAGGAACGTCCCGTACGACTTGCCCAGGTAGACCATCCGCTCCTGACCGAGCGCTGCCCGGGCGATGTCCATGTCCTTGGCCACGTCGACGGTGCCCACGTGCGGCAGCAGGCCCGGGTACTTCTGCTCGCAGGCCTTCCCGAAGCTCCGCCCGACCGAAAGGAACTGCGCGTACTCGGCCGCCGTATCCGGTGTGGGGTCGGTCGCGTTCATCGCGTCCATGGAGGCGTCGTCGATGCAGACGATCGGATTCGACTGCCCCACGCCCCGCGGGTCGACCCCGACCACGTCGTACGCATCCCGCACGGTCGGCGTCACGATGAAGGTGGCCAGCTTCGCGTAGTCGACCGCCGACCCTCCCGGTCCGCCCGGGTTGACGAACAAGGCCGGCTTCGCGCCGCCGCCTCGCGCCGCCACCTTCAGCACCCGTAGCTTGAGCGTCTCGCCGTCGGGCCGCGAGTAGTCGACCGGCACCTCCAGCCAGGCGCACTGCGCCTGCTCGCAGGTCTCCCAGGTGAGCTGCTGGGAGTAGAAGCGCCCCAGGTTCTCCTGCCCCTCCGGCGGAGCGGTCACCCCGGCGTCTCGAGGCGAGGGTGACTCCGAGGCGCTCGCCCCCGAGCCGGCGAACGGCCCGAACGAGCAGGCCGCCAACCCCAACGTCAGCGCACCGGCTGCCGCGATCCCCCGAATACTGCGCCGCACACCGCGCCCTCGCGCCACCTTGGTACCCCTCCGATTGTCGGATCGCTGCTCGTCTGACCACTGCTACCTGATCACTGCTCATGCGACGACGTGTCAACGGACCACTGGCCGTCTCAACGCTGCTCGACGTGACCGCCTCGGCCGCCCGGGCAGTCTCGCTTGTGTCGATTCGTCTGCCCAGAGGCTACCCGCCGCTACCGACAACCCACGCACCGTGGGGGACCGTACCGAGGATCCGCCGGCGATAAGGCGAGCGAGACAGGAACGGCCTGCGGAGACGTGGCAACTGCGACCCCGCCGAACGAGCTGCCTGCCGGATCACCGCCTGACCAGGCACGCTAGAGCGAAGGGGGCCCGCTATCCGTAGTGGTAGCGGCACGCGGCGATGCGGATCTCGTCACCGGCGATCTTGTAGACCAGGCGATGCTCGCCGGTGATGCGCCTGGACCAGTAGCCGGCGAAGTCGTGTTTCAGCGCCTCGGGCTTGCCGATCCCGTGATGGCCCTGGCGTTGGATGTCAACTAGCAACGCGTTGATGCGCTTCAGCACCCTGCGGTCCTGCGCCTGCCACCACACGTAGTCCTCCCAGGCATTCTCGTCCCAGACGGGCAGCACGTCAGTCGATCTCGATCACATCGCGCGTGGTGCCGCGGCCCGCTTCGAGGCGCTCCATGGCGTCGAGCAGCCGTCGCGCATTAGTAGGCGAACGCATGAGATAGGCCGTCTCGCGGAGAGACTCGTAGTCGGCGAGCGAGACGATCACGACGGGGTCATGGCCGGCCCGTGTGATGATGACCTCCTCGCGGTCGTTGATGACGCCATCGAGGACTTCGGCGTATCGGGCTCGGGACTCGGTGTAGCTCATTGTCTTCATGATCACCTCCTGTACGGAAAATTGTACGTAGGCAGGTCGGGTGCGGCAACCGACAGCGGGGGAGGCCACTCGAGCCGAATCGCCCATCGGGGTCCGCGGCCGCGCCCTACACCCGCCGCGGCAGGCGCAGCGAGATCGCCAAGGCCTCCAGGGCGAGCAGCGGGGGGACGTTGCCCGCGATGCGCTCCCGCGCGGTACCGATCGCATCCATCGCGCCGAGCAGTCCCACCTCGTCGAACGCACGCGCCACCGTGTCGACCTCGGCCCGCAGGTCCGCGTTGACCAGCCCGACCGGCGTCCCGAGCCGCACCACGAGCGCGTCCCGATAGACGGACAGCAGGTCGACCAGCGAGCGGTCCACCACGTCCCGCGCGAGCCGCGTGGCCCGGGTCTTCTGCTCGCGTTCGAGGGCCGCGACCTGCGCCCGTACGTGCGGGGGCTGCGTCCTCGCGCCCGTGTCCGCGCCCAGCGTGGCGAGCAGGCGCTCCCGCTCGGCCCGGTCCCGCTCCGTCGTGCTCGCCCCCGATTCCTCGGCGGCGATCCCGGCCAGGTCGCTCGCGGCCGCGACCGCGTCCGCCACGTCCTCGATCCGGCCCGCGAGCCGGATCACGTCGCGGCGGCGGATCCGGGCGCCCTCGTCGCGGGCCAACCGCCGCGCCAACCCCACGTGACACTGGGCGGCGCGCGCCGCGTACAGCGCCATCGCCGGCTCCACCCCGTCGCGCCGCTGCAGCAGCCCCGCGACCGCGTCCACCGGCGGGGTGCGCAGCCGCACGTGCCGGCACCGGCTGCGGATGGTGACGATCACGTCCTGCAGCGAGGGTGCGCACAAGAGCCAAACGGTCCGCTCCGCCGGCTCCTCCAGAGCCTTGAGCAGCGCGTCCGCGGCCCGCTCGGTGAGCCGGTCCGCGTCCTCCACGAGGATCACCCGCCACGGACCCACGCTGGGCCGGAGCGCCGCTAGCCCGGCCAACTCGCGGGCCTGCTCGACCTTGATCGACAACCCCTCGGTCGCCAGGACGGTGACGTCCGCGTGCGTGCCCTCCACCGCGGTCCGGCACTCCCGACACACTCCGCAGCCGTGGTCCGGGCATTGCAGGGCCGCCGCGAACGCCCGCGCCGCCGTCGAGCGCCCGGACCCGGGCGGCCCGGTGAGCAGCCACGCGTGGGTCATTGCCCCGGGGACGGTCACCGCCTTGGTCAGCGTGGCCACGGTCATGGACTGGCCGACGACGTCCTCCCAGACGCTCACTGGCACATCCCGCGCTCGTCGGACTCCACCGCGCCGGTGCGTGCCGCCGTCACCGTCCGTACGCGTCCTTCCTCGCCGCTCACTG
>JBDIAS010000215.1:0-4074 GCA_039812465.1 Austwickia sp. | reverse complement strand
GATCGACCGGCTACCATGGGTCGTTGCCTCGGCGAGGGACGCCGTGCGGCTGGGCCGCTCGCGCTCCGTGATCGACGCGGTGGATGGACGCGGTGGCCGTGATGAAAGACGGCCTGCTCCGCTCGACGTCCCACGCCGAGGGCCCCGTACCCGCCCGCAGCGCGCAGGCGGACCGAGCAGAAGGAGCCTGACGATGGCCGACGCACCCCGCATCGCCGCGACGACCCGTACCGAGTTCGGCAAGGGGGCCGCGCGCCGCGTGCGCCGAGCCCACCAGATCCCCGCGGTGCTCTACGGGCACGGCACCGATCCGGTACACCTCTGCCTTCCAGGGCACGAGATGATGATGATCACGAAGACGCAGAACGCCGTGGTCAACCTGGACGTCGAGGGCACGGAGCAGCTCGCGCTCGTCAAGGACGTGCAGCGCGACATCCTCAAGCCGGTGATCGACCACATCGACCTGGTCGTGATCCGCCGCGGCGAGAAGGTCATCGTGGACATCGCCGTCCAGGTCACCGGCGACTCCGCGCCCGACACCCTCGTCGCGCTGGTCGCTCAGAGCGTGCAGGTGCTCGCCGAGGCGACGAACATCCCCGAGATGGTCGAGGTCAGCGTGGAGGGCCTGGACGCGGGGACCCAGATCCTGGCGTCCGAGCTCGAGCTGCCCTCGGGCGTCGAGCTGGTCACGGAGCCCGACGCGCTCGTGGTCAACGTGACGCAGGCGGTCTCCGCCGAGGCGCTGGAGGCCGAGCTGGCCGGGGCCGAGGCCGAGGCCGGCATCGAGAAGGACGCCCCGGAGGAGACCGAGCCGGCGGCCGCCAAGGCGGCTGACGAGGGCGAGTGAGCCTCGCCGGTCACACTGCCCACCGGCCGCTCCTGGTCGTGGGGCTGGGCAACCCCGGCCCGCGGTACGCCGCGCACCGCCACAACGTGGGCGCGATGGTGCTGCAGGGCCTGCTGGACGATTGCGGAGGAGGCCTGCGCCGCCACAAGGCGGCGCAGGCCCTCGTCGCGGAGGTGCGCCTCGGCACCGGCTCGGACGGCCTTCCGGGACCGCGAGCGGTGCTTGCCCAGCCGACGACGTACATGAACGATGCGGGCGGCCCGGTCGCCGGCCTGACCTCCTTCTACTCCCTGCGGCCGGGCGACGTCGTCGTCCTCCACGACGACCTGGAGCTGCCGTTCGGTGAGGTGCGAGCCAAGATGGGCGGGGGAGAGGGCGGCCACAACGGGCTGCGGTCGATCAGCAAGTCCCTGAGGTCGAGGGACTACCAACGGATCCGGATCGGCATCGGCCGGCCGCCGGGGCGGATGGCACCGGCCGACTACGTGCTGCAGAGCTTCTCGACCGCTGAGCGCAAAAATCTGCCGCTCGTCGTGCATGACGCGATCGACGTCGTGCACGAGATGACCGGGGACCGTGGGTAGGGCGCGTCCTGCGGACCTGGTCCGGCGGCCCGACACCATCCAAGGGGCGGACGAGGCGATTCCGAGGCGTGGATGATGGGGTGCGGCGCCTGAGGCGGACGTCCAGTCTGATTGCGTTACAGTTGAACCGGCGATTTTGGTCGAGTGGTTCTCGTCCGCACGTCGCGCATCCGACAGGTGAGTCGTCTCCATGGGGGTGGAGTTCCTCGCCGTCCGCGCGCCGTCGGCCGGGGGTAGCGATGAGATCACCGAATCACATTGAGACGTAACGCCTTCCGGGGGGCGGGCGATGTCGTGTTGGGGACGATATCGACCGAGTGCGTCGACCGTGGAGGGGAAACACCTTGTCTGTTCATGAGCGGGACCTGGCGCGCCAGCGCGCGCGGGTCTCTCACCGGGCGCGCCGTCGGGGGACGCCGGTCGAGCGTATGGAGCTGCCCGACAGCGGGGATACCCTCGCTCCGAGCCTCGGGGTGGTCTCGCCGGGTCAACGCCGCCGGAGCTGGTCTGCGGCCTACCTGCGGCGGCTGGTGATGCTGGACCTGATCGTGGGCCTCGCGTGCAGCGTGGTGGCCGCCGTCCTCCGGTTCGTGCCGGCGGACGACGGGTTCGCCCCGGAGTATTACGTGGTGGTCCCAGCGGTGGCCGTGGTCTGGGTCCTCGCGCTGGCCCTCGCGAACGCCTACGAGCGGCGCTACCTCGGGGTCTCCGGCGAGGAGTACCGCGCCGTGGGTCGCGCGCTGGTCGGCACGCTCGCGGTGATCGGCGTGGGTTCCTTCCTGCTCAACATGCAGCTGGCGCGCGCCTACGTCCTGGTCCTGATGCCGTTGCTGCTGGTCGGAGGGCTCTCGACCCGGCGTTTCGCGCGGACCTGGCTCGGTTCCCGCCGTCGTGCGGGAGAGCTGATGCAGCGCACCGTGGTGGTGGGTCGCGCGGACGCGGCCGAGTCGCTGATCCGCAGCATCCAGGCGGAGCCCTACCAGGGATTGCACCCGGTGGCGGTGTGCGCCTCGATGATGGACGGCGCCGGGGACCTGCACACACGTACGGATCTGCTCGGCGTCCCCGTCATGGGGTCTCCGAGAGACGTCATCGCGGCGGCGGACCTGTGCGATGCGGAGGTCGTCGCCGTCGCGTCGCACCCCGACCTGGCCGGCAAAGCGTTGCGGCGCATCGCGTGGGCGCTGGAGGAGCGCGGCGTGGAGCTCATCGTGGCTCCCGGGCTGCTCGACGTGGCGGGCCCCCGGATGTCCATTCGCCCCTCGCACAACCTGTCGCTGTTGCACATCGAGCGTCCCGCGCACGCAACGCGCTCCATGTTCTTCAAGGACCTGATGGACCGGTCCTTGGCGCTGCTGCTGCTGGCCTTCCTGGCGATCCCCCTGTTGGTGATCTCCGCGGCGATCAAGATCACGGATCCCGGCCCGGCGCTGTTCCGGCAGCGTCGCGTCGGGGTGCGCGGGGAGATCTTCCACATCTTCAAGTTCCGGACGATGGTGGTCGACGCCGAGAAGCGTCTGGAGGCGCTCAAGGCCAAGAGCGACGGCAACGGCGTCCTGTTCAAGATGAAGGACGACCCGCGCGTCACCGCGATCGGCAAGGTGCTGCGGCGGTACTCGATCGACGAGCTCCCGCAGCTGCTCAACGTGCTCCGCGGCGAGATGTCCCTGGTCGGCCCGCGGCCGCCGCTACCTTCCGAGGTGGAGCAGTACGAGCCCGACGCCCTGCGTCGCCTGCACGTGCGGCCCGGCATGACCGGCCTGTGGCAGGTGAGCGGACGCAGCGACCTGTCGTGGGAGGAGTCGCTCCGGCTGGACCTGCGCTACGTGGACAACTGGTCACCGATCGGGGATCTGCACATCCTGTTTCGTACCTTCCGTGCCGTCACGCATTCCTCCGGGGCGTACTAGTCCGTGCCCTCCGGGGAGCACTAGACCCCGCCCTCCGGGGAGCACCACACCCCGCGAATCGATCCACGAGGGGCCCGCCGGTTGCACCCGGCGGGCCCCTCGTCGCGCCTGGGGACGCGGAATCGCGGCGTCGTGAACTCACCAGGGACGACCTAAGAATCACGAAATCGTAACGATGCCCGGGTCGCTCGGGCGCCGTGGGGAGGTCTCCCGCGACCCTCCCGCCAGCGAGAAGAGTTACATAATCACTCACTCTCGACGCAAGCGGGGCACTTCAGACTCGTGCGGGCAGGACGAAGGGGAAGGGGACCGGAACGCCACACGCCACGGAAGGCACCTGACATGACCCTGCCCCGCCGCCGACGCCTCGCGTCGCTGGCCGCGCTCGTCGCGCTCATCGGCCTCGCAGGGCCAGCGCACGCGGCACTGCCCCCATCGCCCTCGGACCCCGGACCGTCCATCGCCTCGGGGAGTTCCTTGGCACCACGATTCGTCCCGGGCGGCCGGGGCGCCGGCATCGAGCGGCGCGCCGTCCCCGGCAGCACGCCGAAGCCGTCGAACACCGCCACCCGCCCCTCCGCGGGCGACGACGCCAAGCTCCTGCCCTTCGGCGAGCGCAGCTTCTATACCCAGGACATCAGCAAGGCGCCGCTCGCCCACGACTCCGCCGCCATCGCGGCCAACCTTCGCCAGCAGGTGGTGTCGCGCTACAACGGGGTCGCGGCGTTCAACG
>JBDIAS010000214.1:0-4088 GCA_039812465.1 Austwickia sp. | reverse complement strand
TGTTCCCGCCGGCGACGCGCGAGTACGTCGAGAAGCAGCCCTCGCTGGAGGAGATCTTCCTCGCCATCATCGGCACCCCACACGCCGGATCCACTGTCACCCCGAGCACGAGCGAGGCCCACCGATGAGCAGCCACAGCGTCCGCGACACCACCGTCTTGACCAAGCGATCCCTGCGGCACATCCTGCGCAGCCCCGACACCATCCTCACCACCGCCATCACCCCGATCGCGATGCTGTTGCTGTTCGTCTACGTCTTCGGCGGCGCGATCGCCGGCGGCGGGACCATCCCCGGCGCGAGCGGGGATCCAAGCGGGCGGGGCGCCTACGTCGACTACCTGCTGCCCGGCATCCTCCTGATCACCATCGCCTCCGGTATCGCATACACGGCCCTGCGACTCTTCACCGACGTTTCCAGCGGCATCTTCGAACGATTCCAGTCGATGCCGATCGCCCGCTCCGCCATGCTGTGGGGCCACGTTCTCACCTCGATCGTCGCCAACCTCATCTCGCTGATCCTCGTCACCGGCGTTGCCCTGCTGATCGGCTTCCGGTCCAGCGCAGGACTCTTGAACTGGCTCGCCGTGGCAGGCCTGCTGACCCTGTTCACCTTGGCCTTGACCTGGCTGGCCGTCATCCCCGGCTTGACCGCGACCTCGGTCGACGGGGTCAGCGGGTTCTCGTACCCGCTGATCTTCCTGCCCTTCATCAGCTCCGCCTTCGTGCCCACCGACGCGATGCCCACCCCGGTCCGGTGGTTCGCCGACCACCAACCCGTCACCCCCATCGTCAACGCGCTGCGCCACCTGATGGCGAACCAGCCGATCGGCCACGACGGCCGGCTCGCGGTCGCGTGGTGCCTCGGACTGCTCGTCGTGGCGTATGCCGCGGCCATGGCCACCTATCGCCGCAAGCTCGCCTGACCAGCCACCCAACCCAACACATCCACCCACAGAGGGAGATTCATCATGACCAACCTGCTGGCCGTCCTATTCGGTGACCGCGACGCGAAGAAGTCCTGGGACGCGATGGAAGCCCGCGCCCGCGTCCTGCCGCGTGACTTCCGGGCCACCTATGAGGCCCTGAAGTCGTACTTGTGGACGTTCACCGCCGACCACGGCACGGACATCGTCGCCGCCCTGGCCCGCATCCTGACCCTGTTCGAGACCAGCGCCGCCGACGGGAAGAAGGCCACCGACCTCACCGGCACCGACCTGGCCGCGTTCGCCGACGGCTACCTCCCCGGTCCGCGGCCGGCATACGAAACCTCCTGGCGGGACAAGCTCAACCGCGACGCAGCCAAGAATCGCGGTTGACTGGGACCATGCTCACGATCAGCCAACTCGCGGCATACGCCGGGGTGACCGTGCGCGCCGTGCGGCACTACCACGCCAAAGGTTTGATCCCCGAGCCCGAACGCGACCACTCCGGCTACCGCCGCTACGACGCCGTCGCCGTCGTCGAGCTGATCAAGATCCGCACCCTCGCCGAAGCCGGCGTCCCCCTCGCCCGCGTGCGCGAACTCCTGCAGGCCGACGACGCGGAGTTCGCGGCAGCGGTGCAGGACATCGACCGCCGCCTGCGCGCTGAGATCCGCGAACGCCAACACCACCGGCGGCAGATCGCTCAACTCGCCGCCGGCGACAGCCTCGCCCTCCCAGCGGAGGTGGTCGCCTACCTCGACCTCCTGCGCGCCCGCGGCGCGACCGAGGACATGATCGCCCCCGAACGCGACGCCTGGATTCTCATGGCCGCCCGCTGGCCCGACCTCATCCCGGCGATGATGGCCGACAAGACCTCTCAACTCGAAGACCACCGGGTCGCCCGACTGTATGAGCTATTCGCAACGATCGCCGCGGAATGGGAGAGCGACTCTTCCGCTGCCGATCTCCAGGCTCATCTGGAAGAAGCCGCCGACCTGCTCCACGACCTCTTGCAGGCCGCCGAAGCCAGCGGCCACCTCGATACCCGACAACCCGCCGACCCCGCCTACACCGACCTGATGGACTCCTTCGCCGACAACGCCCACCCCGCCGTCGCGAGGATGCGAGAGCTCCTCTCCCAACGCGGCTGGACCGGGTGGACCCGCGTCGAGAAGCGACCCGACTGACCCACTATCACCACCCCAGTGCGACCTCGACGGGAAACACATTCCGCGAAGAGCAAGACCCGGATGGCTGAGCCCCTCGGGGCTCCCCCGGCTCCAACGCTCCGGTCTCACAAGCCTGGCCACACGTCAGTCTGATAAACCTCACGCGAAGGCGCCAGTACCACTTTCCCGGAGAGCGCACACCGCGCCCGACCTCATCCGACCACTCAGGTTCGCAGCAACCGCATGGCCGCGGGCCTGACCAGCCAGGTCGCGGTGGCACCGACCACCGGGACCACGAGAGCGAGCCGGGCCGGTAACGGCCAGCCGCCGACGAGAGTGTTGGCGAGAGGGAGAGCGAGATTCAGCAAGGCCCACATCATCACCGTCGAGATGACCCACCTTCGCCATCGGCCCGGTTCCGTCATCGGGCGATCCGGTCCAGGAGCCTGAACAGGCGACTCCACACGTGCTCCGATGCGGTATGCCGGTAGGTCTCTGCCCGATCGGGGCACATGAACCCGTGCGGCACGCCGGGGAAGGACTCCATCTCGGCGGGGATACCGGCGGCGGCGTAGCGGGCGACGATCTCGGCCCAGTCCGCGGGCGGGATGACATGGTCGGCCTCGCCCACGGCGGCATACACGTGCGTGGCCGCGAGCTGCGCGAGATCGTCGATGGGTGGCCGGGGCTCCCGTAAGGGCCCGTCTCCGCGCAGGGTCCACGGCCCATAGACGTAGCCGAGCGCGTCGACGGTGTGCCGCGTGGCCGCGAGCAGCGCGATGTGGCCGCCGGCGCTGAAGCCGAGCATCGCCACCGGCCCATCTCCGGCGAGCAGGGCGCGGGTCGCCTCGATGTCGGCGACGACGTGCTCGTCGGTGAGCTCTCCCATCAGCTGGAAACCCCGGGCCCGCCCCGCCTCGTCGTAGCCCAGCGCCATCCGTCGCCCGGCCCGCCAATAGAAGTCCGGGGCGGCCGCGACGAACCCGTGTCCGGCCAGCCGCCGCAGGATCGACACGACGTAGTCGGTCACCCCGAACAGTTCCCCGGCCACGACGGCCAGTCCGCGCACCGGACCGGTGGGTTGGCATACCAACGCTTCGCCGCCGGTGCTGAGCGGCACCCATTCGGTCCCCAGCAGGTTCTCCATGCGGCAACGGTATGCCGAGCACGATTGAGAAGTCCAAGACGTCATTGCGCACTTATTGATAGACATGCACACTCAATCTGTGGAACTGCGCCAGATACGCTATGCCGAAGCCGTCGCCCGCCTCGGCAGCTTCACCCGGGCCGCGCACGAGGTGCGCGTCGCCCAGCCGAGCGTCTCCCACCAGGTCCGCGCGCTGGAGCGCGAGCTGGGCCTGCCGCTGTTCGAGCGCAACACCCGCTCGGTGCGCGTCACGCCGCACGGTCGGCAGTTCCTCGACGCCGCGCGACCTGCTCTTGAGGCGCTCGACGCCGCGCGTGGTCAGATCCGCGAGGCCGCGTCGTACGCGGGCGAGACCGTCACGCTGGGCGTTACCCGTGCCCTTGGCGGGATCGACCTGGTCGAGGTCCTAACCCGGTTCCGGGCCGAGTACCCCCACGTGGCTGTGCGGCTGCGCACCGGGATGATCGCCGACCTGGTCGCCGACCTCGACGCGGGCGCGCTCGACCTGGTCGTCGGACCGATCTACCCGCAGCAGCTGCCGGCTTCGGTGCGAGCCGAGGCCGTGCGGTCCGACGAGCTCGTCCTCTTCGTGGCCCCGGTGCGCGTCACCCGGGTCCGCAACCTCGCCGACGCCGCCGGGCAGGGTTTCGTCTGCCTGCCGGCCGGCACCGGACTGCGCCGTCTCCTGGACCGCGCCGCCGACATCGCCGGAATCCAGGCCAGGGTTACCCTCGAGGTCGGTACACCCGAGGACATCCGGGCCTTGGTGGCCGCGGACCTGGGAGTCGCCGTGTTGGCCCGCTCGGTCGCCACCGGCCCGGGCCCGCAGGTGGTCGTGCTCGACCTCGCC
>JBDIAS010000213.1:0-4096 GCA_039812465.1 Austwickia sp. | reverse complement strand
CGTTGGTCATCGCGATCAGCGCGTTGGTGTTAGCCGGGTTGCCGGTGACGCCGATGCGGATGTCGGAGGCGGCGTGATCGTTGAGGGCCTTGCCCTGGCCGGTGAAGATGGCGCCGTTGGCTTCGAGCAGGTCGCCGCGCTCCATACCCTTGGAGCGGGGACGGGCGCCGACGAGGAGGGCGAGGTTCGCGCCGTCGAAGATCACGTTCGGGTCGTCGCCGATCTCAACGCCCGCGAGCGTGGGGAACGCGCAGTCGTCCAGTTCCATGACGACGCCTTCGAGCGCCTTCAGGGCGGGCGTGATTTCAAGGAGTCGCAGCTGGACCGGGGTGTCGGGGCCGAAGAGCGCGCCGCTGGCGATCCGGAAAAGCAGGCTGTAGCCGATCTGACCGGCGGCGCCGGTGACGGCCACCTTGACGGGGGTCTTGCTCACGATTTCATCGCCCTTTCGCAGGTGAGAACTCTGACGCGGGACCTCCGCGGTCGCGTCGGGGAGCCCGGCGACGTCGCGGAGCACATGGTCGGTGCACGGGGACCGGTGGGTCCAGGGACACGCGTCCCATGCTTTTCACGAACCTACCAGCCACGCCCCCGCCGGTCGGCTGGATCGGACGGCGACCTGGCGTCGCGCGGATGAGCGCGGCACGGCTGTGAGTGGACGTGGGGCCGAGGTTAGAGCGTTGCGGTTAGGGGGTGGCGCGGCCTGAAAAGGAGGTACGGGTCCTACGCGCGCTGCGCGGCGTCAAAAAGGGGGTCCTACGCGCGCTGTGAGGCGTCGCGGGGCCCGTGGTCGTGGTGGGCGTACGCGGCGCGTGCCCGGTCCAGGTCAGCGCCTGAGTCGACCTTGATGGCGTACAGGTCGGTGACGTCGAGCGGCATCAGGCGCATCTCGTCGCGCTGGACGGCCAGCTGGAGGCCGCGCTCGAAGAAGTCGTAGTCGTCGCTGCGGGTCAGATGCTCAAGGACGAGCGGCTTGTCGGCCGGGGTGAGGCCGCCCAGACAGACCGCTTCCCCGGTCGACATGTCCATCGGGATCGCGCCGGAGATGTCGCAGATGTTGCCTCCCTCGAGGCACTGCCGGTAGCGCATCCGCTCGTCGGCAGCCTGGCCCCGGTTGGCGGCGATCGCGGACTCGCCGGCCTCGACGCTGGCCTTGAGCCGCGCGAGGACGTCGGGGTGGAAGACGAGGTCGCCGGTCATCCAGTAGAACGGGCCGGTGCCCGCCTCGACCAGGGCCCGCAGCAGGCTCTTGCCGGTGTTGGTCTCCCGGTACGACTCGTTGAACACGAACGTCACGCCGTCGACGTGGCGCACGATCTTCTCGAACTGGTGGGTGACGACCACGGTGATCCGGGCCTGCTCGGCGAAGACGCGCCGCACGTGCTCGACCTGCTGCTGCAGGATGGTCCGGCCGTTCGGCAACGTGCTCAGCAGGGTGGGGGCGTACGGTCCGCGGCGCTCGTCCATCCCGAGGGCGAGGATGGCGACGTCGATCTCACGCATGGGGTCACTCCAGTCTCTTGCACGGGTCTAGCGGCCGATCTCTTGCACGGGTCTAGCGGCCGATCTCTTGCACGGGTCTAGCGGCCGATCTCTTGCACGGGCCTAGCGGCCGAACATAGCAGTGAACCAGGGGCTTTTCGGGTTGCTGGAGCCTCAGCTCGTCCCGGCCGCGCGGGCGGGTTGGCGCGGGCTTGCGCCGACCGAGCGAGACGTGGCGTGACCGGGCGGTACGTGGTCGACTGAGGGGGTGATGACGATCGAGGAAGAGTACGGGGCTCGGGCGTTCGAGCGCATCGTCGAGGACATCGCCGATGCCGTGATCTTCGCCGACCCCTCGGGCACGATCCGCGCGTGGAACGAGGGCGCCGCGGAGGTCTTCGGTTTCACCGCCGAGGAGGCCGTTGGCCAGAATCTGGACCTGATCATCCCTGAGAAGCTGCGCGAGGCGCATTGGCGAGGGTTCAACGCCGCCATCGCGCGCGGTGCGACGGTCGGTGGCCGACGGGCGCGCCTGACCCGGGGCACGCACAGGGAGGCCGATCGGTCGGTCTACGTCGAGATGACGTTCGCGATCGTGACGGACGGCGACGGGGCGGTCCTCGGCTCGGTCGCGGTGGCGCGTGACGTCACCGAGCGTCACCTCGCGACGCGGGCGAAGCGTGAGGCGCGGGGCGAGCAGTCCTGAGACGGGCCCCTGGGTGACGCGGTCCATAGCCGTTGTCGCAGTTCAAGGGGAGAATGGGATGACCGGCCGGGGCATCCGCGCGCCGCGCGGACCTCGGCGGCGACAAGGAGGTCACCATGGCTACGGCCAAACTGCTCAAGAGCAAAGAGACGAAGTCGCGCGAGGATCTCGCGGCTTTCCTCGAGGCGCTCGCCGTGCGCGTCCGGGACGGTCAGCTCGCCTTCCAGCAGGGCGCGGGTGAGTTGGTGGTACGACTGCCGGAAACCCTGCGCGTCGACCTGGAACTGAGCGATTCCGTCAAGCCGGCCCGACGGAAGCGTGAACTGGAGATCGAGATCTGGTGGGAGATCGACGGTCAGGGCGAGCCCAACGAGACCGGGCCGTCAGCGTCCGGCGTGGTCCTGGTCTGATCCATTGGCGCTGCCTCGGCTGATGCGGCGGCGCGGCCCAGGCGGACGCGGCGGCGCGGAGCCCTCGTACGTCTGGATAGCGCGCAGGTGCGCCCGATCTCAGCGGAAGACGTCGTCCGCGTGGACGGGGATTTCGTGGCCCGCGATGTGCAGAACCACGGAATCCCCGGCGCTCTCGACGCGGTAGTCCCCGTCGACCGGATCGGTCAGCAAGGTGAACGTGGGGCGGCTGGGGTGGAGCTCGAGGAGCAGGTAGGCCGGGATGCTCGCGCCGCCGTAGTCGTGACGCTTTCGGCCGAGATCGGTGGCACGTGTGGTGGGCGAGAGGACCTCCACGACCAGGCTGACCGCGTCGGCGGTCGCCCTGTTCCCGGAAGGAGTCTGCTCCCGCGACACGATGACAAGGTCGGGCACGCGAATGAGTGGCGGGTCCTTCCGTAGGAGAACGTCGAACGTGGGCGTCGCGAGGAGCCGCCCGCGTGTCGCGGACTCGATGAGGTGTCCCAGGTGCCACGCTGCGCGGACGGTGTCGAAGGACTCGCTGGGCGTCATGATCGGGTGGCCGTCCACAAGCTCGTAGCGCGCTTCTCGACGTGACCAGTCGCTATCCCATTCGATGAGGCTCACGAAGTGGTGCGGCACATCGGCGACAGCCGCGAAACTGCTCATGGCGGGTTCCTCCTCCCGGGGCTTTCAGTATGGACGGGCCGACTGACAACGCGTCAACCGGAGAACTCCCTCGTGACCGTTCTGGAAGTCAGCGGAAGAGGTCGTTCGCGTGAATGGTGATGTCGCGGCCGGCGATGTGCAGCGTCAAGGAGTCCCCGGTGCTCTCGGCGCAGTAGTCCTCATCTCCCGGATCGGTCAGCAGGGTGAAGTGTGGGTTGTGGCGGCGGTCGAGGATGAGGTAGCTGGGGATACCGACGCTGGCGTAGTCGCGGCGCTTCCGCCCGAGATCCTCGTCGCGAGTGGACGGAGAGAGTGCTTCGACGATGAGGGCGATGGGTGCCGGGTCGAGGGGGAGTTCGCGCGTCGCGCCATGCAGTTGGACGACGAGGTCCGGGACACGGTAAGTCGGCCGCGGCCCGGCGGTGATGCGCACCCCGACGCCTGGAAGGCATCGCCAATCGTTGCCGAGCTCGCCGCGCAAAAAGAAGGCGAGCTCGCTGGTCGCTTCGACGTTGTCGGGGTGTTCTGGTGGGGTCATGAGCGGGATGCCGTCAACGAGCTCGTACCGTTCCTCGCGCGTGGTCCACTCGGTGACCCATTCGTCGTGGGTGACGGGGTGGTCGACAGCGACGAGGCGTGCGGCCGTGGTCTCGGGCATCGTCGGGGGCACGGTCGGCAGGGTCTGGCTCATGACGGGTTCCTCCTCCCGGGGGTTTCAGTATGGGCGGGCCGACTGACGCGTCGTCAACCGGAGCGTCGTCACCCTCGGCGTCGTCGACCCTGGGGTTTCTGCTCGGGAGGCTAGAAGAAACCGGTACGGGGCGCCGTG
>JBDIAS010000212.1:0-4146 GCA_039812465.1 Austwickia sp. | reverse complement strand
TACGCCCTCCCCGAGCCGGGCACCCGCGTCAGCAGATCCGCCTTGAGACGTAACGACCGGTCGCTCGGTCGCAGGTCCGCGGCCGACCGGCACAGCGCGGCGGCGCGAGCCACGTCGCCCGCGGCCAGCGCCTCCGTTTCCTTCGCGAGGTACCAGTCCACGGTCTCGCCCGCCAGCGACCGGTCGAGCAGGTCGCGCTCCGCGTGGGTCATCGTGTCACGAAAGGCCTCGGACAGCCGACGTCGCATCTTCTTCTCGTACGTGTTCATGTGTTCGGGGTCCGAGGACATCGATCCGGGCACGAAGCGGTACACGGCGAGGGGGCGATCCTCGAACAGCACCTCCCACCCGCTGAAGATGGCGCGACTCCAGAAGTCGTAGTCCTCGCAGGCGCGCATCTCCTCGGCGTACCCGTCGAGCTCGGCCCACATGCGCCTCGGGAAGATCGCGAACCCGGTCGCGATGTTGTGTTCCAGGTGGCGCAGCCGCTGGGCGGCCCCCACGGGATGCCGTGTGCTCCACCGGGCGTGCGGGGTGATCCTCATGCTGGACATGAGGTAGAAGTTGCTGCACGCGAAGGCCTTGCGTCCGTCGACCGGCCGCAGGAGGCCCATGAGCGCCTCCACGAAGCCGGGCAGGAGCAGGTCGTCGGCGTCGAGGATCGCGATGTACTCCCCCGTCGCGGCGGCGATCGCGGCGTTCCGCGCCGCCGGAAGGCCGCGGTTCGGTTGGTCCACGATGCGCACGTCCGGGCCGTACCCCGCCACGATGTCGCGGGTACGGTCCGTCGCGCCGTCGTTGCAGACGACGATCTCGACGTGCGGGTAGGTCTGAGCGCGCGCGCTGGCCAACGCCGCGCCGATCGTCCGTTCGGCCTGGTAGGCCGGGATCACGATGCTGACGAGCTCGTCCACGGGTCAGTCCCGGCCGGTTGGGTCGATGCGCACTGTCGCCGAAGCGGTCATGCTCTCGAAACTACCGTCCGGACAAGGGAATCCACCAATTCATGCCGGCTGCGGGGCCAGGCCGTTCTTGGCGCGGATCACCTCGACGATGTGGCCCATCGACTCGGTGAGGTCATGGTCCTTCGGGGTGAAGACCTCGGCCACGCCCGCCGACTTGAGCCGGGCCGCATCCGACTCCGGGATGATCCCGCCGACGAAGACCGGGATGTCGCCCGCCCCCTCCGACTTCAGGCCGTCCAGGATCTCCGGGATCAACTCCATGTGCGAGCCGGAGAGGATCGAGATCCCCACCGCGTTCACGTCCTCGGCGACGGCCGCGTTGATGATCTGCTCCGGGGTCAGCCGGATGCCCTGATAGACGACCTCCAGCCCCACGTCACGCGCCCGGACCGCGAGCTGCTCGGCGCCGTTGCTGTGCCCGTCCAGGCCCGGCTTGGCGACGAGGAAGCGCAGCCGGTGGCCCAGTTCCTCGTTCGTCGCGTGCACGAGGTCGCGCACCGCGGCCAGGCGGCTGCCCGAGGGCGCCTCGCCGACGCCGACCGTCCCGGTGACGCCCGTGGGCGCGCGGTACTCGCCGAACACGTCGCGCAGCGCCTGGGCCCACTCGCCGGTCGTGATCCCGGCGCGCGCGCACCGCAGCGACGCGGGCATGAGGTTGATCTCCTCGTTCGCCGCGTCCTCCTTGAGCTGGGCGATCGCGGCCTGCGCCTCGGCCTTACGCTCCGGATCCGCGTCGCGGTGCTCGCGCCACGCCCGGACCGCCTCCGCGGCCGCCTTCTCGACGGCGGGGTCGACCGTCTGGATCGCGGTGTCCAGGTCCGCGGTCAGCGGGCTCGGCTCCGTGGAGGTGAACTTGTTGAGCCCGACGACGATGTCCTCGCCGGACTCGATGCGCTGGCGGCGCGCCGCGTGCGAGGCCACCAGCGCCTGCTTCATGTAGCCGGTCTCGACCGCGGCCACGGCGCCGCCCATCTCGGCGATCTTGTCCATCTCGGCACGGGCGCCGTCGATGATCTCGTTCACCTTCGCCTCGATCACCGGGGACCCGTCGAAGATGTCTTCGTACTCCAGCAGGTCGGACTCGAACGCGAGCACCTGCTGCAGCCGCAGCGACCACTGCTGGTCCCATGGCCTGGGCAGGCCGAGCGCCTCGTTCCAGGCCGGCAGCTGCACGGCCCGGGCGCGCGCGTTCTTGCTCAGCGTGACCGCGAGCATCTCCAGCACAATGCGTTGGACGTTGTTCTCCGGCTGCACCTCGGTCAGGCCCAGGGAGTTGACCTGCACCCCGTAGCGGAACCGGCGATGCTTTTCGTCGGCGACCCCGTACCGCTCCTGCGTGATCTCGTCCCACATCCGGACGAACGCGCGCATCTTGCACATCTCCTCGACGAAGCGCACGCCGGCGTTGACGAAGAAGCTGATCCGGGCGACGACGTCGCCGAACTTCTCCTGCGGCACCTCGCCGCGGTCGCGGACCCGGTCGAGCACCTCGATCGCGGTCGACAGCGCGAACGCAACCTCCTGCACGGGGGTCGCCCCGGCCTCCTGCAGGTGGTAGCTGCAGATGTTGACGGGGTTCCACTTCGGGATGTTGTTCACCGTGTAGGCGATCGTGTCGCAGGTGAGCCGCAGGCTCGGCCCGGGCGGGAAGACGTGGGTCCCGCGCGACAGGTATTCCTTGATGATGTCGTTCTGCGTGGTGCCCGCGAGCGCGCGCACCGCGTCCTCCGGCGTGATGTCGCCGCCGCTGGCCTCGGCCTGCTCGCGCGCGGCCACCTCGTACATCGAGAGCAACCACGCCGCCGTCGCGTTGATCGTCATCGACGTGTTCATCTGCGCCAACGGGATCTGGTCGAACAGCGCCGCCATGTCCCCGATGTGGGAGATCGGGACGCCGACCTTGCCGACCTCGCCGCGCGCGAGCACGTGATCAGGGTCGTACCCGGTCTGCGTCGGCAGGTCGAAGGCCACCGACAGTCCCGTCTGGCCCTTGGCCAGGTTGCGCCGGTAGAGTTCGTTGCTCGCCTTGGCACTGCTGTGCCCGGCGTACGTGCGCATGACCCACGGCTTGCTGCGTTCACCCATGTCAGGACGGTATCCACAAGGCCGCTCACCCGGCCAGCATTCCGCCGTGAAGATGCTCACAGCGCAGCGAACGTCGCCGAGCGGTCGAGGCCCGCCGCACGCGCCGGGCCAGCGCGCGGAGATTTCCGTACGATCGGTGGATGGTCACGATCTCGCGCGTGTACACGAAGACCGGCGACGACGGCAGCACTGCCCTGGGCGACTTCTCGCGGACGGCCAAGACCGACCCGCGGCTGGCCGCCTACGCGGACTGCAACGAGGCGAACGCCGCGCTGGGGATCGCCGTCGCCGCCGGGGATCTCGCCCCGGAGGTCCGCGCGACGCTGACCCGCATCCAGAACGACCTGTTCGACGTGGGGGCAGACCTGTGCAACCCCCTCGCGACCACCTACAAGTACCCGCCGCTGCGGGTGCAGGAGCCGTGGATCGCCGAGCTGGAGGCGGATTGCGACGCGTACAACGCGCAGGTCGAGACCCTGCGCAGCTTCATCCTGCCCGGCGGAACCCCCGGCGCCGCTTACCTGCACCTTGCCTGCACCATCGTCCGGCGCGCGGAGCGTTCGACGTGGTCGGCGATCGAGGCGTACGGATGTGAGCCTGCGCCGGAAGACGGCTCGGCGCCCGGCGGGGTGAACAAGGCGACCGCCACCTACCTGAACCGGCTGTCGGACCTGCTGTTCATCCTGGCCCGGGTGGCGAACCTTCCGATCGGCGGCGACGTGCTGTGGCAGCCGGGCGGCGGGCGCCAGGCCGCGCCGGGCACCGAGGGACAGGGCGGCGACGAGAAGGCCGAGGGCGCGGGCTGATCCGCGGTCACCGCTCGATCGGCCCGCCGCGCATCACTCGCCCCTCACCCCTCACCACTCGCCGCTCACCACTCGCCGCTCACCACTTGCCGCTCACCACTCGACGGGCTGGCGCCCCGGCGGCGAGGCCTCCACCCAGGACCGCAGCGCGGTGTAGGGGGCGTCGGCCAGCGCGAGTTCCACGGCGCTGACGCCCTTGCCGCGCTCGCGGCCCTGAAGCTGGGCGAGTACGGAGGCGCCGTCGTCGCCCACGCGCGAGGGGAGCAGGTCGACCCGGCGGCCGTTCGCCA
>JBDIAS010000211.1:0-4226 GCA_039812465.1 Austwickia sp. | reverse complement strand
GCGCCGGGTGCGGTGTGCCCTGCATCACTTCACGGTAGGTCGGCTCGAGCCCGGAGGCCATCCTGACCGTCCACGAGGATCATCGTGAAGATCAACGACAAGGGTCAGGCCGCAGGTGGGCACGGCACGCCACGGACGTCCACCCGCATCATTTCCTACATCATCCGATGCAATAATTGATGCATGAGAACGACGGTGACCCTGGATGACGAGCTGGTACGCAAAGCGATGGCGCTCTCCGGCCTGACAGAGCGCAACGCTGTCCTGAGGGAGGGGCTGCAGGCGCTGATCGCCCGGGAGAGCGCGCGGCGGCTGGCACTCCTCGGCGGCACGGACCCGCAGGCCAGTGCCCCTCCCCGTCATCGAGAGCCGCGCCCGTGATCCTCGTCGACACCTCGGTGTGGATCGACCACCTCCATCGATCCGAGCCACGCCTCGTCGAGATGACCGAACGCGAGGAGATCGCCTGTCATCCCATGGTCGCGGGGGAGCTCGCCCTCGGCTCGCTTGCACGAAGGGAGGCCGTGCTGGATCTGCTGATGAGCCTGCCTCAGACCACCGCGGCATCTCACGACGAGGTGATGGAGCTGGTGTCGAGACGATCACTGCACGGCCGCGGCCTCAGCCTGGTCGACGCGCATCTCCTCGCGTCGCTCCTGCTGACGCCGGGAACCCGGATCTGGACACGGGACCGTCGCCTCGCAGCCGCCGCGCGGGAGCTGGGCCTTGCGGCCGATCGCGAGTAGGCGTCACGGTGGCCAGTAGGCGTCACGATCGCCCGTAGGCGTCACGAACACGAGTAGGCGTCACGGTGGCCAGTAGGCGTCACGGTGGCCAGTAGGCGTCACGATCGCCCGTAGGCGTCACGATCGCGAGTAGGCGTCAGGTGGACGCCCTTGCAGAGCCGGCTCAGCCGAGCACGTCGCGGCGGGTGAAGGCCGCCTGGGAGGCCAGCACCAGGACCGCGGCGATCACCGCCATCCCGACCAAGACCCAGGCGTCGGGGTCGTCCACCGGCAGGTTGCCCACGGCGCGCAGCGGCGAGGTGTTGCGCGCCCAGTCGGGCAGCCGCAGTGTCTCGCCGAGGAGTCCGACGACGGCAGCCCACCCCACGACCGACCAGACGATCCGCGCCCACCCGGGACGCCAGCCGGCCAGCACCGCCGCGACGCTGACGACGAGGAGGACGGGAACGGCGTACGCGGCGCCCGTCCACGCCGCCACGCGTAGGTCCTCGACGCGGCCGGTCGCCGCCCACGTCGTGACCCCGAGCGCCAAGGCCCCGGCCGCGAGGACGACGAGCGCCTGGGCGAACGCCACGCACAGCCAGCCGCGCCACACCGCAGCCCGGGGCCGGCGGGTCGCGACCAGGGTCGCCAGTCGACCGACCTCTTCCTCCGACCCGAGCCGGACCAGGCATTGCACGCCCGCGCCCATGGCCGCCAGCGCCACGACCAGCAGCGCCATCGACGCCACTACGTCGGTCGCACGGGTCAGGCCCATCGCGTCCATGAGGGCGGGGTTCGCCTCGATGAGGCCGGTCATCTCTTCGGACAGCGCCCCGAAGGTCGCCGCCCAGGCCGCCGCGCCGAGAGCCCACCCGATCAGTGCCCCGCCGCCGAGCCGCCAGGCCACGCCGGCGGCCGTCCCGAGTCGCGGCGCGCCCCGGGCCGGCCCGGGCCTCGGGACGATGGCTCCCGACCCGAGGTCGCGGTGGTGCGCCACCCAGGCGGCCGCCCCGAGGCAGGCGGCACAGCTCACCGCGTACGCGAGGATCGGCCACCACCGCGGCCCGTCCCCGAACGGACGCACCTCGGCGGCCCACCCGAGCGGGCTGAGCCAGACGGCCCCGAGATTCCTGCCGTCGACGACGGCGCGCACGAGGAAGAACAGCGCCTGCGCCGCGCCACCGATGGCCCACGCCGTCCGCGTGCTCGCCGCCACCTGACCCGCGAGGAGCCCGACACCCGCGAAGGCAGCGATCAGGGCGCCGATGCCGAGCGCGTACCAGACCGCGCCCCGCGCCGGGAGCCCCGCGGCGAGCGCGCCCGCCGCCGTCAGCGCCGTCGTCAACGCCGCCGAGCCCAGACACAGGGCCGCCGCCGCGGTCAACGGCGCGCCCGGGGACACCCGGCCTGCCGTGACGATGTCCCAGCGCCCCGCCTCCTCCTCCCGCCGCGTGAGATGGATCCCCAGCAGCAGGCCGAGGAGGGGGAAGACGAGCTGCCCGAACACCCCGACCTCGTACGCGGTGATCCCGCCGGTGGTCGCCAGGTCGTACCCGCGGCCGTTGAAGGCGGCGCTGGCACGGGATCCGCCGAGCGTGGCCTCGTACTGGATCCGGTCGGCCAGGCTGGGGTACAGGCCCGCGATCCCGCGCGCCGAACCGGCCACGAGGAGCGCCGCCAGCGCCGGCGCTCCCAGCAACACGGGCCAGGCCGACCGCACCCCGAGCCGGGCCATCTGGCGGACGCCGGTCATGACACTGCCTCCGCCAGCCGCGCGTCCTCAACAACATGACGGGTGCCTTCCTCATAATGCCCCAGAAAAAGTTGCTCGAGACTGGGTGGCGTGACGACGAGGTCACTCGGTCGGGCCCGTGCGAGCACGTCCAGTACCTCCGGCAGCGCGCGGCGGGCCACGGTCAGCTCCGTGCGGATCGCGCCGGAGTCGCTGGTGGACTTCAGATGAGTGACACCCGGTACGCGTGTGAGGTCGGGCACCTGGCCAGGCGTGACCGCTTGCACGGCGAGCGTCGTGCCCGCGCGCAGCTCGTCCAAGGTGCCGGACGCCACCGTGCGGCCCGACCGGATGATCGTCACCGCGTCGCAGAGCGCCTCCACCTCGGCGAGGATGTGGCTGCTGAGGAGCACCGTCCCGCCCTGTGCGCGCAGTTCCCTCACGACTTCCTGGAACTCGGCCTCCATGAGCGGGTCCAGGCCGGAGGTGGGCTCGTCGAAGACGTACAGCTCCGCGACGCACGCGAGCGCGGCGACGAGGGCGACCTTCTGGCGGTTGCCCTTGGAATAGGTCCGGGCGCGCTTGGTGGGGTCGAGCTCGAACCGTTCGATGAGCTCGTCGCGGCGGCGCAGGTCTTGGCTCCCCTGGAACCGCCCGAGGACGTCGATGCACTCCCCGCCCGTGAGGCCCGGCCACAGGGAGACGTCGCCAGGCACGTACGCCAGTCGTCCGTGCACCCTCGGGGCGTTGCGCCAGGGGTCCAGCCCGAACGCCGTGAGGCTCCCGGCGTGGAGGCGCAGCTGCCCCAGCAGGGCCTTGATCGTCGTGGACTTGCCTGCTCCGTTCGGCCCCAGGAACCCGTGGACCTGCCCGCGCTGCACGTCCAGGTCGAGCCCATCCAAGGCGCGTGTGCGTCCGTAGCGTTTGACCAGGCGCGAAGCGCGCACCATTGACGCAGACCCTGACGGTGACTGTCGCATGCGAGTAACTGTAGTCATGAAGTGACAGTCACTGTCAATAGCGTGGTTCTCGCTGGGTTGGCAACGACAGTCGCGTGCATCGCGAGGCTGGCAACTACAGTGCAGTCACGGTCTGAGAAAGCCGGTCCCCGAATCACGTGGCGTCGAATCACGCGGCGTCGAATCACGCGGCGTCGCGCGCGTGTCGGGGCCGGCGGCGAGGGAGGCAAACACCGTGTCGGTCCCCCAGCGGGCGCCCCTGCGGGAGCGCAAGAAGGCCGCCACGATGCACCGCGTGCAGGAGGCGGCGCTGGACCTCTTCGCGGTGCGCGGCTTCGACGGGGTGACGATCGAGGAGGTCGCCGACGCCGCGGAGGTCTCGCCGAGCACCGTGTACCGGTACTTCGGCACCAAGGAGGGGCTGGTCCTGCACGACGAGTACGACGACCGGCTCTTCGAGGCGGTGGGGCGCTTCCTCGCCGACGGACTCGACCTGTGGGGCGCGGCCGAAGCGGCGCTGGCGACGATCATGACCGAGCACTTCGAGGAAGAGGCCGCCAGCACCCTTGCGCGCGTGCGGCTGTGGTGGTCAACCCCGTCCATCCAGTCCGCGGCCTACCTCGTGATCGACGACGCCGTCGAAGTCATCGCCGGGCACCTGGCCGCGACGGGGCGCTACACCCGTGCCCAGGGGCGTGTCCTCGCGAGCTCGATCGTGTGGCCGTTCATCGCAACCCTCAAGAACTGGCACGAGGACGGGGGCGTCAAGCCCTGGCCTGCGTACCTCGCCGAAGCGCTGCAGCTCCT
>JBDIAS010000210.1:0-4236 GCA_039812465.1 Austwickia sp. | reverse complement strand
CGCCACAGGCTGGAGCTGTTGCGGGTCACGTTGCCGGTCGAGAGCAGGTTCGACGTCGCCGCGGTCACGTCCGCGAACTCCCAGCCGTCCTGGCGCTTCTCGCCCTTCAGGGGCTGGGTGTGCTCGGCGACGACGGGCTTGCGACCGTCGATCGAGACCTCGACCGTGGCCTCCGTGGAGCCCAGGTAGAAGTTCGCCGTGAGGAAGGTGCCGCCCGCCAGGTCCTCGTCGGTGATGACGTTGAGGTTGCCGAACGCCGGAGCGGCGCCCTTGGTCGCGCTCTTGTCGTCACGCCAGGCCAGCGCCTTCGGGGCCCATTCGCGCCAGGAGGGCGAGTTCACCCCGAGGGAGAGGCGGTGCGACCAGGGCTCGTTGCGGGTCAGGTGCGACTCGACGTACGTGTTGCCGCGCAGGCTCAGCGTCGTCGTGCCGGGGCGCGTCCCGTCGCGGGTGTAGGCGTTCGGCAGGCCGTACTCGTCCAGCGAGCCCGAGTACCAGTCGCCCCACACCGCCCCGGCCAGGATCTGCCGGTACGGCAACGAGGTGAGGCCCTTCTCGGCCCACTCCGCCATCGCGGACCCGGCGGGCAGGCTCTCCAGGGTGTGGGTGTGTCCGCCGACGAGGACGGTGTTCTCGGCCGTGCGGCCCGCGGCGGCGAGGGCCGCGAAGACGTCGGTCGAGTTGTCGGTGGTGAGCCCGTCGAGGTAGGAGACGAACGGCGAGTGGGCGTGGATGACGACCAGCTTGTTCGCCGGCACGTTGGCCAGGTCCTTCGTCAGCCAGTCGATCTGCTCGGCGGTGAGGAACTCGGTGTAGCCGCCGTTGTCCCACTTGCCGCCCGGCTTGGTGCCGTTGTACCGGATGTTGTCGAGGGCGACCAGGTGCGCGTTGCCGACCTCCCACGAGAAGTACGCCGGACCGAAGTCGCCCCGGTGCGTGTCGAGGCTGTGTTCGTCGTCGACCGCGTCGAAGTCCATGTCGTGGTTGCCGGGCAGGGCTCGGACCGGGCCCTGGATCTGCCGGTAGATGTCCTTCGTCGGGCCGTTGAGGGACAGGTCGTCGCCGACGTTGTCGCCGAGCAACAGCACCCCGCACCCGCCCAGGTCGCTGCGACGGGCGAGGTCGCGGACAGCGCCCTGCTTGGCGAAGGCCACCTCCCGCAGGTCGTACGCCTGCGTGTCCGACGCGATCGCGCAGTTCTGCGAGGTCCTCGCTGTCGCCCTGGACTTCACCATGGGGAAGTTGACGGCCTTCGGCAGGGCGCCGGTGGGCTTGATGCCCCCGAACCGGAGCTGGGGCGAGCCGTTCGGGAAGTGGTTGTACGAGAACTGGGCGATGTTGTCCTCGTTCACCGGCACGGCGTAACCGCTCGGCTGGGTGACGAAGACCGTCATCCGGTCGAAGGCCGGCAGCGCGTATTCGCCCTGGGCGTTCGTCGTGACGACGTCGCGGCCGTTGGAGACCGTCACACCGGCGATGCCCCGCTCGTTCGCGTCCTGAGCGGAGTTGCGGTTGCGGTCCACGAAGACCGTGCCCGTCAGCGTGTTCGCGTCCGCCGCCTGACCGCGCACGACCTGCACGTGGCCGGTGTAGTCGTCGCGGACGTTCTCGGCGGACGCCGCGGGGTTCGTCGGCGGAACCGGTGCGGCCTGGGAGGCGGTGGCCGGGGCGAGAGCCAGGCCGACCAGGGGGAGGAAGGCCGCGGCGAGGCGGCGCGGTGCGTGTCGCATGGTGTTCTCCTGTGGGGGCGGGGCGAAAATCGATGGGGCTCAGGGCTTCTGGGCCCAGAGTCAACCTGTCGAGCGGGAGTGACGTCGGCGTGACCGCCACACCAGCAGCCGATGTCGATTCGTCGGTTTTCAGCGGACATCAGGAGAACAGCCGGGCAACGCGCACCCTCGTCCTCTGTGGCATCGCCGTACGACGGTGATGCGATCCGCGGGTCAGGGTCAGCGCTGCTCGCGCGTCGCGGATCCTGGTGGTGGCGCTGGCGCGGGCGGCACGGTCCGGGCGGCGATCTCCCGGCGGTGCTCCTGGGCCACGGCGCGCACGGTCGGGGCACGGTCCTTGGTGCGCAGCCGCACGTAGACCCAGTGCCCGAGCGCCACGGCCAGGGCCCAGGCCAGCCCGGCGGCCGCGCCGGCGAGGACGTCCGTGAGCCAGTGGTGCCCGAGGTAGACCCGGGACAGGCCCATCAGCACGCAGAAGCAGACCAGTGCCACCACGGTGAGGACGCGCGCGATCCGGCTGACCACATACAACAACACGAGGTACGTCAACACCGTGGCCACGACGACGGCGTTCAGGGTATGCCCGCTCGGGAAGCTCGCCGAGGTCTCCAGCGGGGGCACCGCTTCCTCGAACGGTGGGCGGGCCCGCCCGATCAGCACCTTGCCCTGCATGGTCAGGGTCAGCGACCCAGCGGCGGCGACGACCATGAGCACGAGGGGGGTACGGGTCCGCCACCACAGCGCCAAGGCCACGACCACCACGGTGGCCAGGATCGACATCCCGACCTTGCCGCCGAGGAAGGTGTACGCCGTCGCCGCCGTGTCCAGCCAGCCCTCTCGGCGATGGACCATCCAGCTCTGCACGGGGCGGTCGACGATGTCGGCGGCGCCGCCGGACTTCACGCCCTCGTAGACCTCGTCCAGGAACTGGATGGCGAGGACGATCACCCCGAACGCGGCGGCCACCGGGATCAGCCCGAGCAGGCGCGCCTGGGGCTTCGTGGCATGGCCGGGGCTGACCCGACCCGGCGCGATCTCGACCGGACGGATCCTTGGGTCGTGTTCGGCGCCGGGGTCGCTCGGTGGCGAGGTCGCGTCATCGCTCATGGGAGGAGTCTGACGCGTTGGGGTGCGCTTCTTCGGGTCCCGAGCCTTGGCGACGCTAGGGAGCCGTCGCGAGCACGGCGTCGCGGACGCGCGGCAGCCGGGCCCGCTCCCCCGGCTGGAGCCCCAAGGCGCGGGCCAGCGCGTCGTCGCGGATGGGGTCCGTGAGATCGCCGAGGCGGAAGAGGAACTCGACGCTCAGGATCACGTACCGCGCCGTGCCGTCGGCCATGCGGGCGCGCGAGAAGCGCGACCCGTCATCCCCGAACTCGCAGTCCACCGCGGCGAACCGGCGCGTCACACCCTCCGCCCGGTCGAACGTGCGCACCGCGGCCACGGCGTCGGCCGGCGCCTGACCGAAGGATCGGGCATTGGCGGTGGTGACCCCGGCGACGGATCCCGGCAGGCCCGAGAGGCGTTCGATCCCGACCCAGTCCCGTCCGACCGCCAACGCGACGAAGTCGTCCCAGCGCCACCCGGCCGCCACGGCCACCTGCACCGCGCCGCAGAACGCGAGGGCGTCCTCGCCGCAGTCGTCGTCGTTGACGGAGAGGTCGCGCGTGGCCACCCGTACGATGCGGATTTCCGAGGCGCCTTCTGAAGCGCCACCTGACGCCCCACTCTGCGCGTCGTGGGCGGGGCCGTCGGTGCTGCCCGGCGCCGCGGGGTCGCCGGGGCCGAGCACGCGGACGGGAACGCCCGCCGCGTCCGCCGCGCGGACGGCCTCAATGAGCTCCTTCTCGGTACCGGCGATGACCTCCATCGATGCTCCGTCCTCTCAGTCCTCGGGCAGCTCAGTCCTCGGGCAGGTCAGTCGTCGGGCAGGGCGGCGAACGCCTTCTTGGCGCCGAGGTACCAGTCCAGCGACTTCTTCGGCCGCCGCCAGCGGCCCTTCATCTCGCGGGCGGCCTGCTCATGGCTCGCGTCCCCGGCGGCCACCGCTTCCTTGAGGTGCCGGTCCTGCGCCTGGATCACCTCGTCCGCGTTCTCGCCGTGGTGCGCGTGGTCGCAGGGGCCGCCGAGCTGACCGCAGGTCATGGTCTTCATGGTGCGCTCCTTCGTCGGTGGTGTCCTGTGGAGGGTCGTTCGGCGTACGTCCACCCGGCGCCGGGAGTCCCCGACACGGGGAGAATCCGTCGCGCCGGTAGCTCAGCGCCGCGGCCGACCCCAGCCGGTCATCATCTCCGCGGTGGCCGCGTCGTAATGCGAGAAGAACGCGCTCTCGCCCTGGTCGAGGCCGCGCAGCGCCTCCAGCTCGCCCTCGTCCAGCGTGAAGTCGAAGACGGCGATGTTCTCCTCCATCCGCTCGCGGCGGACGGACTTGGGGATGACCACCACGTCGCTCTGGATCAGGAACCGAAGGATGACCTGGGCGACGGACTTGGAGTGACCCGCGCCGATC
>JBDIAS010000209.1:0-4283 GCA_039812465.1 Austwickia sp. | reverse complement strand
GGCGGATCGCGCAGCTCGCGTGGGAGAGGCTGGCGGGCCGACCATGACCGGGCGGCGCCCCCCGCCACGCCGCCGGCGCGGCCGCCGCGCCCGATTCCTCGCCACCTGCGCCGCGATCGGCGTCCTTCTCCTCCCCGCCGCGGCACCCGTCGGCGCGCGCACGCTCTCCGGTGATGGTGCCCTTCCCGCCGTCCTCAGTGCCAGCCTCACCGCTGAAGGTTCCGACCTCGCAGCTGCGCGCGCGCTCTCCGCGACGAGCGAGGGAGCGGCGTTCCCCGCGCCCTCCAGGTCGGAGGCCTACGCCGCGGAGGTGCCGTACCCGCAGCTGTTGCCCCGCACCACCCAGGACGCGGACGTCACCCTCCGCCTGGATTCGCTCTCCCCGTCGATCGTCACGCCCGAGTCCGCCGTCCACGTCCAGGTGAGCGTGACCAACCGGGCTCAGGACCCGGCGGACCTGCGCCTGCGGCTACGTCTCGGGCGCGAGCCCCTGATCTCCCGGGCCGATCTCGACGCGGCGCCCGCCGGCGAGGCGCCGCGCGTCGGGGCCGAGGCCACGCAGCCTCGCCTCGCCCCCGGCGCCACAGCCCGCGTGGCGTTGGAGATCCCCGCCTCGCAAGTACCGATGTCGCGCGCCTTCGGCGTGCTGCCGCTGACGGTCGAAGCGCAGCGTGACACGCGTACGAGCACGTTGGCCACCTACCTCCCGTACGAACGTGTTAAGGAGTACGAACCGCTGCGCGTCTCCGTCGCGGTGCCACTGACCGTCGACCCCGAACCTGCGGTGGAGTCCACCGAAGCGCAGGCGCGGGAGGCGGCCTGGGGCGCGATCCTCGGGTCCGGTTCGCGCCTGGACCGAATCCTCGAGGGCGTCCAGGACTCGCCCGTCACCTTCGCGGTCGATCCGGTGTTGGTCGGCGTCGGTCCGGCCCCCTCGACGCCCGCCCCTGCGCCGCATACGTCCTCGCCCACGACCGGGTCGAGCGCCCGCCTGAGCGAGACACCCATCGCCGAGAGCGCCGTCACTCCACCCGCCACCCCGTCTCCCGCCACCCCGTCCCTCGCCGCCCCGGCGCCCACTCCGGCGCCCGCCGCAAGCCCCGCGGCTCCGGGCCCCGCCCGCAGCGCCTTCGCCGCGAGGCTCGCGGCCGCGACGAAGGGCCGTCCGGTGTGGGCGCTTCCGGCGGACGACCCGGACCTCGTCGGGCTCACCGAGTCCTCACCATCCCCCCAGCTGTTCGCCGACGCGGTGGCCGCGGACCCAGCCCTGCGAGACCTGCTCGAGCCCTCCTCGCTGACCCCGGTGGCCTGGCCTGCGCGGATGCCCACGCGCGCGGCCCGCGAGCGCCTGCTCGTCGCGTACGGGCAGCACCAGCCGTCCGCCTGGATCCTCCCGCGCTCGGCGGTCCAGACGCCGGGCGTCGCGGGGTCCTCACCGCACCGGTACGCGGACGGCACGCCGGTCTTGGCGTACGACGACACCCTCAGTCGGCTCCTCGCTAACACCGCCGCCCCGGAGCAGGGCGCGGGCATCACGCAGCGCTTCCTCGCCGAGACGATGACCCTCCTGCAGGAGGCTCCGGGCAGCGCCCGACAGGTCCTCGTCGCGGCGCCGCGCTGGGTGAACCCGGATCCGCAGACCCTGACCACCGTGATGGCCGCGACGCGGTCCACCCCCTGGGCGCCGTTCACCTCGACCGCCGAGTTGCTGACCGACACCGCCTTCGAGAACGCGACCGCTGTCGACGCGCAACCGTCGCCCGCCGCGGGCGCGGGGAGCACCACCGCGCCCACGGACGACCAGCCCGGATCGGTGGGTCTGTACGCGGAACGGGCCGACACCCCGTTGGACGCGTCGCAGGTGGAGCGGATCCAGCGGGACCTCGAGCGCGTCGCCGGCATGTCCGCGATCCTGCCCGGCCAGGCGCCCCTCGTCGCCGACGTCGGACGGGCCGACCGCGCGCTCCTCTCCACCCGCTGGCGTGGGGGGACGACCGGGTGGGAGGAGCTGCGCGGCCTCGTCGACCAGCGCGTCGCCGCGGCGGTCGGGGGCGTCGCGGTTGTGCCCAGCCAGGTGAACTTCTTCGCCGAGGCGGGCATCGTCCAGGTCACCGTGGTCAACAACCTGAACGTCGAGGTCCACGACGTGCACCTGCGGCTCGTGCCGGAAGGCCGCGTCTCCCGCTTGCGCATCCTCGAGGAACAGCCGATGGTCCTCACGATCCGGCCCCGCAGCCGAGCGACCGTCAGGGTCGCGGTGGAGGCCATCGCGCCCGGCGTGGCGCCCGTGCGTGCGGAGTTGACGACCCCGACCGGCGATAGGCTCGGCCCCGAACGGACCGTCCTGGACATCCGCGTGCAGCCGATGAACGGCTGGGTCGTCCTCGCGATCGGCGGCGTCCTGGGGGCGGTCTTCCTCGTCGGGTTGTTCCGGACGATCCGACGCAACCGCCCTCGCGTCAGCGCGGAGGAGCTCAAGGAGATCGACCTCGCATGAGCGATACGCGTCCGGCCGCGGCCGGTCCGGCGAGCGGGCACGCGGGCTCGCCCGACGAGCGGTCCAGCATCGTCCGGGGCAGCGCCGCCATGGCGTCGGGCAGCCTCGCGTCCCGCATCCTCGGCGTCGTCCGTAACTCGATGATCGTCGCGCTGTTCGCGCACAGCATCGCCGGCGACGCGTGGGAGGTCGCCAACGCGCTCCCGACGACCGTCTACACCCTGTTGGCAGGCGGGGTCGTGAACGCGGTCCTGGTCCCGCAGATCACCCGAGCGGCCCGTCGTGACGACGGCGGCCGTGACTTCGTCGACCGCTTGATCACCGTCTCCCTGCTGGGCCTCGCCGGCGTCACCGTCCTGGCGATCCCGCTCGCGCCGCTGCTCGTACGGATCTTCGCCTCGCCCAGCTGGTCGCCCGAGACGTTCGATCTGTCGGTGCAGTTCGCGCGGATCGTGCTGGTCGCGGTCTTCTTCTACGGCCTGTACGCGGTCCTCGGCCAGGTCTTGACCGCGCGCAACCGGTTCGGCGCGTACGGCTGGGCGCCCGCCCTCGCCAACGTCGTGTGGATCATCGGCCTGACCGTGTTCTTCGTGCGCTATCCCGGGCGGGGCCGCGACGTGGGGGACTGGAACGAGGAGATGATCCTCCTGCTCGGAGGGTCTCTCACGGTCGGCGTGGCCCTCCAGGCGCTGATCCTGCTCGTGCCGCTCTATCGGGACGGCTGGCGCTACCGCCCACGGTTCGGGTTCCGCGGCGTCGGCCTGGGCACGGCCGGACGGGTGGCCGGGTGGACGGTCGCGGCGCTCGCCGTGACGCAAGCTGCGCTCGCGGTGGCCTCCCAGACCTTGACCTCGGTGCAGGGGCAGGGCGTCGGACGCCTCGGGTACGACCAGGCCTTCTTCCTCTTCGCCACCCCGCACGGCCTCCTCACCGTCTCCCTCGTCACCGCGCTCTTCCCCACCATGTCGCGCTCGGCGGCCAGCCGGGACCTGCCCGCGATGCGCGGCAACCTGCGGCGCGGGCTGAGGCTGCTCGCCGTCGCCACGATCCCGACGACGATCGCGGGCCTGTGCCTGGCCAAGGCGGGCACCCGCGTCGTCTTCGCGGGCAACACGAGCGAGGTCACCGACGGGATCGCGGCCGTCTTCTCGGTGCTGATCCTCGCGCTCTTCTCGTACGGGATCCTCTTCCTGGTCCAACGGGCCTTCTACGCCTTCGAGGACGCGAAGACGCCGTTCTACCTCTCCCTCATCGCGGCCGGCGTCTTCGCCGTCGGGGCCCTGGCCGCCCTGGCGCTGCCGCCGGAGAGCCGAGCCCTCGGCGTGGCCGTTGCCGCGACCGTCTCGGACCTGATCGCCGCCTGGGTCGGCCTGCGCTGGATCCGCGGCCGGTTGGGTGGGATGCGGATGCTCGACGTCGCCGAGGTGTCCACGCGGACCCTGTTCGCCTCCCTGCTCGCGGGCCTGGCCACCTTGGCGGTGGTGGCCGTCTTCCAGGCCTTCGTCCCGGGGCGGGTCGGCGCGTTGATGACGCTGCTGCTGGGCGGCGCGGCCTTCGTCGGGGTTTTCCTCGTGGTGTCCCGGTGGCTGCGGGTCGGCGAGGTCAGCGAGGTCCTGGCGCCGATCTCGCGGCGCCTGCGGCGCTGATCGGGGCGGCGGGATCCCGGGAGCCCGCCGAGCGTCGAGGGTGGCGCCTATCGTCCTCGGGTGACGAAATCGATTGACCGACACCGTCACACGGTCAGCCGGGGGCAGTGCTGGGGGACCGCGGCGCGGTGCGCCGCCTA
>JBDIAS010000208.1:0-4283 GCA_039812465.1 Austwickia sp. | reverse complement strand
GGCGCTGACGTCGATTGTCGTCGGCTCAGCGTTGGTCCAGCGCGGCGATCTGTTCTTTCAGCTCGGCCACCGCGGCGGCGAGATCGGCGCGGCTCACGTTCTGCTCGGAGGGTTCCAGATCCACGGTGACGCCGCCGCCGGGGCTGATGGTGGCAGCCGCGACCTCGTGGATCGCGTCGGCGCCCTGGTGGCGCAGCGCGAAGTCGAGTTCCTCGCGGCTGACGCCGAGGCGTCGCATGGTGGCCTCGTCGATCCGGCCGTGCTCCACCAGGGTCGATGGCGTGCCCTCGAGTGCCCACCGCACCCGCGCGCTGCCCAGGGCCAGCCGGTCCAGGCCGGCGTTGAACGCCACGAGGACGGCGGCCCCGAGCAGGCCGCCCGCGAGCGAGTTGTCGCTCCCGATGATCGCGTTCTGGACGACGTTGGACAGGAGCAGTACGACGACCAGGTCGAGGCTGTTCATCTGGGTCATCAGCCGCTTGCCCGCGAGGCGGATGATGATCGCGATGCCCAGGTAGACGACCACCGTCCGCAGCACCTTCTCCCCGGGCGGGATGTCCATGGCGAGCAGGCCGGACCACACGGGTGAGTTGTCGTCGGCGGCCGGCAGGGTCAACAGGGGGCTCAGGAACGCGTACGTCATGGCGCCACGCTCGACTCCGCTGCCGTCGCCGTCAACCCGTGGCCTTCGACCGTGCACATGTGAAACCTCGTGCTAAATCAGCACGCTGGTCCCACGGTGGGGGAGGGAAGCTTCGCGAGCGTGTGGCCGACTGCTCAGCCGTGCCGCTGCTGGGACCCCGCCCCGGACGCTTGCCGCCCGTGGGCGGGAAGTGCACGCGATTGCCCGGGTGGCGGTGTGCCGATGCTGCCCGTGGGCGGGATGTGTACGGGGGGAGCTGGGGTTTTGCGTACGGTTGTCGCCCGTGGGCGGGAGATGTGCGCGATTGCCCGGGTGGCGGTGTGCCGATGCCGCCCGTGGGCGGGAAATGCACGCGAATGCCCGGGTGGCAGCGTGCCGATGTCGCCCGTGGGCGGGAGATGTACGGGGTGAGCTGGGGTTTTGCGTACGGTTGCCGCCCGTGGGCGGGAAGTGCACGCGAACGCCCTGGTGGGGGTGCGCGGTTGCCGCCCGTGGGCGGGAGATGTACGGGGTGAGCTGGGGTTTTGCGTACGGTTCCTGCCCGTGGGCGGGAAGTGCACGCGAATGCCCGGGTGGCGGTGTGCCGATGTCGCCCGTGGGCGGGAAGTGCACGCGAACGCCCTGGTGGGGGTGCGCGGTTGCCGCCCGTGGGCGGGAGATGTGCGCGATTGCCCTGGTGGCGGTGTGCCGATGCTGCCCGTGGGCGGGAGATGTACGCGATTGCCCGGGTGGCGGTGTGCCGATGCTGCCCGTGGGCGGGAGATGTACGGGGTGAGCTGGGGTTTTGCGTACGGGTGTCGCCCGTGGGCGGGAAGTGCACGCGATTGCCCGGGTGGCGGCGTACCGATGTCGCCCGTGGGCGGGAGATGCACGGGGAGCTGGGGTTTTGCGTACGGGTGTCGCCCGTGGGCGGGAAGTATCGGCCAGCCAGCTCCCCGCCGACCGGGTGAACTCTCGCGAGAACGGGTGAACTCTCGCCACCGGGCCTCGTGGGGCGCCACCCGCACTCACTTAGGACGGGGTGGACTCCTGCGGCCATGGGTGAACTCTCGCCACAACGGGAGTTCACCCGGCCTGATGAGAGCCCAGCCACGATGCGGGGAGCCTGGTGGCGCTGTCCTCGACATAGTCACCCGCGGCGCCATGTTCACCCACGATGCGGGAAGCTTCACCCGCGATGCGGGAAGCCCGGCCGGCGAATAAGGGAGAGATGGCCCCTGCCTGCTGGGGAGAGGGTGCCGCGCCCCGGCGTACTGCGCGATCGGCATTGCGCCCCGGCGTACTGCGCGATCGGCACCGCGCACCCGTACGAGCGACCGCGCACCCGTACGAGCGCCTGCGAGGCGCCTTGCGCCGAGGGTTAGCCTGGAGCGGACCGGTTCGCGACCAGGAGGATCCCATGCCCCAGCTCCGCTCCCGGACGACCACCCACGGGCGCAACATGGCCGGGGCGCGCGCCCTGTGGCGGGCGACCGGCATGACCGAGTCGGACTTCGGCAAGCCGATCGTCGCGATCGCCAACAGCTTCACCCAGTTCGTGCCCGGCCACGTGCACCTGCAGCACATGGGCCAGCTGGTGGCGGGCGCGGTCGCGGAGGCGGGCGGCGTCGGGCGGGAGTTCGACACGATCGCGGTCGACGACGGTATCGCGATGGGACACGCGGGCATGCTCTACAGCCTGCCCAGCCGGGAGATCATCGCCGACAGCATCGAATACATGGTCAATGCGCACGCCGCCGACGCGCTCGTGTGCATCTCCAACTGCGACAAGATCACGCCCGGCATGCTGCTGGCGGCGCTGCGCCTCAACATCCCGACCGTGTTCGTCTCCGGCGGGCCGATGGAGGCGGGCAAGGCGATCATCGACCCGGACGGGACCGCCGTGACCCGCCTCGACCTGATCGACGCCATGATCGACGCCGTCGACCCGAACATCTCCGACGCCCAGATCGAGACGATCGAACGCTCGGCCTGCCCGACCTGCGGATCCTGCTCCGGAATGTTCACCGCCAACTCCATGAACTGCCTCACCGAGGTGCTCGGCCTGTCCCTGCCGGGCAACGGGTCGACGCTGGCGACCGCGGCGGCGCGCCGCGACCTGTTCCTGCGCGCCGGTCGCCTCGTGGTGGACCTGGCGAAGCGCTATTACACCGGCGACGACGCGCCGTCCGACGACTCGGTGCTCCCGTGCAGCATCGCGACCAAGGCCGCCTTCGAGAACGCCATGCGGGTGGACATCGCCATGGGCGGCTCCACCAACACGGTGCTGCACCTGCTGGCGGCGGCGCAGGAGGCGGGCGTCGACTTCGACCAGGCCGACATCGACGCGCTCTCCCGGGTGACCCCGTGCCTGTGCAAGGTCGCCCCGAACACGCACGACTACTACATGGAGGACGTGCACCGGGCCGGGGGGATCACCGCGATCCTCGGCGAACTCGACCGGGGCGGGATGATCGACCGGTCCGTGCACGCCGTGCACAGCCCGAGCCTGGACGCCTGGCTGGGCGACTGGGACATCCGCGGGGGGCGCGCCACCCCGGAGGCGATCGAGTTGTTCCACGCCGCGCCGGGCGGGGTGCGCACGATCGAGGCGTTCTCGACGACGAACCGGTGGGCCAGCCTCGACACGGACGCGCAGGGCGGCTGCATCCGATCGGTGGAGCACGCGTACACCGCCGACGGCGGCCTCGCGATTCTCACGGGCAACCTGGCCCCGGACGGTTGCATCGTCAAGACCGCGGGCGTGCCCGAGCACCAGTGGACCTTCTCCGGGCCGGCCAAGGTCGCCGAGTCCCAGGAGGACGCCGTCTCGATGATCCTGAGCGGGCAGATCGTGGCGGGTGACGTCGTGGTGGTCCGGTACGAGGGCCCCAAGGGCGGCCCCGGCATGCAGGAGATGCTCTACCCCACGAGCTACCTCAAGGGCGTGGGCCTCGGCCCGCAGTGCGCGCTCATCACCGACGGGCGGTTCTCCGGCGGATCCTCCGGGCTGTCGGTGGGCCACGTCTCCCCGGAGGCCGCCTCCGGCGGGACGATCGCGCTGGTCCGCGACGGGGACATCATCGAGTTCGACATCCCCGGACGCCGCGTCGAGCTGATGGTGGACGAGCAGGAGCTGGCGGCGCGCCGAGCGGCGCAGGACGAGGCCGGCTGGCGGCCGGCGCACCGGGATCGCGAGGTGTCGGTCGCGCTGAAGATCTTCGCCCGGTTCGCGCAGTCCGCCGACAAGGGCGCGGCGCGCGCGTTCGACTGATCCGTTCGACGGATCCGCTCGCCTGGTCCGTTCGCCTGGTCCGTTCGGCGGATCCGTTCGGCGGATCCGTTCGGCGGATCCGTTGGGCTGACGCGACGGGCTCACGAACGCTCGTCCCCCGTGTGAGGGAGGTTCCCAGAGTCCGCGCAACTCGCGCATAGGATGGCCGCACTGTGCCTTTCGATATACCCGGTGGGCTCGTCGGTACAGCGCCTCCCTAACCACGGGCGCCGGTCGACCCAACCCGAACGACACGTCTAGCGGGCGGACGGCGTGAAGCGGGGCGGACGGCGTGAAGCGGGGCAGACGGCGTGAAGCGGGGCGGACGGCCTGAGGCGAGGCGGACGGCGTGAAGCGGGGCGGAGGCGAACCGGTGAACGGACGGCG
>JBDIAS010000207.1:0-4295 GCA_039812465.1 Austwickia sp. | reverse complement strand
ATGAGCGGGGGGCTGGTCGCCCTCCTCGACGACATCGCGATGTTGGCCAAGCTGGCGGCGGCCTCGATCGACGACGTGGGCGCCGCGGCCGGGCGGGCCAGCGCGAAGGCCGCAGGCGTGGTCGTGGACGACACGGCGGTCACGCCCCGCTACGTTCACGGGTTCACCGCGGACCGCGAGCTGCCGATCATCAAGCGGATCGCGATCGGCTCGTTGCGGAACAAGTTGGTGTTCATCCTCCCGGCGGCGTTGCTGCTCAGCCAGTTTTTGCCGTGGCTGCTCACGCCGCTGCTGATGTGCGGCGGGGTCTACCTGTCCTTCGAGGGGGCCGAGAAGATCTGGGGGAAGGTGGCCGGGCACGGCGGCCGGGTGCACGGGGACAGCGAACTGCCCGCCGCGGCGATCGGTCCCGAGCACGAGGAGAAGATGGTCGCGGGGGCCATCCGTACGGACTTCATCCTCTCCGCGGAGATCATGGTGATCGCGCTCAACGAGGTGGCCTCGGAGGGCTTGGCGGCCCGGGCGGCGATCCTGGTCGTGGTCGCGGTGTTCATCACGGCGCTGGTCTACGGGGTCGTGGCGCTCATCGTGAAGATGGACGACATCGGGCTGGCCCTGGCCGGGCGCGACTCCGGCGTGGCGCGCTCCGTCGGACGCGCCTTGGTCGCCGGTATGCCGAAGGTCTTGACGGCGCTGTCCACGGTCGGCGTCGTCGCGATGCTCTGGGTCGGCGGCCACATCCTGCTGGTCGGGACCGACACGCTGGGCTGGCACGCGCCGTACGCGCTGGTGCACCACCTCGAGCAGGGCGTCCACGGCCTGCCGGCGGGTGGGTTTGTGGGGTGGCTGGTGAACACGGCGGCCTCCGCGGTGATCGGTCTCGTGGTCGGCGCCGTCACCGTGGCCGTCATGCACCTGATCCCGAAGCGGTCGAAGGGTGAGGCGCACGGCTGACCCTGCGGGTCTCGTCCGGGTGGTGGCGGCGGGAGATGTCGTACGACGGAGGTGCCGGCGACCGCATCGGTCGCCGGCACCTCTCGGCGTGCCAGGGATGGTGGGATCAGACGGCCGTGCGGAACGCGCTGGACTGCGACCAGGCGCCGGACGTTGAGCCCTGGCCCGGCGCCTGATCGCCGGCCCCGTGCCCGTGCCCGTGCATGCCGCGCCCCATACCGCGGGGACCGCCACCTCGCTGCTGCTGCGTCACGGTCGACAGGTCGGCGCTCACCTCGAACCGGACGCGGTTGCCGTCCTTGGTGCCGAGGACGTCGTAGCTGCCGTCGGGGTCCTTCAGGATGGTCTCGACCGTGACGGCGGAGTCCTTGGCCTTCACGGCGTCGCCGACCTTGGCGGCCTCGTCGCCGGTGACCTCGGTGTGCTGGTGCATCCCGTGCCCGCCGCCGGAGCCGTCGCACGATCCGCCACGGCGGTTCTGTCCCTTCTGGTCGCCCTGCCCCGAGGTGCCCGGGGCGGTGCTGTCGCCGCTGCTGGAACCGCTGCCTGGGTCGGTGCTCGCCCCGGAGGCGGAGGCGTAGGCGATGCGCGCGTCGGGCAAGCTCGTGGAGGCGTTGGCGATCGCCGCGCCTGCGATGACCGCGCCGGCCGACGCGACGCCCGCGGCCGCGAGGCCGAACCTGGTGAACTTCATGCGTGCTCCTCGTGTAGGGGATCGCCCCGGACGCCCGTGCGCCGAAGCGGTGACACTCCCGAGCATCGGCGGGCAGGCTGTCTCGTCGCTGTCAAGAGCGTGAGGCGGGCCTACGACGTGCGGCGCTGCGACGTGAGGCGGCACTACGACGTGACGCGTCGCGCGGCACGCCGTACGTTCATCCCGGGGGCGCGAAATCGACGTGACGGCGCTGCCTTCGGCGTGCTTCCGTAGAGGAGTGGCCCACCGCCCACGCCCCACCCACGGGCGAGCGCGCGGTGGGACGGACCGACCCCGCCCCCACGAGGGGCGCCGCCCGCGAAGGAACCGATGAGACTCCCGACCGCGCTGAGCCCGCTGCGACACCCGGCGTTCCGGACGCTGGCGATCTCCCTGTGCCTGTCCCTGGCCTCCGGCGGCCTGCTCATCCTCGCGCTCGTCTGGCAGGTCGTCGCGCTGGGCGGAGGCCCGAGGGACCTGTCCCTGGTCACCGCAGCGAATGGTGTCGGACTGGTGGCCACGGCCCTGTTCGGCGGCGTGCTCGCCGACCGCGTCCCGCAGCGGCGGATCCTGATGGCCACCGAGGGGACCAAGGGGATCGTGATCGGCGTCGTTGCTGCCCTGTCCCTGACCGGGTTCCTGCAGGTCTGGCACCTGGCGCTGGGGGCGCTGATCTGCGGCGTCCTGGATGGCCTGTACTACCCCGCCTACTCCGCGCTCGTGCCCGCTCTCCTGCCCGCCGACGATCTCCTGGCCGCCAACGGGCTGGAGGGCATGGCGCGCCCGGTGTTGTTCAACGCGGCAGGCCCCGCTCTCGCGGGGGCGATCGTGGCCGCGTACTCGCCGGGGGCCGCGCTCGCGGTGAGCGCAGCAGCCGCGGCGGGCGCCGCAGCGGTGCTCGTGACGCTGCCCGCCACGGCCCTTCGCCGCGACCTGGGCGCCGGCGGGGGGCATCCGCTCCTCGCGGCGGCCCGCGACTTGCGGGAGGGGTTCGCCTACCTGGTGCGTACGCCGTGGCTGCACGCCACCTTGGCGTTCGCCTCGCTCTTGGTGCTGCTGGTGATGGGGCCGTTCGACGTCCTGCTGCCCTTCGTGATCAAGGACAACGCGGGCGGCGGGCCGAGCGAACACGCCCTGGTGCTGGCGGCCTTCGGGATCGGCGGCGCCCTCGGGTCGCTGCTGGTGGCCTCGCGGCCGATGCCGCGGCGGTACCTGACCGTCATGCTGCTGGCCTGGGGCATCGGCTGCCTGCCGATGGCGCTGTTCGGCTACCTCTCCAGCGTCGCCGTGATGGTGGCGGTCGCGCTGATCGTCGGCGGCGCCTTCCAGGGCGCCACCGTGATCTGGGGGACCCTGCTGCAGCGCCGGGTGCCGCCGGAACTGCTCGGCCGGGTGTCGAGCCTCGACTTCTTCGTCTCGCTCGTGTTCATGCCGGCCTCGATGGCCCTGGCCGGGCCGGCGGCGGAGTGGTTCGGTCTGACCGCGGTCTTCGTGGTGGCGGGCGTCGCGCCGACCCTGCTGGCGCTGGTGGCGATCGTGGCGGCTCGGTTGCCGGCCGACGAGATCGCACACCCGCTGCGCCCCGAGGATCCGACCCTGGCGGCGCACCCCGCGGACGGCCCTGGCAGCACCGGGCTCACGGGGCGCTGAAGCCCACCTTGTGGTGGGTCCCGTCGCAGTGTGGTTTGGCGCCGGACCGGCCGCAGCGGCACAGAGCGATGGTCCGCCGGCCCGCCTGGACGGGCTCGCCGCCGGCGCGGGTGATCGGCACCGGTCCCCGCACGAGCAGCGGTCCGTCCTGGCAGACGGTGATCCCGGTCGTCGAGGCGGGGCCGGCCGCCCCCGATCGCTCCGACGTGCGGTCCTCGCCCGCGACGCTCGGATCGGGGACGCCCGTGACGGGGACGCCCGTGACGGGGACGCTCGGATCGGGGACGCCCGGGACGGAAACACCCGGATCGGGGACGCCCTCGACGGGTGCGCGCAGCGCGCTCTCACCGGCACTCCAGGCCGCGACCGCCTCACGGGCAAAAACAGCGTCGAGCATCACGGCGGTGGCGGCGCCGAAGAGGACGTCCTCACCCCGCCCCGGGTTCGCCGCCACGAACGATCGGACCAGGTCGTGCAGGGCCACCTGCTCGTGAGCGGCATCGGCCAGGACGTGCTCGTGGAAGTACGCGGCGACGCCCTCGGGCAGCCCTGTCCGCGCGATGCCGGCCGCGTAGCGATGCATCGGGACCGTCGAGGTCATCTCGATCGCCGCCAGGTGTCCGACGACGGCGCCGCGCAGCCGGCGGTGCAGGCCAAACATGACCGCGGCGTTGTCGGCGGCCAGCACCGGGGCGGGCAGCAGGTCCACGTAACCGCCGACGCGATCGCTCAGCCCGGCCTCGCGCATGGCTGCCGCGAAGAGCGCCGAGTGGACGGCGGGCGGGTCGCCGCCCCCGTACTCGTCGCACTGGATCTCCACCGCCGCGGCCTTGGCGCGCCCCTGCAGGCGCGGGATGACGAAGGTGTGCGGGTCCGCCTCCTTGAGCTGGTAGATGGACTTGAGCACCAGGAACTCGCGGACCTGCGCCAGGGTGGCGCGGCTCGCGATCCAGCGCGACAGCGACGGCCCGAGGTCGAGCCGGGTCAGCGCCAGCAG
>JBDIAS010000206.1:0-4328 GCA_039812465.1 Austwickia sp. | reverse complement strand
GGTTCCGCTGGGGGTGGCGTTGCGCCCGGCCTTCGCCGCTGAACCGGAGGTGATGTTCAGCGCCGACCAGTTCCACCCCAGTTCCGCCGGCTACCGGCGGGCGGCGGCGGCGATCCTGCCGGTGCTGGTCACCGCGATCCAGGAACGGACCGCGGCCGCACCACGCCCCGGTGCACCAGCCGTGGCCACACCACCCGGAGCCACAGCACCCGCGGCTACAGGAGCAGCGAGCGCGACGCCTCCTCCCACTGGGCCGGATCACCGGCCGGCTCGTGGGCGATGAGGTGGATGAGCCGGGCGAGTGCGCCCGGCCGGGTGTATTGCGGCCACTGGCCCGATCGGAAGGGGACGACCCGGAGCTGCTCGTGCTGCGAGGCCAGCTCCCGCTCGCGGTCCGCCAGCTGGGCGTCCTGCCCGTGGCTGAGCTGGACCATCCACACCGGGACCTGGTAACCGGCCGCGAGGTCCATGGTCGGGAAGTAGGGACTGCTGCTCGGGAAGCGGCCCACCATCGCGACGTCCTCGGGGTCCGGTTGGTGCACCCAGTGCGTCGCGTCGAGGTAGCGGATGCAGTAGGCGCGCTCCTCCCGCAATCCCGTGAGGCTGCGCAGGATCCAGTCCTCGGAGGCCCGCCCCACCACGTCGTCGATCAGCTCCTCCGCCTCCAGCGGTCCCTCCCCGCGAGCCCCGAATCGGAACCGCGTGCGCATCGACTCCATGAAGAACTCCGAGGAGGCCACGTCGCACATCAGCTGCATCTCGTCGCGGGTGCGCGCGATGCTGCCGCCGATCGCCACGCCGCCGGTGAAGAGCTCCGGCGCCGCCGTCACCGCCTCGGCCATCACGAGGGAGCCGTGGTCGTGGCCGACCAGGAGGGCGGGCGGCAGCCGCAGGGCGCGAGCGACCGCCAGGACGCTCTCGAAGACCGCGTACGGGGTGCGCATGCTCGCGGTCGACTGGCCGTGCCCCGGGTAGTCCATGGCGAGCACCCGGCACGACTCGCGCAGGCGCACGGCGACGCGTTGCCAGTTCATGGCGCACATGCCGAGGGCATGCACCAGGAGCACGGTCGGGCCCTCGCCGCCGTGGTCGCGTACGGCGATGGTGCCGTCGCCGTAGTCGACCAGACGATTCGCCAGCTGAGACATCGCGCTCAGGCTAGCGCCTCCGCCGCGGGGAGCGCGCCGCCCGAGCGCACGCGACACGCCCGGGCGACCTTGCACGGTGGCGGTGACCGGGGAGGATGGGCAGGCCCCGACGCCCCGCAGGAGACGCTCATGATCGCCGACCTCCGCTCGGACACCCTGACCCGCCCGACCGACGCCATGCGCGCGGCGATGCTGGCGGCACCCGTCGGGGACGACGTCTACGGGGAGGACCCCACCGCGGCCGCGCTGGAGGCGCGCGTCGCCGGGCTGCTCGGGCACGAGGCGGCGCTGTTCACCCCGACCGGGTCGATGGCCAACCAGATCGGCATGCGCCTGCACGCCGGGCCGGGCCAGGAGGTGATCGCGGACCACCTCGCGCACGTCCTGCGCGCCGAGCTGGGCGCGGCGGCCGCCTACTCCGGCATCACGACCCGCAGCTGGGTGGCCGAGCGAGGGCTGCTCGACGTCGAGCAGGCGCTGGAGGTGATGGTCGCCGACGGCGGTCCGTACCAGGTCAGCACCGCCTGCGTGGTCGTGGAGAACACCCACAACTTCGGCGGCGGCACGGTGCAGCCCCTCGACGCGCTGACCCGCCTGCGCGAGGCCACGTCGTCCGCCGGCGTCGCCGTGCACCTCGACGGCGCGCGGCTGTGGAACGCGCACGTCGCCACCGGCGTCCCGCTCGCGGACTACGGCGCCTGCGCCGACACGGTCTCCGTCTGCCTGAGCAAGGGCCTGGGGGCGCCCATCGGGTCCGTGCTGGCCGGCTCCGCGGAGCGGATCGGGCGGGCGCGCATCCTGCGCAAACGCCTCGGGGGCGGAATGCGCCAGACCGGGATGCTCGCGGCCGCCGGCCTGTTCGCCCTCCAGCACCACGTGGCCCGGCTCGCCGACGACCACGCCCGGGCCCGCCGGACCGCCGTCGCGCTGGGCGAGGCCTTCGGTGACGTGGTCGACCCGGCCCACGTCCACACGAACATCCTCGTGCTCGACGTGTCCCGGCGCGGCTGGGCGGCACCGGACTTCGTGGCGGCCGCCGGCGAGGCCGGAGTGCTCGGCTACCCCACGGACGCGCGGCGCGCGCGGTACGTATGGCACCTGGACGTCGACGACGACATGACCGACCACGCGGTGGCGGTCCTGCGCGACCTGCTGGCCGGCCCGCCGCGTCGCTGACGGTCTCAGCCCTGGCCCTGCGCGCGCAGCTCCTTGATCGCCTCGCGCATCTTCAATCGGTGCTCGCGCCGGATCTGCGCTTCGGCGAACCGCCGCCGATCCAGGTCGGAGTCCAGGCGCAGCTGCGGAATCGCACGCGGTCGGCCGTCGGCGTCGACGGCCACCATGACCAGGTACGCCGTCGCGACGTGCACCGGCTCGTCCAGGACGTCCCAGCGCGTGGTCTCGACGCGGACGCCGACCTCCATCGAGGACCGGCCCGCCCAGTTGACCATCGCGTGCACGGTCAGGACGTCGCCGACGCGGACCGGGGCCAGGAAGAGCATCTCGTCCATGGACGCGGTCACGGCCCCGCCCTTCGAGAACCTCGCGGCCACCGCGCCGGCGGTCTCGTCCACGGCCTTCATCACCAGGCCGCCGTGCACGGTCCCGAGCAGGTTGGTGTCGCCCGCGCGCATGATCGCCGACAGCGTCATGCGCGTGTCCTCCGGCCGCGGCCCGCTCACCTGGTCGCCCGGGGCTGGCGTGGTCGCGTCCGGCCCCATCGGGGTCGCTGGCTTCTCCGACACGGGTGGCCTCCACTCGTACGTCTGCTCCGCGTTCGTCGCCGAACGCGCCCACTCTCCCACGCCGCAACGACCGTCGCGCCCGGTCCCGGCGGCGATCGCGCCGTCGCGGCCCGCATGTGCTCTCGGCTGGCGCCGTCCGCCGGCGTGGTGCTGCGCGGCGGTCGCCTCCCGAAGTGACGCGATGGAGGGATCGTCCCGCGGTCGGCGCGCCGTGCCCGTTAGGTTGTGTCTCGCCCCCTGCCGAAGGAACCGCCATGAACGCTGTCGTCCTCGCCGTCGTCGTGATGCTCGGACTGGCGCTCGCCCGCGTGCACGTCGTCATCGCCCTCATCATCGGAGCGCTGGTCGGCGGCCTCGCCGCCGGTATGGGCCTCACGCCGACCATGGAGTCGTTCACGACAGGGATCGCGGCCGGGGCGAACATCGCGCTGTCGTACGCCATGCTCGGCGCCTTCGCCGTGGCGATCGCGCACTCGGGGCTGCCGCAGGCCTTCGCCGATTGGATCGTGGCCCGCTCGCACGTCACCTCGCGACAGCCGGCCATGGCCGGCGTCGGCGCGCGCGGCTCGGGCGGATCCCACGCCGTCGGGGCGGGCGGGCCCGACGCCGACGGCACCAGCACCGACGATGCCAGCTCCGGCGGTGCCATCTCCGGCGACGCCAGCTTCGGGCACGCCGTATCCGACGACGTGCTGGACCCCGACGCATCTGACGCTGACCACGCATCAAGCGCTGACGTAGAGGGCGACTCTGTGGCGGCGCGGTTGGCGCGTAGCCCCATCAAGTGGGTGCTCCTGGCGGTGCTGCTCGCGGTGAGCATCATGAGTCAGAACGTGGTGCCGATCCACATCGCGTTCATCCCCATCCTGATCCCGCCGCTGCTCATCGCGTTCAACCGGTTCGGGGTGGACCGTCGTCTGCTGGCCTGCATCATGACGTTCGGGCTGGTCACGACGTACATGTACCTCCCGTACGGGTTCGGCAACGTCTTCCTCAACCAGATCCTGCTGGCGAACATCGACAAGGCGGGCCTGGACACCTCGGGGATCAACGTCATGTCGGCCATGGGGATCCCGGCCCTCGGCATGGTGGCGGGACTGATCATCGCCTTCTTCTCCTACCGCAAGCCGCGGGCGTACGAGGACCTGGCGATCGCCGGCGAGGAGCCCGCGCACGGCGGGGCGCCCGCCGGCGTCGGGACGGGAACCGGATCGGCGTCCGGCGTGGGAGCACCTGGTGCCGGATCGACCGGCGGGGAGGGGGAGAAGGTCGCGCGGTACCGCATCGTCGTCGCCCTCGCCGCCATCGCGATCTCGCTGGCCATCCAGATCTGGGCCGACTCGCTGCTGCTCGGCGCGCTCGTCGGGTTCGCGGTGTTCGTCGCCGCCAAGGTCGTGCCCTGGGGCGAGGCCGACGGCGTCTTCGACCGCGGCAT
>JBDIAS010000205.1:0-4597 GCA_039812465.1 Austwickia sp. | reverse complement strand
GACCGGTTGCGGCTGCTGTTCACCTGCTGCCACCCGGCGCTCGCGCTCGAGGCGCGGATCGCGCTCACGCTGCGCCTCCTGGGCGGGCTCACCGTCGCCGAGATCGCGCAGGCGTTCCTCGTCCCCGAAACCACGCTCGCCCAACGGATCACCCGGGCGAAGAAGAAACTGTCGGCGGCGAACGTGCCCTACCGCGTCCCCGAGGCCGCCGATCTGCCCGAACGCCTCGGCGGGGTGCTGGCCGTGCTGTTCCTCGTCTTCAACGAGGGTTACCTCGCCACCGGCGACGGCAGCCCGATCCGCGCCGAACTCACCGGCGAGGCCACCCGGCTGGCGCGCACACTGGCCGAATTGCTCCCCGACGAGCCCGAGGTGGTCGGCCTGCTGGCCCTGATGCTGCTCATCGAGGCGCGGCGCGGCGCCAGGGTGCGCGACGGGGCGCTGGTGCCGCTCGCCGCGCAGGACCGCTCCGAGTGGGACCGCGCGCAGATCGCCGAGGGGCACCGCCTGGTCCGCTGGTGCCTGGCGGTCAACCGCCCGGGCCGCTACCAGCTGCTCGCCGCCATCAACGCCGTCCACACAGACGCGCCCACGGCCGCGGACACGGAGTGGTCGCAGGTGGTGACGCTGTACGACCACCTCACCCGCCTCGATCCCTCCCCCATCGTGGCGCTGAATCGCGCAGTGGCCGTCGCGGAGCTGGACGGCCCAGAGGTCGCTCTCGCGCTGGTCGACGGGCTGCCGCTGACCGGCTACCACGCGTGGCACGCCACGCGCGCGGATCTCCTGCGCCGGCTGGGGCGGGCGGGTGGGGCGAAGGACGCGTACGAGGCCGCGATCGCGGCAACCCAGAATTCCGCCGAGCGGGCCTACTTGCGCCGCATGCATGACGAGCAGGCCTGACCACTCCGGCGCCCAGTGCGCGAGGCGCCGAGGCCCAGAGAATGGCAGTCTGGGGCGACCAGCGACCAGCGACCAGCGACGAGGAGCGGACATGGGCAGGAAGAGCGCGACGTCGGGCAAGCGCGTCCTCGCGGTCGTTACGAGTGCCGCAGAGTACGAAGCGGCCGGGTACCGCACCGGGTTGTGGCTCGGCGAGCTCACGCACTTCTACGACGTGCTCGCCACGGCAGGCCATGAGGTCGTCATCGCCTCGATCGACGGCGGCCGGGTGCCGCTGGACCCCGAAAGCCTCGGGACCTTCATGCTCAAGATCGGCGGCACCGGTGAACGCTACGCGGACCGGGACTTCATGGATCTGCTGGCCGATACCCCCAAGCTGCGCGACATCGACGACGACCCGTTCGACGCGATCTACCTCGCCGGTGGCCACGGCACGATGTTCGACTTCCCGGACAACGCCGACCTCGCCCGGCTCATCACGGGCCTCGACGCGCAGGGCCGCGTGGTCTCGGCCGTCTGCCACGGACCGGCCGGGTTCCTCGGCGTGCGGCGCGAGGACGGTTCGCCGTTCCTCCAAGGTCGGAAGGTGACGGGCTTCAGCTGGCCCGAGGAGAAGCTCGCGGGCCGCGCGAAGGTCGTGCCCTTCCGGCTGGACAAGCGGCTGAAGGGTGAGGGCGCCTCGTACACCAAGGCGCTGCGCCCGTTGGCGTCGAAAGTCGTCGTCGACGGTCGGCTCGTGACGGGCCAGAACCCCAGCAGCGCCCACGCCGTGGCCGAAGAGGTCGTCGCGCTCCTCCGGAAGGACTGACCGACACGACGCCGTGCGCAGCTTTCACCTCGGCCGCGTCGCAGGACATGGGCGCTCGGCGAGCGGAGAACCTGGGCGCTCGGCTGGCAGAGGACTTGGGCGCTCGGGAGGCGAAGGAGATGGGCGCTCAGCCGGCGGAGCCGAAGGCGCAGGGCGTGCGCCCGCGCTTGTCCGAGTCGGCGCGTATCATCAGCAGCCGCGTCCAGCCCGTCGGCATGTCCGACTGGGTGTCGGCCAGGTCGTAGTACTTCAGCTGTGCCGCCGTCGCGATCACCGGCGCGTCGGGTGCAGGGAAGGCCCGCAGCCCCTTACCCATGAGATGCGCACCGCGCATCGCCATGCCTCGACCTGGTTCGGCCACGCAGCGGAGCGCCGACACCGACGGGGCACTCTGCCAGGCGTACCCGTCCTTGACCATGATGGTGATCTTCTCCGGAGCCTGGCTACCCGACTCCGCGCACGAGCTGTGCGGGTCCTTCCGGCGCACCGTGGCTTTCAACGTCCCGTCCCCGCCCGCCGTGATGGCATCGGTCTTGTCACCGCAGCCCTCCGTCATCCCGACCGCCGGAAGAACCTGGCGCACCTCGGTGCCACGGACGACCCAGGCGTACGTGAATTCCCCGTACCCGTTGCCCTCCTCCGTCACCAACGTGGCGAGCGCGTCCTCGACGCCGTCTCCGTCGATATCGACGTACTGCGGAGCGCCCTTCAGCCGCGCCGACATCCCGTTGACGCTGGCCGTACCGCCCTTGAGCTGGACAGTCTGCCGCTGGCTCCACAAGCTGTCCCACACGGCGTCCCCGAAGGAAAACTTCCGGATGTCGACGCGGGTGCTTTCGTCCCGCGAGGGCTTGAGGTCAAGCGGGGTCCCAGCGTTGCTCGGGTGCTCGGAGTGACCAGAGCCCTCGGAGCTGCTCGCGACCGCGCCGTCGGACCGGCCGTCGCCAGCCGTGACGCTAGTCTCGGCGGCCTGACCGCAGGCAGTCGTTGACATCACGACCAGGGCCAGCGGCAGCAGCCATCCCCGTCTCGCGCGCATCACGTTCTCCCGTCACTCGGCTGACCTATCGGCGTCAACGGCGCGCGATCAACCCGTCGAGGATTCAGTCGTCCTCCTCATCGGCATTGACGGGCGTCGCGACGCTCACCGAGCGGATGGGACGTATCACCCGACACCGAAGGCCGCTCTCCTCTGCATGACAGAGAGCGGCCCTCCCCGTGACGTACGTGATGTGCGTGATGTGCGTGAAGTGACGGGACCGGATTTCTCCCTGACGCGATAACGCGCGCCGACCGCCTGATGCACCGAGCGCCGAGCCTGATGCAGCGGACGCCGACCGCCTGATGCGACAGGGGCCCGAACGCCTGATGCACCGGGCGCCGACCGCCAGATGCGACTGGGGGCCGACCGCGTACCTCGTGGGGATGACGCGCTCCCGCAGCGCGTGGGCCCACGGCGGTAGCGGCAGTTGCCGCCACGGGGCGACGCGTTCGGGCATCAGTTCGCGAATCCTTCTGGGTGACAGCAGCGCCCGCGGGTCGTTCGCAACCATCCCCGCTGCGCCGAGCGCCGGGCCGCGCTCAATGACAGCCGTGCCCATCACCAGGAGAAGACACCATGTCGCAGGTTCTGACGGACAGCCCGCCCCGAGTGGACCGCCTCGTCGAGGAAGAGGCCCACCTCGCTCAGACCGGCAGCGCCCCACCGTTCGACGTGGGCGACCAGCCGGACCTCGCGCCTGCGCCCCCGCCGCCGGATCCCACACCCGGCGGGGGCGCTGATCAACCGCACGCCGCCCAGGATCCTGAGCGCCCGGCCGCCGACCATCACCCGGCCGCCGACCATCACCCGGCCGCCGACCATCACCCGGCCGCAGACGATCACCCGGCCGCCGAGAGGCACGCCGGGGCGCTCCACCGACCGCCGTGGGGAGGACCCCGCCCCGAGCCGGGTGTGCCGTCGGGCCTGGGGCTGCGGAAGTTCCGGGACCGCCTCGCGCTGCCGCGGGTCATCCGGGCCTCGCAGAGCCCTCCGAGCGCGCGGATCACCGTCCGCGCCCGACCCGCGCTCGTCCGATTCCACGCGGACCTGCCCCGGGTCACCGCGTGGACCTACGAGGGAGGGGTCCCCGGCCCCACCATCGAGGCGCGGTCGGGTCAGCAGGTGCTCGTCGATTGGCGCAACGAGCTCTGGGGGGACCACGAGGGCGCGCCGCTGCCCTTCGACGTCGTTCGGATCCCGCCGCTGCCTCCGGGCGGGCCGGGTCTCAACGCCGACTTCCGCGCGGCCCTGACCCCGGGTGGGCGGTCCACCAGCCGAGGCGGCGGCGAGGACTCGTACCCGCCCCTGCCCCACTCCGAAGACCTGCGCGCCGCCACGGTGGTCCACCTCCACGGCGCGTTGACTAACGGTCATGACGACGGATGGGCGCATAACGTGGCGGCGCCGGGGGACGTCACGCGGTGCACGTACCCGAATCGGCAGGAAGCGGCGACGCTCTGGTACCACGACCACGCGATGGCCGTCACGAGGTTCAACGTGCACGCCGGGCTGGCCGGCTTCTACCTCATCCGCGACAACAACGAGGACTCCCTCGAACTGCCTTCGGGCCACCGCGAACTGCAGCTCCTCGTCGCCGACCGGAACCTGGAGACCGACCCGCCCACCGAGAGGCCGGGCACCTGGCCGACGCACTCCGGGCCGACGCACTCCCGGCCGGGGCCGCGCGGGCCCGGGATCGATGGCGCGGCGACGAGCGGCACGTTCACGGGCCGGCTGCTCTACAAACACGCAGGATTCAGCCTCGGACCCGACGGCCCCATCGGGGAGATCCCGATCACGGGCCCGTACAACGTTGTCAACGGCCGCATCTGGCCGACGCACGA
>JBDIAS010000204.1:0-4693 GCA_039812465.1 Austwickia sp. | reverse complement strand
GACGATCTGACGGGCGACGGCCACGTCCTGGGCGACCACGGGCAGCATGGGCACGCCGGCCGCCGCGTAGTCGTCCTTGAACCGCATCGATAGCGGCCAGTAGTGCGGTGGCGTCCAGAAGAACACCACGAGGAACAGGACCACCGGCGCCCAGTCGAGCGAGTTCGTGACGGCGGCCCAGCCGATCAGGACCGGCATGCACCCGGCGGTCCCGCCCCACACGATGTTCTGCGCCGTGCGCCGCTTGAGGATGATCGTGTAGAGGCCCACGTACAACACGATCGCGACCAGCGACAGGGCCGCGGACAGCCAGTTGACGGCCAGCCCGAGGACGGCCACCGACGCGACGCCCATCCAGATCCCGAAGGCCAGCGCCCGGCGCGGGGTGATGGCTCCGGTCACGAGCGGCCGGTTCTCCGTCCGGTGCATCAACCGGTCGATGTCGCGGTCCAGGTAGCAGTTGAGGATGTTCGCGCTCGCGGCGGACAGGCTCCCCCCGACGAGCGTGGCGAGGATCAGGCCGGGAGACGGCACCCCGCGCTCCGCGAGGAACATCACCGGGAAGGTCGTGACGAGGAGCAGCTCGATGATCCGCGGTTTCACCAAGGACATGTAGTCGCCGAACGTCGCGGCCGGTGCCGCAGCGGTCGGGGCGTCCGAGGAATGGCGAGGTTGCAGCGCTGTCACGTCGTCCTTCGGGGAACTGGTGAGGTGGGTGCGCCGGGGGGATCGTGCGCCCCGCGACCCGCGCACCGCCGTCGGTCGAGGCGATGCCCGCCTAGTCTACGGGCACCTCGCGCGGACGGCCGCCCTGGTCGTCGGCGATTCCCCGCGTCCGCCATGGCAACAAACGGCCACGACATGTGGGCCCGCGGGCAGCCTGGCTAAGCTCGCAAAGGTGCTCCGTACCGTCGCGCGTGGGACGGTCAGCCGAGCACACCGAGTCGGGCGGTCGGTCGAGCGCCCGGACGATCAGTCTAAGGAGAAGCCACGGTGACAGACCGCCAGTACACCTCGGAGCGAGACGCATCCCTCAGTGCCCCCGTGGCCGACAGCGTCGGATGGAGCAACCTCGACGTCCGGGCGGTCGACACCGCCCGGCTCCTCGCGGCGGACGCCGTCCAGAAGGTCGGCAACGGCCACCCCGGCACGGCCATGGCCCTCGCCCCGGTGGCGTACCTGCTCTATCAGAACGTCATGCGCTTCGACCCGGCGGAGCCGATGTGGCTCGGCCGGGACCGGTTCATCCTGTCCGTCGGTCACTCGAGCCTGACGCAGTACGTGGCCATGTACATGGCCGGAATCGGCCTGGAGCTGGAGGACATCGAGGCGCTGCGGACCCGCGGCAGCAAGACGCCCGGCCACCCCGAGGTGCACCACACCACCGGCGTGGAGATCACCACCGGCCCGCTGGGCTCCGGCCTGGCGAGCGCCGTCGGCATGGCGATGGCGCAGCGCCGTCAGCGGGGCCTCTTCGACCCCGACGCGGCGCCGGGCGCCAGCCCGTTCGATCACCACATCTACACGATCGCGGGCGACGGATGCCTCCAGGAGGGCGTCGCCTCGGAGGCGTGCTCGCTGGCGGGGCACCAGGAGCTCGGCAACCTGACGTTGATCTACGACGACAACAAGATCTCGATCGAGGACCAGACCGACGTCTCGTTCAGCGAGGACGTCGGCCAGCGCTTCGAGTCCTACGGCTGGGATGTCCGCCACGTGGATTGGCGCGGCGCGGACCCGTACACGGAGGACGTCGACGCGCTGGCCGCCGCCATCGAGGCCGGCCGCCAGGTGACCGACAAGCCGACGATCATCGTGCTCTCGACGATCATCGCCTGGCCCGCCCCCAACGCCCGGGACACGGGCGCGGCGCACGGGTCGGCCCTCGGCGCCGACGAGATCGCCGCCACCAAGAAGCTCCTGGGCTTCGATCCCGAGCGCTCGTTCGCGGTGGACGACGCGGTCATCGAGCTCACGCGCGGCCGGGCGGCCGAGCGCGGCGCGAAGGCGCGCGCCGCGTGGGCCGAGTCGTTCGCGGCGTGGGAGGCGGCGAACCCGCAGCGGGCGGCGCTCCTGAAGCGGGTCCGGGCCTGGGAGGTGCCGGACGGCTTCGCCGACGCGTTCCCGACCTGGGACGCCGACCCCAAGGGAGTGGCCACACGCGCCGCCTCGGGCATGGTCCTCTCGGCCCTGGCCGACGTGCTTCCGGAGCTGTGGGGCGGCAGCGCCGACCTGGCCGACTCCAACAACACCACGATGAAGGGCGAGCCCAGCTTCATCCCCAGCGACCGACAGACGCGCCTTTGGAAGGGTGGCCCGTACGGCCGGACCCTGCACTTCGGGATCCGCGAGAACGCGATGGGCATGATCCTCAACGGGATCGCCCTGGAGGGGCTGACCCGCCCGTACGGCGGCACCTTCCTCACGTTCTCCGACTACATGCGCCCGGCGGTGCGCCTCGCGGCCATCCAGATGGTGCCGTCGGTGTTCGTGTGGACGCACGATTCGGTGGGCCTCGGCGAAGACGGCCCCACGCACCAGCCGATCGAACAGATCCCCAGCCTGCGTCTGATCCCGAACCTCGCGGTGGTCCGGCCCGGCGACGCCAACGAGACCTCGGTGGCGTGGCGCACGATCCTGGAGCGCAGCGGCCCGACCTCCGGCCCGTTCGGGCTGCTGCTCAGCCGCCAGGCGCTGCCGGTGGCCGACCGCTCGACGTACGCCTCCGCGGAGGGCGTCGCGCGGGGCGCGTACGTGCTCGCGGACGCGCAGGGCGGCGACCCGGAGGTCATCCTCATCGCAACCGGTTCCGAAGTGTCGGTGGCGCTCGGCGCCTACGAGCAGCTGACCGCGCAGGGCGTCCGCGCCCGCGTGGTGTCCGCGCCGTGCCTGGAGTGGTTCGCCGAGCAGCCGCAGGAGTACCGCGACGAGGTCCTGCCCCCCGCCGTGCGGGCTCGAGTGGCGGTCGAGGCGGCCCACCCGGGGATGTGGCGCGATTACGTGGGCGATGCCGGCGAGGTGTTGGGCATCGACCACTTCGGTGAGTCTGCGTCGGGCGCCCTGTTGCTGGAGGCGTACGGGTTCACGGCGGACCACGTGGCGGAACTGGCGCGACGGTCCATGGCGAAGGCCACCCAGAAGGCGGGCTGAGGCATGACCCTCACGGCGAGCGTGAAGGACCTCGCGGACGCGGGCGTGTCGATCTGGTACGACGACCTGACGCGCTCCCTGATCCGGGACGGCGGTCTCGCCGGGCTCATGGATCGGGGGGTCGTCGGGGTCACGACCAACCCGACGATCTTCGCGGCGGCCCTGGGCTCCGGCGAGGCGTACGACGCGCAGGTACGGGAGCTCGCCGCGGCGGGCGCGGACGTCGACGAGGCAGTCTTCGCGATCACCACCGACGACGTCCGCGACGCGTGCGACGTGCTGCGTCCCGTCTTCGACCGCACGGGCGGGGTGGACGGGCGGGTGTCGATCGAGGTGGACCCGCGCCTCGCCAAGGACACCTCCGGCACCGTCGAGATGGCGCGGCGGCTCTGGGAGACGGTCGACCGGCCGAACGTGATGATCAAGATCCCGGCCACCGTCGAGGGTCTGCCCGCGATCTCGACGGCCACGGCGGAAGGCATCAACGTCAACGTCACGTTGATCTTCAGCCTGGACCGGTACCGCGGGGTCATGAACGCCTACCTCAGCGGCCTGGAGCAGGCCCGCCAGCACGGCGTCGACCTCTCGACGATCCACTCGGTGGCGTCGTTCTTCGTCAGCCGGGTGGACACCGAGGTGGACCGGCGCCTGGCCGCGATCGACGCCCCCGAGGCCGAGCAGCTGCGGGGCACGGCGGGGATCGCGAACGCCCGGCTGGCCTACCAGGCACACGAAGAGGTGTTCTCGACGCCGAGATGGGCCAACCTCTCCGACGACGGCGCCCACCCGCAGCGTCCGCTGTGGGCCTCGACGGGGGTGAAGGATCCGGCCTACCCTGACGTGATGTACGTCACCGAGCTCGTGGCCCCGGGCACGGTGAACACCATGCCCGGCAAGACGCTGGACGCGGTCGCAGACCACGGCGTGATCCGCGGCGACACGGTGCGGGGGCGTTACGAGGAGGCAACGGTGCAGCTGGACGACCTGGAGCGCGTCGGCGTGTCCTATCACGAGGTGGTGGAGGTGCTGGAGGCCGAAGGCGTCGCGAAGTTCGAGGCGTCCTGGAAGCAGCTGCTTGAGACCGTCTCGAGCGCGCTGGCGGCCGCCCGGGGCACGGGATGAGCCCGACCCCGGTCGCTGCGGGCGCCAACCCGCTGCGCGACCCGCGGGACAAGCGACTGCCGCGGATCGCCGGTCCGTGCAGCGTGGTGATGTTTGGCGTGACCGGGGACCTGGCGCAGAAGAAGCTGCTCCCGGCGCTCTACGACCTGTGCAACCGGGGGCTGCTCCCGCCGGGCTTCTCCCTGGTGGGGTACGGCCGCCGGAAGTGGTCCACCGAGGACTTCGTCGCCGTCGTGCACGAGGCGGTGAGCAAGCACGCCCGGACCTCCTTCAAGGAGGAGGTCTGGGCGCAGCTCGCCGAGGGCCTGTGCTTCGTGTCCGGCTCGTTCGACGACGACGAGGGCTTCGACGAGCTGGCGCGGACCGTCGCCGTCCTGGACGACGAGCGCGGCACGGGCGGCAACCACGCGTTCTACCTGTC
>JBDIAS010000203.1:0-4728 GCA_039812465.1 Austwickia sp. | reverse complement strand
CTGGTGGACTACGCCGCGGAGCTGGAGGACGCGTGGTTCGAAGGGGTCAGCACGATCGGGGTCACCTCGGGGGCGTCCGTCCCCGAGATCCTCGTACGGGACGTGCTGGGCGCGTTGGCCGCGCGCGGGTACGACGACGTGCAGGAGATCCGCTCCGCGGAGGAGAACATCCTCTTTGCCCTGCCGACGGAGCTGCGCCGCGACCTGGACGCGCACGAGGCCGCCTCCGCGGACCGCAACTCGGCCGATCACCTGCGCTGACCGGCGCGTCTCCCGCCCGTGGGCGGGAAATGTACGGGGGGTGCTGGGGTTTTGTGTGCGGTTGCCGCCCGTGGGCGGGAAATGTACGGGCGGCGCTGGGGTTTTGTGTGCGGTTGCCGCCCGTGGGCGGGAAATGTACGGGCGGCGCTGGGGTTCTGTGTGCGGTTGCCGCCCGTGGGCGGGAAGTGTCGGCGAAATCCCTGGTGGGTCGGGTCATTTGCCGCCCGTGGGCGGGAAGTGTACGGGGGGCGCTGGAGTTTTGCGTGCGGTTGCCGCCCATGGGCGGGAAGTGGCGAGCCGGGCCGAGTCGAGCCGCCGCGGGCCCCGCCCCGGGGACTGCTCGCTCAGCGAGATCGGGCGGCCACGGCCTGCTCGTACAGCTCGGTGAGCCGGCCGGCCACGACGTCGGGCGCGTGATGCTCCAGGGCGTAGCGACGGATCGCCTCGTGATCCCAGGTCCGACGCAGCCCGGCGACCAACCCGTCCGCCAGGTCCTCGACGCTGTGGCCGGTGAGGACGCCTGTCGCGTGGGTGACGAATCCCTCCGGCCCGCCGCTACGGGTGCTCACGACCGGAAGCCCAGCGGCCATCGCCTCGATCAGCACGACTCCGAAGGTCTCCCGCTCCGAGGCGAGGGCGAACAGATCGGACTGCGCGAACAGCTCAGCGATCCGCGGGTGCGGCGCTGACCCCGCGAGCGTGACCCGGCCGGTCAGGCCTCGGGCGGCGATGCGCTCCTGTAGCCGGGCGCGCTCCGGACCCTCGCCGACGATCACGAGCTCGACGTCCCGCACGGAGGGGTCTTGCGCTCCCGCGAGATCCAGCGCGTCCACCAGCAGGTCCATCCGCTTGCGGGGGAGCAGGTTGCCGACGGAGACGATCCGGCGAGGGGTATGGGCTCGTCGGGGTTGGCTCGCGAAGTCGTCGACGTTCACCAGGTTGGGGACATAGACGGCCTCGTGCCCCGTGAGGGCCCGGATGCGGTCTTGGAGGGCGGGGGAGACGGCGATCAGCACGTCCGTGGCGGGGTAGGCGATCGCGATCCCACGCAGCATGGACCGCGGCGGCTCCGGCGCCATCAGACCCGACGTGTGCTCGGTGACCACGAGGGGGTACCCGTACCGTCGTTTGCCCATCGCCGCCGCCGCGGACCAGCCGATGAAGTGGCTGTGCACGACGTCGGGGCGGCCGTGGGTGCGCACGCAGGCCCGGTAGAGGACGTTCCACAGTGCCGCCACGAGCCGGTATCCGCCGCCGTACTGCAGCCGCCCGAGCGGCAGGCTCAACTCGACGACGTGCACCCCGTCGACGTCCGCGCGGCGCACCCCCCAGGGACGCACGTGGTGCAGGAAGCGGATGTCCAGCGCCCCGTACACGACCTCGTGGCCGGCCTCGGCCAGCGCGCGCGCCTGCTGGAACTCGAAGATGCCGAGCAGCTCCTGCCGCGGCCCCGGCAGGCCACGACCGAGAACGAGGACCCGCACGGCGCTTCAGCGGCCCTGCCAGCCGGAGAGGAGGGCGTAGAAGCGGCTGCGGAGCCTCCACAGGTCGGGCCGCGACATGGACGCGACGGAGGCGCGCTCGGGCCAGGTCAGGCCGCGGGTGCGCAGGATCCTCGCGGTGTGGCCCTCGCGACGCGCCACTTCGGCGGCGTAGAGGGCCACGAGGTGTTCGCGAACCGGGGCCGGCAAGGGGAAGCGATCCTGGTCGAGGAGGAGGCGATACGCCTCGTGCCGCGGCGTGATCGAGGCGCTCATCACCTCGAACGGGCGGTTGCGGGGGTTGGAGTTGCCCGGGTGAATGCGGTACTCCAGGACCACCACGGGGTTGCGGACGTGCCGCCCGGCGACGGCCGGCCCCGCGAAGCCCAGCCAGATGTCCTCGCTCGGGAGCGATTCCGGGATCGGGAAGACGACCCGTGCCAGCTCCCGGCTGAACGTGAGGCTCCCCCCGGACATGCTCGTGGCGTCCCCGCGGGGCAGCGTCATCCCGTCGACGTCGGGGTCGTCGCTGAAGGTCTTCAGCTTGTACGAGGCCAGCCCGAGCGACCCCGGAGGGCAGGAGCGCAGATCCGCGCTGCGCACGGCCAACGACTCCGGAGGGAGCCGGTCGTCGCCGGCGAGCAGGACGATGACGTCTCCGGTCGAGGCCTCGAAGGCGAGGTTGAACGCCGCGACCTTGCCGAGTTTCTCCCCGTGCGCCACCAGCCGGATCCTCGGGTCGCCCTGCGCGGCGTCCTGGAGCTGCCCCACCGTGCCATCGGTCGAGCCGTCGTCGACGAAGAGGAGTTCCCAGTCGTCGTGCGACTGAGCGCGTACCGAGTCGAGCATCTCCTGCAGGTGCTGCTCCTCGTTGTAGACGGGGGACAGGATGGAGATCCTCATGGGTGCGCTTTCGTCTCGGCGGGCTCGCTCGGCCCGACGGGGTGCGTGGGAGCACCGGTGGCGGGGGTCGGCGAGGCGTCCCGCGCGGCGCGGTCCGCATCCGCATAGTTCCACGCCACGGCGCCCGCGTACGCGATGAACAGCCAGAAGGTGGGATCCCCCACGGCGGAGCTGGCGATGAGGCTCGTGACAGCGACGGCGAACAGGACGCCGAGCGCCTCCAGGACGTTGGGATCGGGCCACAGCCGCCGCAACCGGCCGGGGTGAAGCACCAGGGCCAGGACGGCCCCACAGAACAGGATCACGGGGAACAGGCCGATCAGCCCGTAGTTGACCCCCACCTCCAGGAACGAGTTGTGCAGGTTGATGATCCGGCGGTCCTTGGGATCCAGGCCGGCTCCGTACTCCGGGTCCTGCTCCAGCTTGGTGATGGAGGATCCCGCGCCGTTGCCGATCAGCGGCGCGTCGCCGAGGGAGCGGGCGCCGGACTTCGTCAGTTCCAGGCGCATCTGGTCGGCGGCCGCGTAGTCCGCTTGCATCTCTTGGCGGGTCAGCGTGTCGACGTGGTGGCCGGACAACGGCTCCTCGCCCTGCGTCTTGGCGAGCGCTGACGCGGGGCGGAGCGTGTCGAGGGACGTGAGCGACAGCGCGGGACCGGCCGCGGCAAGCCCGATGAGGGCCACGGCGACCACCCGGCGTGGGCTGCCGGCGAGGCACCACACGGCACCGCCGAGGAACAACAGGGTGGAGGCCAGCACCCCGGCGCGGCTGCCGGTCAACATGATCATGTAGACGGCCGACGCGAGGAGTGCCACGAGCCCCCAGACCCGCCACGAGGCGCCCCGGGTGGTGTGCCGAGGGAAGGCGGAGGCGGTGATCCCGTCGTCCGTACGGGCGAGCGGCTGGTCGTTCTCGTAGGCGTCGGCCACGGCGCGCCGCGGTCGCGGGAGGCTTACCTCCCGCACGAGCTGGGGGGTGAGCACCGCGACGGCGGCCACCAGGAAGTTCGACAGCCCGTTGGGGTTGGCGAAGGTGCCGGAGACGAGGTATAGGGAGAAGAACCACTCCTGCACCCCGGTGATGGCCGGTAGGTGCTCGCCGGTGACGAACTCCCACGCGACGACCAGCAGGGTCATCACGAGCGCCGCGACGAAGCCCGCCCGAAGGTAGCGCAGCGAGCGCGAGCTCCCCTCCGTCACGATCAGCACCACCCAGGCGCCCAGCAGGGAGGCGACGGCGGCCAGGATCTCGGTCCGGCCGACGCCCGGGGTGGGACTCCAGAGGAGGGTGAGGGGGGTCCAGATCACCCACCACACGACCAGCAGGGTGAACAGCCGGGGTATGAGTCGAGTGCGCACCGGCCGCGTGAAGGCCAACGGGATCGCCACGAGCGCCATCAGCGCCCAGAGGATGCGATAGAGGTACGGGAATCCCGACGCCCCGGGGCTGATCGAGGCGAACGGTCCGGCAGCGGCGAGCGCCGGCACCGCCACGAGTGCCGCGCGGGCCATCGGGTACCGCGCGAGCAGCGTGCGCACCGGGCCCCGTACCCGTCCTTCGTCGTCCACGCTGTGCCCTCCCCTACAGGCGGCCTGCCGCTCCCCCGGACGGAAATCCCGAGAGGTAGCCTACCGTCGGGCGGTGGCCGCCCCCGCAGGGCTCTCCGTCGGTGGCAGAGGAGGATTCGTGTCGCAGGTCGGTTTCGTGCCGTTCGCGCTGCCGGATATCGGCGAGCAGGAGATCGAAGCCGTCGTCGAGGCGGTGCGGTCCGGGGGGTTGACGATCGCGGTGAACTCGGCGACGGCCGGCCTGCACCTCGCGCTCGACGCGTGCGGGATCGGGCGGGGCGATGAGGTGCTCATGCCCGACTGGACGTTTACGGCGACCGCGGAGGTCGTGCGCTACCTCGACGCCGAGCCGGTCATCGTGGACGTCGATCCGGTGCGCCTCAACATCGATTACGCCGCGGCGGAGCGGGCGATCACGCCGCGTACCAAGGCCGTGATGCCGGTGCACTTCGCGGGGTTCCCCGTCGACCGGGAGGCCACCGCCGCGTTCGCCGCCCGGCACGGGCTGAGGGTGG
>JBDIAS010000202.1:0-4742 GCA_039812465.1 Austwickia sp. | reverse complement strand
CGTGGGCGGGAAACGGCGGCCGGGTCCTGCGGTGATGTGTGCAGATCTCGCCCGTGGGCGGGAAATGTACGCGGGGTGCCTGGTCGTGGTGTGCGGTTGCCGCCCGTGGGCGGGAAATGGCGGTCGGGTCCTGCGGTGATGCGTGCGGGTGCTGCCCGTGGGCGGGAAACGTACGCGGTCCGGGGCGGGCAGTACGCATGGCGGGACGCGCGTCTCGCAGCCCGGGCCTGCCGGAGTCGGTCAGGGGGCGTCGCTACACTCGCTTGCGGCAATAGCCGGGATGCGTCCTGCACGCCTGACCGTTCCCACAGGGATCGAGTGCGACAGGCATCGAGTTCCGGCACGTATCGAGTGGAGTACCCGTGAGCCTAGTCGTCCAGAAGTACGGCGGATCGTCCGTCGCCGATGCCGACAGCGTCAAGCGCGTCGCCAAGCGGATCGTGGACACCCGCACGGCCGGCAACGACGTGGTCGTGGTCGTCTCGGCGATGGGGGATACGACGGACGAGCTGCTCGACCTGGCCCAGGAGGTCAGCCCCCTACCGCCCGCGCGCGAGCTCGACATGCTGCTGACCGCCGGCGAGCGGATCTCGATGGCCGTGCTCGCCATGGCCATCGCGAACCTCGGCCACACGGCGCTGTCGTTCACCGGCAGCCAGGCGGGCATGATCACCGACGAGGTGCACGGGCGGGCCCGCATCATCGACGTCACGCCGGGACGGATCCGGGCCTGCCTGGACGAGGGCAACATCGCGATCGTCGCCGGGTTCCAGGGCGTCTCCCAGACCACCAAGAACATCACCACGCTCGGCCGGGGCGGCTCGGACACGACGGCCGTCGCGCTGGCCGCGGCCCTGCACGCGGACGTCTGCGAGATCTACACGGACGTCGACGGCGTCTTCACCGCCGACCCGCGGATCGTCCCGACCGCCCGGCACATCTCGCACATCTCGACCGAGGAGATGCAGGAGATGGCCGCCCACGGCGCCAAGATCCTGCACCTGCGGTGCATCGAGTACGCGCGCCGCTCCCGCATCCCGATCCACGTGCGCTCCTCGTTCTCCCACCGGGAGGGCACGCTCATCACCGACCGACCCGCACGAAACGAAGGAGGGGCCGTGGAAGCGCCCATCATCGCCGGCGTCGCGCATGACCGCAGCGAGGCCAAGATCACGATCACGGGCGTGCCCGACCGGCCCGGATACGCCGCCAAGATCTTCGGCATCGTTGCGGACGCCGAGGGCAACATCGACATGATCGTGCAGAACGTGTCGGCGGTGTCCACCGGTCGTACGGACATCTCCTTCACGCTCAACGCCGGCGACGGCGACCGCGTGGTCAAGGCCCTCGACAAGGCCAAGGACGAGATCGGCTTCGAGGCGCTGCGTTATAACGACCGGATCGGCAAGCTGTCGCTGATCGGCGCGGGCATGCGCAGCAACCCCGGCGTGAGCGCGCAGCTGTTCAAGGCGCTGTCGGACGCCAACATCAACATCGAGATGATCTCCACCTCGGAGATCCGCATCTCGGTGGTGACGACCGAGGAAGAGCTGAACGACGCGGTGCGCGCCGTGCACACCGCGTTCGGCCTGGACGCGCAGGACGCGAAGGCCGTCGTGTACGGAGGGACCGGACGATGAACACCTCGCCAGCAAAGAGGAAGCCGACCCTGGCGCTCGTGGGTGCCACCGGCGCCGTGGGGTCCGTGATGCTGGGCATCCTGTCCAGCCGCGAGGACGTGTGGGGCCAGATCAAACTCGTCGCGTCGGAGCGGTCGGCGGGCAAGGTCCTGCAGGTCCGCGGCGAGGACGTGGTCGTCGAAGCGCTGAGCCCCGAGGTGTTCGACGGGGTCGACGTCGCCATGTTCGACGTGCCCGACGAGGTCTCGGTGGTATGGGCGCCGATCGCCGTCGAGCGAGGCGCGGTCGCCGTCGACAACTCCGGCTCGTTCCGGATGGACCCCGACGTGCCGCTGGTCGTGCCCGAGGTCAACGCCAGCGCGGCGCGCAACCGGCCCAAGGGGATCATCTCCAACCCGAACTGCACGACGCTGACGATGATGGACGCGCTCGGCGCCCTGCACTCCGGCTGGGAGCTGACCGAGCTGGTCGTGGCGTCCTACCAGGCGGCCTCCGGCGCGGGCGCCCCCGGCGTGGACCGGCTCCGGGAGGAGCTGAAGGTGGTGGCCGGCCAGGACGTCGGCGACGCCACCGGCGACGTCCGGCGACTGATCAGCGCGACCCTGGGCGACGAGTCGCCGTTCCCGGCGCCGCTGGCCCTCAACGTCGTGCCGTGGGCCGGGTCGCTCAAGGCCGACGGGTGGAGCAGCGAGGAGCTGAAGGTCCGCGACGAGTCCCGCAAGATCCTGGGGATCCCGGACCTGAAGGTGTCGGCGACCTGCTGCCGCGTACCGGTGGTGACCACGCACTCCCTGGCCGTGCACGCCACGTTCCGCAAGCCGATCACCGTGCAGCAGGCCCGCGAGGCGCTGCTGGAGGCTCCGAGCGTCGTCCTGCTCGACGACCCGGAGCACGGCGAATGGCCAACCCCCGCCGACGTGGTGGGCTCGGACCCGACCTTCGTCGGCCGGGTCCGGCAGGCGCTGGACTTCCCGCACACGATCGAGCTGTTCGTGTGCGGCGACAACCTGCGCAAGGGCGCGGCGCTCAACACGGCCCAGATCGCCGAGCTGGTCTGCGCCGAACTGTCCGGCCGCTGACGCCAGCGGGACTCGCGCGTCCGGCGGGAGCCGCCCCCGGCGGGGGCCCACACGCCCGGCGGGGGCCCACACGCCCGGCGGGAACCTGCGGACGGCGGGAAGCCGGGTGGGAAAACCCGGCTTCCCGGGGGAAAATTCAGCGCTGGGGTTCGTCGCGGGCGGGTTTGCGGCTAGGTTGCGGCCATGAGCGACGACGCCCGAATCATCGTGGTGAAAAACGGTCCGCTGAAGGTGCCCGCGCACCTCGCCTTCGTACGACGTGCCCTCGGCGACCCGGCCTCGGGTCAGACGTGGGTGGACGAGGAGTTCGACGCGTCCGGACACGCGACCAAGGGCGTCGTGAACCTGTGCCGCTGCGGACGATCCGCGGACAAGCCGTTCTGCGACGGCACCCACCGGCGCGAGGGTTTCGTGGACGGCTGAGCGCCGTCCCCGCGGCGAGGGTCGGGACCCTGTCCCTGTGCAAGGATTGAGTTCGCACGCTCGCGGACCAGCGAATCGCCGGCGTAACGAGGAGGCCCGATGGTGGCAGGGATGTCCAGCGTCGACCGGCCGCGCCTCGTCGGGGTGGGGGTCGGACCCGGCGACCCCGAGCTGGTGACGCTCCGCGCGGTGCGCGAGCTCGCGGCGGCCGACGTGATCCTGGTGCCCGCCACCGAGCGCTCCGGCGAGGGGCCGGGGCGCGCCGAACAGATCGTGACCGGGAGCTGCCCGCAGGCGGCGGGCGCGCTGCGGCGGGTGCCGTTCAGCATGGCCGACCGCAGCGGGGTCACGGCGCGCCGGCAGGAGGCGTGGGAGACCTCGGCGGGGGTCGCGCTCGAGGCGTTCGCGGCCGGGGCCCGCTCGGTGGTGCTCGCGACCGTCGGCGACCCGAGCGTGTACTCGACGTTCTCCTATCTCGCCGCCCACGTGAGCGCGCAGCGGCCGGACGTGAGCGTCGAGGTCGTCCCGGGGATCACCGCGATGCAGGCGCTCGCGGCGGCCAGCCGGGTGCCGCTGGTGGAGGGCGGGGAGGTGCTCGCCCTGGTGCCCGTCACCGCCGGGATGGACGCCCTCGACCGCGCGCTGGAGGTCGCGGACACCGTAGTCGCCTACAAGGGCGGGCGGCAGCTGCCGGAGGTGCTGACCCGGCTGCGGGCTGCGGACCGGGTCGCGGGCGCCGTGCTCGGCACGGACGTCTCCCTGCCCGTCGAGCGGCTCACGCGGGCGGAGGAGTGGGACGAGGGCGAGCGCGCCCCGTACTTCTCCACGATCCTCGCGCCCGCGCGCCGCACCGGCGTCGGGGGCCGACTGTGAGGCTGCACCGGCACCACGCCGACCGGCCGACCGGACGCCCGGGCCGGGTCGTCTTCGTCGGGGCGGGCCCCGGTGCGCCCGACCTGATCACGGTCCGCGGGGCGAAGACGATCCAGGAGGCGGACATCGTCATCTGGGCGTCCAGCCTGGTGCACCCCTCGATCATCGCGCCCGCCCGCCGCGACGCCCTGATCGTCGACTCGGCGTCGGCGACGTTGGAGGACCTGCAGCCGTACTTCGTGCGCGCCCGCGACGAGGGCCTCATGATCGCGCGCGTGCACACCGGCGACCCGTCGATCTACGGCGCGACCGCGGAGCAGCGCGCGCTGTGCGACCAGCTTGGGCTGGCCCATTCGACGATCCCCGGCGTCTCTGCCTACTCGGCGCTCGCCGCGGCGGCGGACGTCGAGATCACCGTCCCGGAGGTGAGTCAGTCCTTCGTGCTGACCCGGCTGGAGGGTGGGCGGACGCCGATGCCGCGCGGGGAGACCGTACGCGGTTTCGCCGCCCACGGCGCCACGATGGCGATCTACTTGTCCGCGGCGCGTCACAAGCAGCTGCAAGACGCACTGCTCGAGGGCGGGTACCCCCCGGACACCCCCTGCATCGTGGGGTTTCGGGTGTCCTGGGAGGACCAGCTTCTGATCCGATGCCCGCTGTCCGAGTTGTCGGCCACGATGCGCGAGCGCAAGCTCTGGAAGCACACGATGGTGCTGGTCGGTCCCGC
>JBDIAS010000201.1:0-4839 GCA_039812465.1 Austwickia sp. | reverse complement strand
GCGTCCATGCCCACCCGGCGCGTCGTCCCCAGCGAGGTGGTCGCCTCGCGGCGGCTCTACGACCCCCGCCGGGAGGTGCCGGTCGCGCCGACCGTCGCGACCCGCACCGGCGTCCAGCCCGGCTCGCGGGTCGCCTCCCGGGTGGCGGGAGGTACGCGATGAGCTTCGCCCCACTCTCCCGCCAGGCGCTGCATTCCGCGCTGGCCTGGCCGAGGCGCCGGGCGCGGGCGCTGCTCGCCTGGGCGCTGTGGTCCCGCATCCACTTCACGATCGCGCTCACCGTCGCCGTCACGATCGTCGGCCTCGCCCTCACGGTCACCCTGACCGGCCTGATCGTGTCGCTGCAGAACGCCTCCCAGCAGGCGCAGGCGTCGCCGGCGGCCGGAGGCCCTCCGCTTCCCGGCGCCGGGGACGCGCTCGCGGCCGCGCCGGCGACCCCCGCCGCGACGGCGGTAGCCCTGCCTGGCGCCCGGCCGCCCGGGCCCTCCGCGGCGGCAACGCCGGCGCAGGTCGCCCGCGAGTTCATGACGCTGTGGCTCTCCGGCGCGCACCGCCCCGCCACCAAGGCCGAGCACGACGCGTGGGTGGCGCAGCTCGCCCCCTACGGCGGGGCCGGCCTGCCGGGGCAGCTCTTCATGACGCCGCTGGAGTCGATCCCGGACGGCACCGTGGTCGACGTGCGGGTCGACCTTCTCATGCAGTCCGCCACGGCGACGGTGACCCTCAGCACGGGGTCGATCGTGCTCGTGCAGCTGATGGAGGACCCCGCCGGCTGGCGCGTCCACGGGTTCCACGCCGCCTCATGAGGGCGCGCGCGCTGCTGGGGGTAGCCGCCACGGTCCTGCTCGGCGGCGCCGCCTTCCTCCTCCCGCAGACGGGCACCCCCGGCTCGAGCGCCCCCGCCGCCAACGCCTGCGGCGTCCTCCCCGGCGTCCTGCCGGACACCCCCGTGCGCCTCCCGATCGCGGGGGCCTTCGCGGTCACCAGCGAGTACGGGATGCGGGTCAACCCGACCGACGGGGTGTACCAGCTGCACGGCGGCATCGACCTGGCGAGCGCCGCCCCGGCGCCGATCGTCGCAGCGGCCCCGGGGACGGTCACGTTCGCGGGGCCCGCGGGCGACGCGGGCATCATGGTCGTCATCGACCACGGCGAGTCCGTGACCAGCCGGTCGATGCACATGAGCCGGCTGACCGTCCGCCAGGGGGAGGTCGTGGCCGGTGGTCAACAGATCGGGGTGCAGGGCTCGACCGGAGACTCCACCGGGCCGCACCTGCACTTCGAGGTGAAGGTCGCCGGCCGCTCCGTGGATCCGCGCGCCTGGCTCGCCGGGGCCGGCGTCACTCTCCCGGTCCTCGGGGGCACCGGCGCGGGCCCGCAGGCGCTGGCGGCGGGCGCCGCTGGCCCGCGAACCGCGCGGGTCCCCCGGTGCGGGCAGGACGCCGCGCCGCTGGACGCCTCGCGGGTCCCGGCGGAGTTCCTCCCCTGGGTGATCAAGGCGGGGACGGTCTGCGAGGCGGTGCCGTCCTCGCTCGTCGCGGCCCAGATCGAGGCTGAGTCCAGCTGGAACCCCCGGGCCGTGAGCCAGGCCGGCGCCCAGGGCGCGAGCCAGTTCATGCCGGGGACCTGGGCGGCGTACGGACGCGACGATGACGGCAACGGCTCCGCGTCCCCGTTCGACATCGGCGACGCGGTGTTGGCGCAGGCGCGGTACAACTGCGCGATCGCCGCCGCGCTGCGCGATCTCGTCCCCGGCGACCCGACCGACCTGCTCCTGGCCGGCTACAACGCCGGGCCGGGCGCGGTGCTGATGTACCGGGGGATTCCCCCGTACGCGGAGACCCGCGATTACGTCACGCGGATCCGCTCGCTGGCCAGGACCACGTACGCGGCCGTGGACACCGCTCGATCCGACGTCGTGGCCGGCGGTCCCGGGCCGTCGCGGTAAGGGGAGTACACGTGGACGACGCGCAGCGACGGCGGCGACCCGACGCCGGGGGCTCCCCGCAGGCTGAGGCCGGGGGCTCACCACAGGGCTCAGCACAGACGGAGGCCGACCGGGCGAGCATCACCGAGGCGACCACCGCCGTGGCGGCCTCGATGCGGCCCGCGCTGCTCGACGCCGTGCGCGATCGCGCCGTGACCTGGCCCGCCACCGACCCCGTCGACGACGTCGCGGCCGTCCTGCGCAGCGCCATGGAGGGCGCCTGGCACCAGGACCGGACCGTCCCGTTCTGGGAGGCCACCGGCCCGCAGCTCACCGCGGCCCTGGTGATCGTCGTCCGAGATCTCGACGAGGCGGTCGCCTCGCACCTGATCGGCGCCGCTCTGCACGCGCACGTCCTCGGACGCGCCGACACCGCCCCGGACGCGATCCTGCGGCTCGCCGAACGGGCCGCGTGCTGGCGCCAGGGCCGGCTCGACCGCCGCTGACGCGGTCTCCGACCTCCCCCTCTCGATCGACACCCCTGCCGAGCTAGCACCCACCGCTGCCGATCGTCACCCCTGCAGACCTAATCCGCCGCTGCTGATCGACACCTCGCCCGGTCGAGCGGTAGCGCGAGTTCCCCTGTCGCTGAGCGACATTCGCGACGCGTCAGCTTGATTCCATGAAAACCGTTGTGCCACAATCCATCTCGTTTGATACCCGGTCGTGATCGAACCCGTGTCACGGCTGCCCTCCCTACCCCCGGTCATCCCTGGCTCCCACCTGGGTTCGGCGCGCCCTTTTCCCTGTCCTACGCGGGGAAGCCCCTCCCGCGCCGATGGGACCCGGTCTGTCGCGGCGCCCCCGCGCCGTCGTCACCCGCCTGCGGCCATCCCTGGGCCCAGCGCGTCCGCCCTACCGGAAAGCGTCCTCATGCTTGCGAAGAAGCTCACCCCTGCCCTCCTCGTCGCCGCCCTCCTGACCAGTGCGAACGCCCTGGTCGCGCCCCCGGCGCAGGCGGCCGGCGTCATCACCGGCGTCCCGCGCGCCAACCCGTACGGCGCCGCGGCCACCAGGGCCCCCAACGCCACCGCCCGCACACAGTTCGTCCGCGCCGAGATCGCCCGCGTCACGGGCGAGCGGGACTGCTTCGTCGGCGGCTACCGGTCCTGGGAGCGCGCCACCAGCAACCACAACACCGGCAACGCGTTGGACTGCACGATTCCCCCGCGGATCGGCGTCTACCCCAACAAGGCCCAGCGCCTGGAGGGCTGGCACCTGGCGACCTGGCTGCGCAACAACGCCGCCCGTCTGCAGATCCAGTACCTGATCTGGGACGGCATGATCTGGCACTCCGGCTACGGCGACCGGACCTGGCGCGCGTACCGTGCCGGCACGGGCGTGACCGGCGGACACCACGACCACATCCACATCTCGATCAAGAACGCGTACGGGGACTGACCCGCCGACCGCACCGCCTTAGAGGCCGGTCAACGCATCGGCTGGGTCCGGGAGTGGGGCGTCGCCGCCGGCGGCGCCCCACTCCCACCCGGCAGTCGCGCCCGCGGTCGCGCCCGACGGAACAACCCGGACCTCCCGAGGGTTACTCAGGCGCACAGCCCCGACGAGTCGGAACCGGTGAGCCCATGGCCAAGAACACCCGCACTGCCCGCACGGATGCTCCGGTCGAAATCCTCGACGCCCGCGCCGTCGGGTCGGGCGGGCGGGCAGGTCGCTCCGAGCCGCTGACCGGCAGGGTCGACCTCCGCGACGCCGCCGACCCCCAGGCGCTCGGCGCGCTCGCCTGGCTCCTCGACGACGTGATCCGCATCCCCGGAACCAACGGGCGCATCGGCCTCGACGCGGTCATCGGCCTGGTCCCCGGCATCGGCGACTCGGTCGGCGCAGCGCTCGGCAGCGTCATCCTGATCGGCTCGGTGCGCCATCGCGTGCCCATGCACATCCTGCTCGCGATGGCGTGGAACATCCTGGTCGACACCGTGCTGGGGCTCTTGCCCGGCGTCGGCGACGTCGCCGACGCCCTGCATCGCGCACACCGCAAGAACTATCGCCTGTTGCGTCACACCATCGAGTCCGGCAACCAGGTCGACACGGACACGCGCGGTTACCTGCTCCGGGCGGGGCTGCTCGTCGCCGCGCTGATCGCGGTGCTGGTGGCCGTGGCCGTCTGGACCATCTGGCTGCTGCTCCAGGTCCTGCAGAGCCTGGCTGGCTGACCGCGCAGAGGGCTCGGCGCGAGACGGCCGGGCTCGACCACGAAGGTGGGCGACCGATCGCCGATTCGGCTCTCGCGGGGACTCGACGCGGCCCGCCCGGACCCCTAACCCTGGATGGTGAAGCGGCGCCGTCCGAGCGCCGCGTTACGGAGGCCCACCATGGCGCACGGCGACATCACCCACATCGACATCCCGGTATCCGACGCCCGTCGGTCCACGGACTTCTACGGGGCCCTGTTCGGCTGGACGATCAGGGAGATCCCCGGTTTCGAGGGCTACCCCATGTGGCAGGCACCGAACCAGATCAGCGGCGGCGGCCTGGCCCCGCGCAGCGACGACTTCACGCAGCCACGCTCGTACGTGGAGGTCGACTCGATCGACGCGACGCTGACCGCGGTCGAGGCCAACGGTGGGAGCGTCCTCACGGGCAAGCAGCCGATCACCGAGACGAGCTGGTACGCGTTCTTCACCGACCCGGACGGCAACGTCATCGGCCTCTACGAGGACACGACCGACGCCGAGTAGGCGGCTGCCGTGGGGTTGCGCGTACAGATGCCGCCCACGGGCGGGAAGCGTACGCCGGAACCTGGGGTTTCGCGTACAGATGCCGCCCACGGGCGGGAAACATACGCCGGGACCTGGGGTTTCGCGTACAGATGCCGCCCACGGGCGGGA
>JBDIAS010000200.1:0-4868 GCA_039812465.1 Austwickia sp. | reverse complement strand
AGAGCGCGAGCATGTGAACACTCCCCAGCCCGGGTCGACTCCCCGGGGGCGTGGGTGGACTCCCGGGATAGGGCCGGTAGCGACCCGTACCGGACTCTCGGCCGTGCGGGTGGATCCTCTTCGCAGCGGGGGAATCCCCGGCTGGACGGGAGGTCACCCGCTCCGGCGAGAGCCCACCCGCACCAGCAGGAGCCCACCACCGCCCCACGGCATCGCCACATGGAGGGCTCGGCCCGTCCGGCGAGAGCTCACCCGAGGCCGCGAGAGCCGACCACGGCCTGCGACCCCAGCGACACCGAGAGCTCGGCCCGATCGGAGGAGAGCCCACCCGAGACCGCGAGAGCCACCTCGACGCAGCCCGGGCCGATGCCGAGGGTCCACCCGGCGTCGCGAGAGCTCACCCGGTCGTCCTCAAAGGTCGCCGTCAAGCAGAGGAGCGCGCCCCCGGGGCGCCGTACGGACGCCGCGCACGTCCGCCACGCCGGCGTACCGCCCGAGCTCTTGCCCCCACCGTCGGCGACGGCCGCCATCACAACCGAGATCTCTCCGCATTCGCCCAGGGGCGGCGGGCACCCGCCCGCAGAGCCGCCGCGGCCCCCGGCCGCATCATGCCCAAGGCCGAGAGCGTGCGTCGTCCTGGTCAGGCCGGTACGGACACGGGCTGGGCCGAGAGCGCCGCGTACGGGTTCACCAGCGGCACGCCGCCGACGGTCTCGATGGGAAGCGCGACGTCGAACACCCTGTAGAGGGCAGCGGTCGTCAACACCCGTGACGGCGGGCCGTCCGCCACCACGAGGCCGTCTCGCATGGCCACGATCCGGTCGGCGAACGCCGCAGCCGCGTTGATGTCGTGCACGACCGTGATCACGGTGCGGCACAGTTCGGTCGCCACCCCGCGCAGCAGCCGCATCATCGAGGCCGAATGGGCCAGGTCCAGGTTGTTCAGCGGCTCGTCGAGCAACACGTAATCGGTGCCCTGGGCCAGCGCCATGGCCACGAGCACCCGTTGCCGCTGCCCGCCGGACAGCTCGTCCACCATCCGGGTCTGCAGGTCGCCCAGCTCCATCCAGCCCAGCGCCTGGTCGACGGCCGCCACGTCCTGGGGCGTCAGCCGCCCCTTGGTGTGGGGGTAGCGCCCGAACGTGACCAGTTCGCGCACGCTGAGACGCACCGCCAGGTGCGTGTCCTGGCGCAGGATCGCGAGACGCCGCGCCACCTCGACGGACGGCGCCTGGTGCACGTCCAGCCCGTCGAGCGTCACGCTGCCGCCGTCCGGTTCCAGGAGGCGGGCCATCATCCCCAGCAGCGTGGACTTGCCGGCGCCGTTCGGCCCGACCAGGCAGGTCAGCCCCCCGCGAGGGAGGTCCAGGTCGACGGAGTCGACGACCGTGGCGTCCCCGTACGTCTTGGTGAGCGAACGGATCTGGATCATGGGCGACTCCTTCTGACGAGGATGGCGATGAAGACGAGCCCGCCCAGGAACTCGACCACCACGGACACGGTGCCCTCGAAGCCGAGCATCCGTTCGAGCACGAGCTGGCCACCGATGAGCGAGAGGAGGCCCGCGGCCGCCGCCGCGGGCAGGGTCAGGGCGTGCCGGTGCCGACCGGCGACGAGGTAGCCGAGGTGGGCCGCCAGCAGGCCGAAGAAGCCGGAGGGGCCGACGAGCGCGGTCGACGCCGAGACCAGGATCGCCACCGCGGCGAAGATCGCCAGCAGCGAGCGCCGACGGTCGATCCCCAGTGCGGTCGCCTTCGCCTCCCCCAGCAGCATCACGTCGAGGGCGCGTCGGTGCGCCCACAGGGCGGCAGCCACCAGCGCGGTGACCCCCGCGGTGAGCGCGATCAGCTCGGCCGGAGCTCCGGAGAAGCTCGCGAACATCCGATCCTGCAACACGACGAACTGGGCCGGATCGAGCAGGCGCTGCACGAACGAGGACACCGACCGCAGCACCACCCCGAGGACCACGCCGACGAGGATGAGGACGTGAAGGCTGCGCCGCGCGCCGACGAGCAGCCGCTCGTAGAGGACCAGCGACACCCCGATCATCAGGGCCGCCTCGATCAGGTAGCGCACCGACCCGTCGAGGGCCAGCCAGGCGCCCGCCCCGACGGTCGCGGCGACGAGGGTCTGCAGGAGGACGTAGAGCGCGTCGTAGCCCATGATCGACGGCGTGATCACGCGGTTCGCGGTGGCCGTATGGAAGGCGACGGTGGCGAGCGCGATCGCGACCGCGACCACCGCCATCGTGGCCAGCACGGTGAGCCGCCGTTCCAGCACGAAACCCCAGGCGCCCGGCAGATCCCACGTCACGTAGGCGACGCACGCCGCGAGCGCGAACGCCCACAGGACGCCGACCCGCACGACCGGGGATACCAGCCCTCGCGGACGTGCCCCGCCAGGGTCGCGGGCGGAACGGTCGCCGCGCCGCGGGTCGACGCGGGCGGTCGGGTCGGCGCGGGCGGGGTCGACGGCGGGTCTCGTACGGATGTCAGGCGACACGATCGGTTCTCCGCAGCAGGATCACCAGGAAGGCCACGCCGCCCAGTACGCCGATGATCAGACCGACCGGGAGTTCGTACGGGGCCCGCAGCGTGCGCGCCAGCAGGTCGCACACCACCACCAGCAGGGCCCCGCACACCGCGCACAGCGGGATGGTGCGCCGCGCGTTTCCGCCCACCAGCGTGGCGACCAGGTTGGGCACGACGAGACCGACGAACGGCAGCGCGCCGACCGTCACCACCACCACCGCGGAGGTGAGGGCGACGATGCCGAGACCGAGGGCCATCGCGGCGCGGTGGTCGAGCCCCAGGGACGTCGCGACCTCCTCCCCCAGCCCGGCGACCGTGAACCGATCGGCGACCAGCAGGCCGAGGCCCACGAGGACCGCCGCCAGCCAGAGGAGCTCGTACCTGCCCTCGATCACCGCGGAGAAGTCCGCCGTCATCCAGGCCCCGAGGGACTGCAGGAGGTCGGTGCGGTAGGCGACGAACGTCGCGACCGCGGACAGCACCCCGCCGAGCACGAGCCCGACCACGGGCACCATCGCGAGGTCGCGCAGGGCGAGTCGGGACAGGACGGCGAGGAACAACCCGGTGCCGAGCACCGCGCACACGGCGCCCGCGAGCATGCGGGCCACCACGGGGGCGTGCGGCTGCGCGATGGTCATGAGGAGGATGCCGAGCCCTGCGGCCTCCATGGTGCCTGCGGTCGCCGGCTCGACGAACGGATTGCGGGTCAGCAGCTGCATGATCACGCCGCAGACCGCCAGTCCACCCCCGGCGAGGACGAGGGCGACCGTGCGCGGACCGCGGCTGGCGACGAGCAGGTCCCAGGTCGCGGGCCGCGTGGCGGGGTCGAGCAGACCGCTCGGGGACACGTCCGCGACTCCGACGAAGAGGGAGACCCCCGCTGCGGCGGCGAGCAGGAGGGCCGCGAGCAGGAACCAGCCGGGCACCGTCCCGGGGCGCCGCGTGGCGCCCCGGGAGGCGATCACCCGCTGGGCGGCGGTGGTCTCCTGCCGCAGCGCGGTGGGCTGGTGGACGGTCGGCATGTCAGTCGAAGCTCGCCTCGACCTCGGCCACCATCGCCGGCAGGTTGCGCAGGCCGGAGCCCGCGATGTACCAGCGTTGGCCGTCCAGATAGGTGATCTTGTCGTTGGTCGCGGCCTTGGTCCGGTTGACGAGGGCGTTGTCGAGCACCCGGGCTGCTGCCGCGCCGGACTGGCCGATCGCGGCGTCGCGGTCGATCACGAAGAGGTGGTCCGGGTCCGCGGACGCGATCGCCTCGAAGCTCAGGGCCTGGCCGTGCCGGTCGGTGCTCAGCTCGCCCATCGCGGGCTTGACCCCGAGCTGCCGGTGGATGACGCCGAAGCGGGACTCCGGCCCGAAGGCCGACACCTTGCCGCCACTCGACATCAGTACCAGGCCGGTGCCCGCGTTGGCGGCCTTCCCCGCGACGCGCTCGATCGTGTCGTCCAGGGTTGCGAGCTCACGCTCGACCTGCTCCCGCCCGTCGAAGATCGACCCGATCTGCTGCGCCTGCTCCTTCGCGTCGGCGATCGCGTCGTTGCCGGTCAGCGAGAGGTCGAGGGTGGGGGCGATCTTGGCGAGCTCGGCGTACTTGGGCGCGCTCCGACCCCCGATGAGGATGACGTCGGGTTCCGCCGCCGCGAGCCTTTCCATATCGGGCTCCTGCATGGTCCCGATGTCGGTGTACGACTCGCCCGTGAACTTCTCCAGGAACGCGGGCAGCCCCCTGTGCGGGACGGCCACGACGTTGCCGCCGAGGGCGTCCACGGTGTCGAGCACCCCGAAGTCGAGTACGGCCACCCGGGCCGGCTTCACCGGGACGGAGGTGGAGCCCTGCGCGTGCTGGATCTCGACGCTCTCACCGGGCTCGGCCGATCCCGCGGATTCGGTGGCTCCTCCGCAGGCGGACAGAGCGAGGGCGCCGGACAGGAGCGAGGCGACGAGGGCGGGTCGTGCGGGGACACGGCAGGGCGACATGACTCTCCTGGATCGGGTTGATAAGGCGAGCCTAACCTAAGTTACCTGGCGGTGTCTGTCGAGTCTCCGGGGCCCGGATGTGATGGTCCCTCCCCGGCCCGGGTCTGCTCCCGGAGGCGTGGGTGGGCTCCCGGGGGAGTCGCCGGTGGCGTCCGCGAAGTGCTCGGCGATCTGGGCGACCACCTCGATGACCGTCTCCGAAGTGGCAGGTTTCGGAAAGGAACTCCCGGGAGGCGTGTGTGGACTCTCGGAGACGTGGGTGGACTCTCGGGGGCGTGGATGAACTCCCCGGGGGCGTGGGTGGACTCCCGGGATAGGGCCGGCAGCGACCCGTACCGGACTCCCGGCCGTGCAGGTGGA
>JBDIAS010000199.1:0-4878 GCA_039812465.1 Austwickia sp. | reverse complement strand
TCCAGGAGCTGCGAGAGCTGCTCGCCGGTGACGTTGAAGGGCCCCCGCTCGAGCCAGCCCTGGATGCTGTCGAGGCCCTGGGACAGGCTGGCGACCATGTCCGACCAGCCCGAGGCGACCTGGGTGCTCGCGATCGTGATCATCCCCACCACGGCGACGATGAGCGCGAGCACGCCGGAGAGGGCGGCGAGCGCGCGCATCAGCCCGGCCCGATGGATGGCGTTGACGAGCGGGGTCAGCAGGGAGGTGAGGAGGACGGCCACCGCGAGCGGGATCAGGATGTTGCTGGCCTTGCTCAGCGCGGTGAAGATGAGCGCCCCGGCGGCCGCGATGACGATGATCCGCCAGGACCAGGCGCCCGCGACCCGCACGGGGTAGGGAACCGCGGCGTCGCTCAGCTCGCGACGGCCCGCGGAGCCGACGAGACCCGGCAGGCGGACGGCACCGGAGGTCGGGGTATCCGCGTCGATGTCAGCCACGGCCCGTCTTCCGCGCGTAGTAGGCGCGTGCTCGGTTGCGGTTGCCGCATTCGTCGGCGACGCACCAGCGGCGGTTGCGCCGCCGGGAGGTGTCCAGGTAGACCCAGCCGCAGACGACGTCTTCGCATTGGTGGAGCCACTTGACCTCGGGCGATCGCATGAGGTCCACCGCGGCGATCGCCAACCGGTCGCCGATGGTGTCCAGCGTCACCGCCGCCTCCCGCCAGGTCCAGTCCGTCTCGTTGCGACTCAACTGCGCGCGGGACAGCGCCTGCACGTACCGCCCCGTGACGACCGCCGCCGCGGCGTCGTCGCCTTGCAGGAGCGCTGCGTACGCGTGCTCTCGCAACTCCATGACGTCGCTCAACGCTCGTTCGGCGAGCCGCGGGTGCTCCGCCGTGAGCGTCGTGAGGGTACTGACCTCCTCAGGCGTGAGCAGCTCTGACTGCTGCGCCCACGCGATGAGGTGCCCGAAGGAGGCCAGCTCCTCGGCCGACTGGTCGGGGTCAAGACGCCACTCGACGGTGTTCATCAGGTCGACGACGACGTGGCCGCCGATGAGGGCGTAACGGATGTCGGGCAGTATGTCGGCGTTACTCACGCCACCCATCATGGCCGACGCGCGCGCGGAACGGTCGAAGACGGGCAAGGAAACCCGTCTGGTCACCACGGGTGGGAGCCAGGTCACCCGAGGATGAGAAGGGTGACGCCCATCACGGCCATCCCTCCCATCACCCCATAGACCGCGGCGTGGTGTTCTCCGAACTCGTGCGCGCTGGGCAGCAGCTCGTCGACGGACACAAAGACCATGATCCCGGCGATTCCGGCAAAGGTGATGCCGGTCACCATATCGCTGAGGTAGGGCGCCAGGACGAGGTACCCGATGAGCGCCCCGAACGGCTCCGCGAGGCCGGAGGTGAAGGAGTACCAGAAGGCGCGCTGTCGCGACCCCGTCGCCTGGTAGACCGGGACAGCCACCGCCACTCCCTCCGGAATGTTGTGGATGGCGACGGCGATGGCCACCGATAGCCCCAGCGTGGGATCGGCTATCGCGGCCATGAACGTCGCGAACCCCTCCGGAAAGTTGTGGATCGCGAGGGCGACGGCGGTCATCATGCCGGTGCGCATGAGCAGGGCTCGCCGGTAGGCCTCGCTGTCCAGGGGTTCGTGCGGGTTGATCTCGCTCGGCACCATCCGGTCGATCAGGGCGACGAGCAGCACCCCGAGGAGGAAGGCGCCGAGCACGACCCACCCGGCCCGGTGGTCTCCGAGCGTCCCCGCGACAAGCTGCCTGCCCTTCGGGACGAGCTCCATCATCGACACGAAGATCATGACGCCGGCCGAGAGGCCGAGGCTGGCGCCGAGGAACCGGGGCCCGGGGCGTCGGTGGGCCAGGGCGATGATGCTGCCGAGCCCGGTGGCCAGCCCGGCGAAGGCCGACAGCAGGAATGCGATCTGGACGTTGGACACGCCTCACCTCCGCCGTCGCAGCGCCGTCCGGGGACACGCTACGACCTTGCCCGCGCGCCGGTGCGTCAACGGCGAGACGGCGTCAGTCCCGGTGGGGGGTGGCCGTGGTCAGCCGCTCGTCGAGCCAGGTGAGGAGGTCGTCCAGCACCTCGCGCCGGTTGGTCTCATGGAGGAGCTCGTGGCGGGCCCCGGAGTAGACGCGCAGCGCCACGTCGTCCAGGCCGGCGTCCACGTACTGGCGTTGCACCTGCACCCCGGCTGCCTCGCCTCCGACCGGGTCGTCGGCTCCGACTAGGATCAGCACCGGCAGGTCCTCGGGCACCCCCTCGCAGCTCGCCGTGACCTCGCGGACGCCGCCGATCAGGTCCGCGTAGAAGCTCGTCGTACACACGAACCCGCACCAGGGATCGGCCACGTACGCGTCCACCTCGGCCGCGTCCCGGGAGAGCCAGTCGAAGTCGGTGCGCGCCCCGCCGTCCTTGGCGAAGGGCCGGTTGAAGGTGCCGAAGAGGAGCTTGTCCATGACCGGGCTGCGGGCGCGCCGTCCGCGCACGCGCATCTCTAGCTGGGCGGCGGCGTGCCCCGCGCGTCCCAGCACGCCCGGATCGCCGCTGACCCCCGTCAGCACGAGGGCGGCGAGGCCCTCCCCGTACGCGCGGGCGTAGGCCCGGGCCAGCGAGCTACCCATGCTGTGACCGAAGAGGACGATCGGGACGCCGGGGTGGGCGTCCGCCACATGCGCGGTTACCGCGTGCTGGTCGCCGACGAGGCGGTCCCAGCCGCGGGATCCGGCCGCGTACCCGGCGTGCGCGAGCGCGCCCGCGGTGCGCCCGTGGCCGCGGTGGTCGTCGGCGTAGACGCCGTAGCCGCTCTCGGTCAGCACCCGGGCGAAGTCGGCGTACCGTCCGGCGTGTTCCGCCATCCCGTGCACCACCTGCACAACGGCGCGGGCGCCGCCCGGGAACTCCTGGTCCGGGAGCCAGGAGTGCACGAACAGGTCGGTGCCGTCGGGCGCCGTCAGGACATGCTCGCCGGTGCGCATGCTTCACCCTAGCCCGCTCACCGGCGCGAACAGGGGACGAAGCGAGGGCGCCCGGCGGAGGATGTGGACGCCCTGACCACGACGAGGGCGCCCTGACCACGACGAGGGCGCCCGGCCAGGGGCGCGCCGCGCTCAGCCGAGGATCCAGCCGCGGGTCGCGGCGACCCGCACCGCCTCCGCGCGCGTCCCGGCTCCCGTCTTGCCCATCACCGAGGAGAGGTGATTGCGCACCGTCCCCTCGGACAGGTGGACCCGCTTGGCGATGACGGCCACGGTCGCGCCGTCGGCGGCCGCCTGGAGCACCTCGGCCTCCCGGGGGGTGAGGGGCGATTCGCCCAGCACCAGCGAGTCCGCCGCCAACGCGGGGTCAACGACGCGCAGCCCGGCCGCGATCCGGCGCACGGCCTCGGCCAGGTCGTCCGCAGGCGTGTCCTTGACCACGAACCCGTGGGCGCCGCTGTGCATCGCCCGCTTGAGGAACCCGGGCCGACCGAACGTGGTGACGATCAACACCTTGACGTCCGGCAGCGCCTCGCGGACGAGGGCCGTCGCGGCGAGGCCGTCCATCCCCGGCATGTCGACGTCCATCAGGACGACGTCGGGGGAGCATCCCCGGCAGGCGTCCAGTACCTCGTCGCCGCGGCCGACCTGGCCGACCACCTCCAGGTCGTCTTCCAAGGAGAGCAGCGCGGCCAGGGCCCCGCGGACCAGGGCCTGGTCATCGGCCAGCAGTACCCGAATGCTCACGCGTCCTCCCGTACCGTCAGCGCGAACCCCGGCCGCGACGCGTGGCCGGCATTCCACGGCCCGGTCTCCACGACGGCCCCGGCGTGCCGGGCCCGTTCGCGCAGGCCCTCCAGCCCGTTGCCGTCGCTGGTCGCGACCCGGCCGCGCCCGTCGTCGCTCACCGTGATCCGGTCCCGCTGCAGCGTCACCGTGCAGGTACGGGCGCCCGCGTGGCGGACCACGTTGGTCACGGCCTCCCGCACCGTCCACGCGAAGAGCTCGCGCAGCTCGGGGTCGACGTCGTCGACGGCGGAGGGCAGCTCGGCGCGCACGCCGGCGTCGGAGAGTGCCTGGCGGGCCCGTACGAGCTCGCCCGGGAGGGAGATCTCGCGGTAGCCGTTGACGGTCGCGCGCACGTCGGCCAGCGAGGAGCGGGCCAGCGACGCCACCTCCTGGAGCTCCCGCCGGGCGCCCTGCGGGTCCCGCTCGATCAGCTTCCCGGCGAGGTCGGCTTTGAGGGAGATGACCGTGAGGGAGTGGCCGAGGATGTCGTGCAGGTCGCGGGCCATCCGGTTGCGCTCGTCCTGAATACCGAGCTCGAGGGCCTGGCGGCGGTACTGGCCGGCTGCCACGTCCCGCTGGATGGACCAGCGGCCCATCGACGTGCCCAGGGTGGCGACGACGGCTCCGATCAGGACGCCGCCGGCCATCCCGTCCTGGCCGTCGGGCCCCCAAGCGAAACCGCGCGCGAGGACCAGCGTGAGGGCGATGCCGGCCAGCGTGATCGGGACCCCGAAGAGCAGCGGCAGGCTGCAGACGATGGACACCGCGACGTACGGGACGAGGATCAGCCCTCCGTCCCCGATCAAGGCCGTCGCGACCGCGGTCGCGACCACCCCGATCCCGACGCAGACCAGCCCGACGCGAGAGACTCGCGCCGGGCTGTAGGGGTTGAAGCCGATCCAGCAGGCGAGCGAGTACGCCGCCGCGCCGAGCACGATGGCCGCCGCGGCCCCCCGACCTGCGTCGTCACCGCGCTGGAGCGAGTCGACGAACACGGGGACCAGCAGGATCAGCCAGAACGCGATCCACGCCGCCCCGATCCACGCGCCGCGCCGGCTCCCGGTGCCCACATCGGCGGGTGTGCGGCACCACTCGTCG
>JBDIAS010000198.1:0-4933 GCA_039812465.1 Austwickia sp. | reverse complement strand
CACCCTGATGAACCGGCCCCGGCCCCCACGGCTGGGGCCGGTGGCATTGATCAGCTCCCCCGCCATCGCCGGGGTCTGGGAGTGACAGGTCAATCTGGCACGAGCACGTCATGGAGCGCGACCGCCCTGCGGTCGATAGCAGGTCAGATCTTCTCCACGCGCACCGGTGTTCCCTGGAGCAGCAGTGCGTGATCCTCGGGGTCGGACGTGAGCACAACCACGGGGGACGGGAGGGACAGCGCCGTGGAGGCGACCACCGCGTCCACCGTGAGATCGCGCGGCTTTCGTCGCGTTCGTGTCCCTGATGCCCGCACACGCCCAGCCCGGTAGGCGACCTCGTCATTGACGTCGACGATCCGGATCGCCTTGATCGTGCGCCTGACGTCGACGTCGCGGGCGGATCCGTCCGTCACTTCTGCGAGCGTCACCGCGGACACGTACAGGATCGAATCCGTCCGACGGGCGACCGTGGCCCAGGCCTGCATCGATCGATCGTCCACGGCGAGCAAGGAGAGCGCCTCCGCGTCGAGGAGCATCGAGTAGGGACGGACGATCATCAGGCCAGTCGCGCCATGATCGCCGATACCTCGGCTTCGTCGACGGCGCCGTGCTCGGCGTCCATCCGCGCCAACGTGTCGTCGAGCGCGTCGCGCTCGAGCTGACGCGCCACGGCCGCGGACACGTACGCGGAGAAGCCCCGCGCGCCGACCCGACCCCGCACCTCCTGCGAGGTGACGGTGGGCATAGTAATGGAGTGTTTCTCGAGGCCGGGAGAACTCATGGCTCAATCCTACTTCAAGTAGCACATCGGGAGCTCGTCCCCAAACTGCTGCGCATCCTGTCGCTGCTTGACGTGGCGCAGACCCCCGACGATCTCGCTCTTCCGTCGTTTCGGACCCACCCCCTCAAAGGGGACCTGGCCGGGCACTGGTCGGTCTGGGTGAATGGCAACTGGCGGGTCACGTTCCGCTTCCTTGAGCGCGATGTCGAACTCGTCGACTATCAGGACTACCACTGACCAGGAGGTGGAGAACATGGTGATGAAGACCCCGGTCCATCCCGGCGAGATCCTCCGCGAGGACGTGCTGGCCGACCTCGGACTGAGTGTCGGGGAAACCGCGTCCCGGCTCGGGATCTCGCGGGTGACGTTGAGCCGCGTGCTGCACGGTCACGCCCGCGTGAGCCCCAACCTTGCTGTGCGGCTGGAGGAAGCTGGCGTTGGCACCGCCCGCGCCTGGCTGGCCCTGCAGTCGGCGCATGACCTTGCGGTCGAGCGCGCCGCCGGACTACCCGTCGTTCGCAGGCTCGATCCCGTCGCCTGAAAGGCATCACGCCGGGGGCACCACATACGCGTTCGACGGGGCCAACCTGTCGCGCATCATCTCCGGGAGCACCGAGTTCGTCTTCGACCCCGCCCTCGACGTCACCCGCTCCGGCCATGGCGCCCAGGAGCTCGGCCACCCCTGGCGCGGGTGCCCGTGTCAGACTCGCTGGATGGTGGCGTCGTCGGGTGAGTTCGAGTTGACGATGGACGAACTGCGCGCCGTCGCCGGCTACGCCGCGGAGTGCGCCCGGCCCACGCTCGCCCTCTTCGAACGAGCCTGCCCCGGCGACACGCGCCCAGCCGCGGCACTGGAGGCCGCGCGGGTCTTCGCGGACGGGGCACCCCGATCCCGCCTCCAGCGGGCAGGCGCGGTCGACGCGCACCGTGCGGGCAGCCAGGCGCCGACCGAGGAGGCCAGGCATGCTGCCCTCGCCGCGGGAGCCGCGGCGGGCGCGGCCTACCTCCACCCCCTGGCCCGCGCATCCCAGGTGCGGCACATCCTCGGCGCCGGCGCCCACGCCGCCCGGGCGGGCGAGCTCTCGCGCGGCGACGACGCGGTGGTCGCCGCATACATGCTTGATGCCGCGCGGCGACGTGCCACGCCGACCGTGCTCGACGTCCTCTCCCGCTACCCGCGGGCGCCGCAAGGACGCACCAGGGTGGCGGCGCTGACGCAGCGGCTCGACAGCCTGCTGCGCGACCCGCCCGCTCCCCCGCGGGTGGTCGACGACCCGGGCCCGTTCTTCCATGGCACCAAGGCCGACCTGCGCCCGGGCGATCTGCTCACGCCGGGGTGGGAGTCGAACTACGACCGCGGGCGAGTGGCTCGACACATCTACCTCACGGCGAGCCAGGAGGGCGCTCCCCTCGCCGCGGTCCTGGCCCGCGGCGACGGGCCGGGGCGCGTCTACCGCGTCGAGCCGCTCGGCACGATCGAGGACGACCCCAACGTCACCGACAAGCGGTTCCCCGGCAACCCCACCCGGTCGTACCGCACCACCGAACCCCTGCGCGTGGTCGAGGAGGTGCTCGACTGGGACCCGCCACCGGCCGACCTAGTCCGCAAGCTCCGCGCCATGACCGGCGAGCTGGCCGAACTCGGCATCGAGGCCATGGACTGAGCGGCCCTCCCCGCCCTGCGCCACTCAGGCCAGCGACGCCGGGTGGAGCGAAAGCTCCATCACCCGCGCGAGCTGCGCGAAGTCGCGATCCCAGGCAAGGACCTTGTGCCGCTGACGCAGCGCCACAGCGGCGATCAGACAGTCGATAAGGCCGCGGGGCGTGACACCCGCCTGCCGACACCTCCGATAGATCGTCACGGAAGCATCGAAGTCGGCGGCCGAGTCGAAGCGTGCTCGGTGGAAACGATCCATCAGACGCCGGAGGTCACGCTCACGAGCCGCGGTACGGGCGCCGGCGCAGACCTCCATGACGATCGGCTCCGTGACGGCGATCGGGCCATCGGACGCGATGAGGTGGGTCAGCACGCTGTCGACAGCACTCCCCGTGGCACGGTCGTACTCCACCCACGCCGAGCTGTCGACCAGGATCATGCGACGTCGGCCGGTGGGGCGTCATCCGGGAGTGCCGCGATGGCATGGGCGCCGCGCATGGCCAGCGCTTCCTCGCGCGACATCGGATCTCCGGCCAGATGACGCAGCGCGAGATCCACAGCCTCGGTCTTCGTCCGCACGCCGAATCGCTCGATGATCACGTCGACGTAGTCGTTCTCGATCTCGATATTCGTGCGAGTTCTCGCCATACACGTACTTTACACGTCCCGGGCCGCGATGCCTGTGGTCCCCTCGCGGCTTTCTGGCACAGTGGCGGACATGGCGAACGGGCGAAGCATCACCGTCACCCAACGGCTCGAACCCTTCGGGGCGGCGACCGCGATCCTGCTCACCGACGAGCAGGTCGCCGAGTTGGGCGGCGGCAAGCGCGCGCCGGTGCGCGTCACCATCGACGGGCGGAGCGCGCCGTTGCGGCTGGCCGTCATGGGCGGGGAGAACTGCATCGGGCTCAGCAAGGCGGCGCGCTCGGACCTGGGCGTCGAGATCGGCGACGAGGTCACGGCCACGGTCGCGCTCGACGAGACGCCGCGGGCGGTCGACGTGCCCGCCGAGCTGAGCGCGGCCCTCGCCGCCGATGCGGCCGCCGCCACGGCGTACGAAGCCCTGGCCTACACCCACCGCAAGACGTTCGCGCAGTGGGTGGGTGAGGCGAAGAGGGCGCCGACCCGCGCCCGGCGCGCGGCGCAGGCCGTGCAGTTGCTGCGCGACGGCAAGACCCGCCCCTGACGTCAGGGTGTTATCCCGGTCACAGGACCTTCGCGCGTGTGCTAGGCACGGTCTCATGACATCGGGTTCCGCGCCGGAGAGGGCGCAAGGGTTCGAAACGCGGCTGCCGTTTCACTACGGGTGGGTCATCGTCGCGGTCGGCATCGTCGTGTCGATGTGCGTGCTCGGCATGGCCAGGTTCGCCTTCGGCATGGTGCTGCCGTCGATGCGGGACACCCTGGGCTTCTCGTACGGGGACATGGGCTGGGTCGGCACCGCCAACTTCGTGGGATACCTGGCCGGGGTGTCCATCGCGGGCTCCCTCACCACGCGGGCGGGACCGCGCGCGACGATCACGGGCGCGCTCGTGCTCATCGTGGCCGCCCTGACGTCGGTCAGCGTGGCGTCCGGCTTTTGGCCGGTGCTGCTGCTCTTCACGCTCGTCGGGGTGGGTAGCGGACTTGGCAACGTCGCGATGGTCGGTACGGTGTCCCGCTGGTTCCTCAAGAGCGTCCGCGGCTGGGCGAGCGGGCTCGTGGTGGCCGGCATCGGCCTCGGCCTGATGATCAGCGGCGTGCTCGTGCCCTCGATCAACGCCAGCGTCGCCGACGGTGACGGCTGGCGGATCAGCTGGCGGATCATGGCCGCGATCATCGCGGTCGTCGCGGTCATCGCCGGCCTGCTGCTGCGCGACGACCCCGCCGGGATCGGGACCTCGGCGGCGGGCCACCCGGTGCGGGACGCGCACGCCCCCGAGCCCGTCTCGCCCGCGGAGCAGCGGCGTACGACCATCGTGCTGGGGCTGGTCTATTCGATGTACGGCTTCTCCTACGCCATCTTCGCCACCTTCATCGTCACCACCCTCGTGGACCAGCGCGGGCTCGCCGAGAGCTCCGCCGGGTGGATCTGGTTCTTCATCGGGATGGCCTCGCTGTGCTGCGGGTTCTTCGGGATGCTGTCCGACCGGCTGGGGCGCAAGCGCGGGATCGCCCTGGTGTTCGCGATGCACGCGGTGGCGTACCTGATCGTCGGGCTGCAGTTGCCGGGCGCGATGCTCTACATCGCGGTGGCGCTGTTCGGCATCTCGGCCTGGAGCGTGCCGGGCATCATGGGCGCGACCGCGGGCGACTACATGCCGCCGAGCCAGGCCGTGAAGGCGCTGGGCACGATGACGCTGTTCTTCGGCGTCGGGCAGGCGTTGGGCCCGGCGATCGCGGGGGTGCTGGGTGAGAGGACGGGCACGTTCACCTCCTCGTACCTGCTGGCCGCCGCAGCCGCTACCATCGGCGTGATCGGGGCCCTGACGATGCGCCAGCCCGGCGAGGCGGCG
>JBDIAS010000197.1:0-4935 GCA_039812465.1 Austwickia sp. | reverse complement strand
GCAACCCTCAAGAACTGGCACGAGGACGGGGGCGTCAAGCCCTGGCCTGCGTACCTCGCCGAAGCGCTGCAGCTCCTACGCCCTCCCGGGGACGCGGGTGGTCTGGGCGGGGACGCGGGCGGCACGGGTGGTGAGGCGGCTGGCCCGGATGGAGATGACACGGGCGGTCGAGAGGCGAACGGGGAGAACACCAATCGTACGGAATGAGCCTGCGTGGGGTCTCAGCGCGGAGCCGGGCCACCCACGTCGGCCAGGCCGTCCGCGCGGGGCAACGTCACGACCATGGTGCCCTCCGCGGCGCCGGGTACGGGCGTGAACCCCGTCCGTCGGTACAGCGCGATCGCGGGATTGCCGTGCTCCACGCTGAGGCTCACGCGCGTCACGCACAGACGCTCGGCCTCCTCCAGGGTCGCCTCCAGCAGGTGAGCGCCCACCCCGAGACCGCGGTAGCCGGGCAGCACGCAGATACTCAGCTCGGGCACGCCGTCGGCCACGAACCCGTACCCGGGATCGGAGCCGGGCAGGAAGAGGCACCACGCGACGCCAACGGGCGCGTCCCCGGAGTGGGCGACCCAGCCGAAATCGCCCCGCCGCGGCCGGAACTCCGCGTAGTGGCGCAGCCGCGGTTCGTCCTGAACGTCCCGGAAGCTGAGGCGTTCGCCGACCCAGTTCGCGTTCAGCCACGTCGCGGTGCGCAGGAGGAAGTCGTCGCCGGGCTCGATGCGTCGCAGCTCCAGATCCTCAAGGTTCAGGCCCGGAAGGGGCACGTCATCGGCGGCGGCCATACCTCCCACCGTGACCGACCAGCACCGACCTGTCGACCCCTGTGCAGGAGGTCAGATCACCGCCCTCATCGCGGTGTGTCTGTCAGAACGGGGCGCGGGGGCGCGGAACGTCGCTGCACAGCCGCGCGCAGGCGTAGCAGCCGGGCTCGCGGACGAAGCTGCCGGGCGCGCGGACGAAGCTGCCGGGCGCGCGGACGAAGCTGCCGGGCGCGCGGGCGGGACAGTAGCCGCGGGCGGAGCGAGTCCCTACTCTCGAAGGCGACCGCACTCCACGGCCCGGTGCGCACGTGAGGCGAAGCAGGGCCGAGCGAAAGGACACCGCCCATGACCGCAACCACCCGCGCTGGCCGCCCGGTGTGGATGGACCTCATGACGGACGACGTCGAGGGCGCCAAGACCTTCTACGGTGAGTTGTTCGGTTGGGAGTTCGCCGACCAGGGCGAGGATTTCGGGCACTACCACCTGATCATCAAGGATGGTTCACCCGTCGGTGGTCTCATGACGACGATGATGGACATGAACGGCCCGACGACCGAGCCGACCGGGCCCACGATGTGGAGCGTCTACCTGCACAGCGACGACGTCGCAGGCGTCATCGAACGGCTCGACGGGACCGGCGCCACCCTCGTCTTCGGCCCGATGGACGTCGCCGACCAGGGGCGGCAGGCCTTCCTCGTCGACCCGGCCGGCGCAGCGTTCGGCCTGTGGCAGCCGGATCAGATGGCGGGCTTCGACCTGACGCTCACGCCGGGTACGCCCGTCTGGTTCGAGTGCCTGAGCACGGACTTCGACGCGGCGTTGCCGTTCTACCGTGACGTGCTCGGCTGGGACATCGCGTGGATGCCGGGGTCAGCGCAGGAGAAGCCGGGCTCGTCGCAGGAGAAGGGCGAGGGCTTCCGGTACGCGACGAACGGCGCGGGCGACGCCGCGGTCTGCGGGCTGTGTGACGCGTCGGAGTGGCTCCCCGAGGGCGTCCCGTCGTTTTGGCGGGCGTACCTCGCGGTCGAGGACGCCGACGCCTCCGCCGCCCGGGCCGCCGAGCTGGGCGGCACCGTGCAAGCGGCGCCGGAGGACTCCCCGTTCGGCCGGTTCGCCCAGCTCGCGGACCCGCAGGGCGGCGTGTTCATGATCAACCAGGGCGCCAACGTCGGGGGCGATCTCCCGTCCTGACGGGGCATGTCCCTACCCGCGGGGCGATGCCCACGTCGCCGCGGACATTTCCCGCCCACGGGCAGGAACGGTACGCCGGGAGCATGGGATTCGCGTACATTTCCCGCCCACGGGCGAATGGTGACCGCGGACGCGTACATTTCCCGCCCACGGGCGACGTCGACCGCCGGGGATCTCCCCCACTGGACACCACCGCCCGACGCGGACTCGATAGATCGACCCGGACCCACGTTCGTCGACCAAGACGCGCCTGGAGCAACGTCAACACCGAACAACGCCCGTCCCCATCCACGAAGAGCATCACCACCGAAGAAGCGAGTCCATGCGCGTCAGCCCCGAAACGCTCCCACCCACGGGCGAGATCTGGCCCGGCCGACAAGCGAGGACGCGGACATTTCCCGCCCACGGGCGGCAGATGTCCGCGCGGGGCTGGGGTAACGCGTACATTTCCCGCCCACGGGCGAAACGTGACGGCGGACGCGTACATCTCCCGCCCACGGGCGAGACCTGGCCCGGCCAACCAGCGAGGACGCGGACGCTTCCCGCCCACGGGCGACGTCGACCGCCGGGGATCTCCCCCACCGGACACCACCGCCCGACGCGGACTCGATAGATCGACCCGGACCCACGTTCGTCGACCAAGACGCGCCTGGAGCAACGTCAACACCGAACAACGCCCGTCCCCATCCACGAAGAGCATCACCACCGAAGAAGCGAGTCCATGCGCGTCAGCCCCGAAACGCTCCCGCCCCCGGGCGAGATCTGGCCCGGCCGACAAGCGAGGACGCGGACACTTCCCGCCCACGGGCGAGACCTGGCCCGGCCAACAAGCGAGGACGCGGACGCTTCCCGCCCACGGGCGCAAACTGGCGGAGGGCAGGGCGTGGCGGGGCGCGGGGGCGGGGCGTGCCGGAAACGGCGGGTACGGATGAGGCGCATAACGAGTCCGTACGGCGCAGAATCGATCACATGAGCGCAACACTTGCCGACATCGCACCACGGGAGAGCTTCGAACGCGTCGTCGCCCTCACCGGCGCCGGGATCAGCGTCGCGTCCGGCCTCGGGACCTTCCGCGGCGCGGGCGGCCTGTGGACCGCCCACCCCGACGTCGAGGCGGCGATGCACGCCTCCGGCCTGCCGCACAACCTGCCCGCGTTGTGGGACGTGTGGGGCGGGATCCGGCGCCAGGCCCTGGTGGCGGGGCCCTCCCCGGCGCACCGTGCACTCGCTGCGGCCAAGGTCCGGGTGGTCACCCAGAACATCGACGGGCTGCACCAGGACGCCGGGTCCGAGAACGTGCTGGAACTGCATGGGTCGGCGGCGCGCGCCGTCTGCGTCGACCGGCGGTGCTCGCACCGGACCGAGCTCGACTTGGAGGGCGACCCCGAGCCGGGCCATATCCCCGAGTGCCCCGCCTGCGGGTTGTACCTGCGCCCCGACATCGTGCTCTTCGGGGAACCGCTCGACCCGGGCGTGTGGCAGGCCTCCGAGGAGGCCGTCTGCGACGCTGACCTCCTCCTGGCCGTCGGTACGTCCTCATGGGTGACCCCCGCGAAGTGGCTCGTGCCCATCGCACGGGAGTCGGGCGCGATGTGCGTCAACATCAACATCGACGGCACCCTGCCCGGCCTCGACCCCTTCGACGCGCACGTGCTCGGTGACTGCCAGGACACCTTGACCCAATGGCTGAACGGTTCCTGATCGACGGCTCTCCAGACCATCCACCGCCGCTCGCCCGAGAAAGGGAGTCTTCGTGAGCACCGAACAGCACCAGCGCAGCCGGACGATCCACGCGACCGCGTCGGAGATCTTCGCGCTCCTCGCCGACCCCGCCCGGCACCACGAGACCGAGGCCGGGGACTGGGTACGCGACGCCATCGACCCGGAGCCGATCACCGGCGTCGGCCAGGTGTTCGCCGTCAACATGTTCCTGGAGCGGCTCGGCGGCGCGTACGTGATGCACAACAAGGTCACGGCCTTCGAGCCCGACCGCGCCATCGCCTGGGAGCCGGGCCAGCTCAACCGTCGCGGGGAGCTCAAGGCGGGCGGCTGGGTCTGGCGCTACGACCTGGCGCCCTCGGGTGACGCCACCGAGGTCACCCTCACGTACGACTGGACCGATACCCCTCAAAAGACCCGCGAGGGTTTCGCCCGCTGGCCGGCGTTCGGCCCCGAGCTTCTCGAGGAGTCGCTGGAGGCCCTCGACCGAGCGGTCACGTCCTGACGCGGCGCAGCGCGGGGCTGCTCCCCTACCGCGTCGACCCCGCCTCCGGGCTGATGGTCTTCATCGCCCACATGGGCGGGCCCCTGTGGGCCCGCCGCGACGACGGCGGCTGGTCGATCAGCAAGGGCGAGTACGACCCCACCACCGAGGACCCGCGCGCGGTGGCCGCCCGGGAGTTCCGCGAGGAGATCGGCGTCGACGCGCCGCCCGCGCCGTGGATCGAGCTCGGCGAACTGCGCATGCCCAGCCGGAAGGTGGTCACCGCGTTCGCCGTGGCGGCCCCGGACAAGCTCGCGTACGTCACCAGCAACCTTTTCGAGATGGAGTGGCCGCCGAAGTCGGGTCGCATCGGGCGATTCCCGGAGATCGACCGCGCCGCGTGGTTCCCGCTCGACGAGGCGCGACGCAAGTTGGTCGGCGGCCAGGTGCCCTTCCTGGACCGCCTCGTCGCCGCAGTAGCCTGAGGGCGCCCCCGTCGCGCCACCCAGGAGAAGCCCCGATGCCCGCGTCGGTCCCCGCCCACGGCCACGCCTTCACCGCCCACGACCACGTCCTCACCACGTTTCCCGGCGGGCGAGCCCTGTCCGACTTTCGCGCCGCCGCGCTGCTCCGCGCGCTGCGCGAGGTGGCCCCGCAGATCGCCTCGGTCAGCGCGCGGTTCGTGCACTGGGTCGCCTCCGACGCCGCGCTGGACGCGGGGAGCGAGGACGCGGTACGGCGTCTCCTGACGTACGGGGAGCCGTACGGTGCAGACCC
>JBDIAS010000196.1:0-4998 GCA_039812465.1 Austwickia sp. | reverse complement strand
CGGGGACGCGTCAGGGATAGACGGGGACGCGTCGGTGGCCGGCGGGGATTTCTCGGCGGCCGCGACCGGCGGGGACCCGTCGGCGACGGGAGGGGAAGCCTCGTTCGGGGAGGGGACGTCGCCCGCCTGGTACAAGCGGTCCGGCGAGGGTCCTTGCTCGTACACGAAGCTCACCGCCTGCCCGCCCGGCTCCTCCGTGCGCGCCTCGGGATCCCCGACGTCTGCGTTCAGGCGGCGCAGCGCGCGGACCGCCGCGTCCCGGGTCGCGTCGTCCTTCGCGGCCACCGCCGCGAGCAGATCGGTGACCAGGCGCAACTCCGCGATCAGCCGGGCGCGCTTCTCCAGATAGGGATCCGGGTTCTCCAGGCGGCTCATCACGTAGGCCTCGAGCACCGTGTCGATGGTGTCAGGGGCCGCCGCCGCGATGAGGGCGGCGAAGTCTTCCGCCGGGTCGCCGACCTTGGCGTCCTCCCAGCCCACGATGGCGCGGATCCGGCCGCTCGCCGCGTCCTCTTCCGAGGAGAACGCGACGAGGAGGTGGTTGCCGTCGAGGCGGCCGTGGATCGGGGTCGGCGCGAACCGCCACCACGACACGTCGTCGAGCATCCGCTCCCACCGGGAGAGCAGCCCCGCGGGCACCAACCCGGTGTGCGCGCCCCGGTCCACGTCGATCAGGTGGCGCCGACGGCATTCCGCGGCGTCGTAGGCGGGGAGCGCAGCCTCCTCGAACAGGCGCCGGTCCACGTTGTGCAGGTGGGCCACCGTCCGCCCCACCTCGGCGGCCAGCCCGGTGCCCGCAGGCACGGTGTAGAGGACGAGGCTGTGCCCGCTGATCAGGGGGTAGACCATGGCGCGGCGCCCGTCGCGCAGGCCCACGAATCCTTTCGGCGACGGCACCGAGAACGGGACCCGCCGGGCCAGCATGCCGAGGAGGGCAACCGAGGCGTCCTGCTGGGCCGCCGCCACCGCGTCCACCGGGAGCCGCACCACCCAGCGGCGGTGCTCGGCGTCCTCGACGAACCCTACCCGGAACCGCTCGCCCGGCCGGGGGCGGACCGCTTCCGCGCTGATCGGGGACAGCCCGGGCACCGCGGCGCTCGCCAGCGCGGCGAAAGTCAAAGCGTCGCGAGTCACGCGACCCACCGTACCGACGCGGGCACCGGCCTGCGGGCCGGGCGGGGGTCGCGCGGCGGTCGTTACGCTGTGCCGCATGACCGCGCAGGGCGAGGAGGAGTCCGTGAGGGTCTGGGCGAATCCCCGTCCCGACGGGCAACTGCTGTCCTCCCTCAACCGGGGCGCCGACGACCGGACACGGCCCGGGCTGCTGAGCGACCTCCTCGCCCACCCGACGTCACGGGTGCTCGACACGGACGGCGGAACCGTACCCGTCGTCGTCGGCGCCCGCTCGACGACCCTCGCTCTCCGCGCCCCTCGTCCCGGTGGCCCCTCCCGGGACGACCCGGCCAGGGTCGCCTTCCTCGGCCGAGACGACGCCGGAACGGCGTACTTGCTGGCCCGGCACCGCAGCGGCGCGGAGGCCGCGCGCGCGGCCGACACCCCGGAGGCGGTCTGGCTCGACCTGCGGGAGTGCGGGCCCTGGCTCACGGCGCTCGACCTGGAGCTGGCGCTCACCGGCGTTGGGCTGGCGCGGTGGCACGCGACGCACACCCACTGCCCGCGGTGCGGCGCCCCCGCCCCCTCCGGGCAGGCGGGGTGGGTCCGCGTGTGCGGTCGCGACGGCAGCGTCCAGTTCCCGCGCACCGATCCCGCCGTGATCATGTCCGTGATCGGCCCCGACGACCGGCTGCTCCTCGCCCGGGGGCCGCGCTTCAAGGCCGGGCGGGTGTCGGTGCTGGCCGGGTTCGTCGAGCCGGGGGAGCGCCTGGAGGACGCCGTCGCGCGTGAGGTGGCCGAGGAGGTGGGCGTGCGGGTGGAGTCCGTGGCCTACGTGGGCAGCCAACCGTGGCCGTTTCCCGCGTCGCTCATGATCGGTTACGAGGCGCGGACGCACGACGTCCGGCTCACCGTGGACACCTCCGAGATCGTGGAGGCGCGCTGGTGGGACCGGGCCGAACTCGCGGCCGAGCTCGCCGCGGGCAGCCTCGGGATCGCCGGGCGCCTATCGATCGCGCGGCGACTGATCGAGCGGTGGTACGGAGGACGGCTGGACCAGGCCCTCGAGGCGGGGTCCGTCCGGCGGGACTGACCGGAGGCCGCCGCACGGGTTCCGTCTAATCGCTGGAGCCGGCCAGCAGCTCGGCCACGGTCTGAGCGGTCGGGTTCGTGGCGGTCTCCCCGTCCTCGAACAACACGGTGGGCACGACCCGGTTGCCGTGGTTGACGGACTCGACGAACGCCGCCGCCTCCGCGTCGGCGTCCACGTCGACCTCGTCGAAGACCACCCCGAGGGCGTCGAGCTCCGTGCGCAGCCGGTCGCAGTAGGGGCACCAGGAGGTCGCGAACACCACGACTCGCCCGGAGGCGGGGGACACCGGTGAACCAGTCATGGGAGCCAGTCTGACCCAGCGGAGTCTGGCCGAGTGGCCCGAGCCCACCGACGTGACCCTCCCCACGGCGGGGAGGCGGGCCGCCCGCAGCCACGCCCCGCTGCCGCCACCGCCCGGCTGCGGCCGCGCGGAGGGGTGTCGGCCCCGTCTGGGAGGATGCGGCGATAGCAGCGGGCGAGGCCATGCCTGGTTCGGCGGGGCCGCCCCCTGCAGAGGAGTACAGGGATATCGGTCGGAGCGAGGGTCGGAGGCGTCGCCGGTGGTCGGCAGCGGGCGGGATGTAGACAGCGTGCTGGAGGGGCTCGACCCCGAACAGCGCGAGGTGGCCGCCTCGCCGCTGGGCCCGCTGTGCGTCCTCGCGGGCGCGGGCACGGGCAAGACGCGGGCGATCACTCACCGGATCGCGTACGGCGTGCTGTCGGGCGCTTACCGGCCGGACCGCGTGTTGGCGCTGACCTTCACCGCGCGGGCCGCGGGGGAGATGCGCACCCGCCTGCGCGACCTCGGGGTGGGCGGCGTGCAGGCGCGCACCTTCCACGCCGCGGCCCTGCGGCAGCTGCACTACTTCTGGCCGAGTGCCATCGGGGGCGCCGCGCCGGACCTCCTGCCCCACAAGGCCGGGCTGGTCGCCGAGGCCGGGGGACGGCTGGGGGTCGGGCTGGACCGCGCCGCGGTGCGGGACCTGGCCTCGGAGATCGAGTGGGCGAAGGTGAGCGGGTACACCGCGCAGACGTACGCGGCGGCGGCGCGAGCGGCGCGTCGCGATCCCGCCGGGCTCGACCCGACCGCGGTGGCCCGCCTGCTGGAGGCCTACGAGGACGCGAAGGCGGCCCGGGGCGTCATCGACTTCGAGGACGTGCTCGTGATCCTCGCCGGGATCCTCGCCGCGCACCCGGGGATCGCCGACCGGGTCCGCGGCCAGTACCGCCACTTCGTCGTGGACGAGTACCAGGACGTGAACGCCGTCCAACAACGCCTGCTGGACCTATGGCTGGGCGGCCGCGACGAGGTGTGCGTGGTCGGGGACCCGTCCCAGACCATCTACTCGTTCACCGGCGCCTCCCCGCGGCACCTGCTGGACTTCACGTCGCGGCGCCCCCAGGCGAGGGTGGTCCGTCTCGTGCGCAACTACCGCTCGACGCCGCAGGTGGTCGGGCTGGCCAACCTGGTGCTGCGGACCGGTCGCGGGCGGCCTGGCGGCACGGGCGCGCCGCTGCGGCTGTTGGCCCAGCGGGAGGCGGGCCCCGTCCCGACGCTGGAGGCCTTTCCCGACGAGGACGCGGAGGCGGCCGGGGTCGCGTCGGCGATCGCGCGCGTCGTCAGAGACGGGACGCCGCCCAGCGAGGTCGCCGTGCTGTTTCGCACCAACTCCCAGTCCGCGGCGTTCGAGCAGGCGCTCGCCGCCGCCGACGTGCCCTATCAGGTGCGCGGCGGGGAGCGGTTCTTCCGCCGGGATGAGGTTCGGCGCGCGGTGCTGCTGCTCCGGGGGGCCGCTCGCTCCGACGACGGCAGCGTCCCGATGGGCGACCTGGCGCGGGACGTGCTGACCGGGGCCGGGTGGAGCCCGGAGCCCCCGAGCTCCGGGGGATCGGTGCGGGAGCGCTGGGAGTCCCTGTCTGCCATCGCTCGGCTCGCCGACGACCTGGTGGCGACCGACCCGGCGGCCCGGCTGGGCGAGCTCGTGCAGGAACTCGACCAGCGCGCCGCCGCGCAACACGCCCCGACCGTGGAAGGAGTGACGTTGGCGTCGCTGCACGCGGCCAAAGGGCTGGAGTGGGACGTGGTGTTCCTCGCCGGGGTCAGCGATGGCTACCTTCCCATCGTGATGGCGGAGGGCCCCGAGGCGATCGAGGAGGAACGGCGCCTCTTCTACGTGGGCCTCACCCGCGCGCGCCGCGAGCTACGGCTCAGCTGGGCCTCGGCGCGGCAGAGCGGCGGGAGGGCGGGTCGAAGGCCCTCGCGCTTCCTCGACGGCGCCGGCGCGGTCTTCGGCGACGCGATCGGCGCCCCCGCCCGGAGCACGGCCGCCCGCACCGGCGAACCCACGCGCCGCCGCAGGCCAGCCCGCCCGTCCGTCTGCCGCGTGTGCGGCCGCCCCCTGGCGAGCGGGGCGCAGCGCAAGGTGGGACGCTGCGACGACTGCCCGCCCACCTACGACGAGGCCACGTTCGAGCGGTTGCGCGCCTGGCGGCTCGCCGTCTCCCAGCGCGAGAAGGTGCCCGCGTTCGTCGTCTTCACCGACGCGACGCTGACCGCGATCGCCGAGCGCTCACCCGCCGACGCGGCCGAGCTGTCGCTGATTTCGGGGGTGGGGGCGAGGAAGTTGGAGCGGTACGGGGCCGGGGTGCTCGCTGTCCTTGGCGGGGCGGAGCCAGCGGCGGCCGCCGCCATCGACCAGGCCGCCCTCGACGAGGCCAGCATCGACCAGGCCGCCCTCGACCAGGTCGGGGTCGACGAAGCCGCCAACGACGAAGCCGCCAACGACGAAGCC
>JBDIAS010000195.1:0-5049 GCA_039812465.1 Austwickia sp. | reverse complement strand
GCCAAGCGGGGCAAGCTCTTCGCGAAGCTCATCAAGAACATCGAGGTCGCGGCCCGCACGGGCGGCGGCGACCCGGCTGGCAACCCGACCCTGTTCGACGCCATCCAGAAGGCCAAGAAGTCCTCGGTCCCCAACGACAACATCGACCGCGCGGTCAAGCGCGGCTCGGGGGCGGAGGCGGGGGGCGCCGAGTACCAAGCGATCACGTACGAGGGCTACGGCAGCAACGGCGTCGCCGTCCTCATCGAGTGCCTGACCGACAACCGCAACCGCGCCGCCGCGGAGGTGCGCACCGCGCTCACCCGCAACGGCGGGACGCTCGCCGACCCCGGCTCGGTCGCGTACCTCTTCACGCGCAAGGGCGTCGTCATGGTGCCCAAGGCGCAAAAGGACGGTGAGACCAGCGAGGACGCGCTGCTGGAGATCGTGCTGGACGCGGGCGCGGAGGAGATCGACGACTTCGGCGACGCGTTCCGGATCGTCTCCGAGGCCACCGATGTCGTGGCGGTCCGCACCGCCCTGCAGGAATCGGACGTCGACTACGACTCGGCCGAGGCGGAGTTCATCCCCAGCGTCGAGGTGTCGCTGGACGCCGACGGCGCCCGCAAGATGATGCGCCTGGTCGACGCCCTGGAGGACAGCGACGACGTGCAGAACGTCTGGGTCAACGGCGACGTCAGCGACGAGGTCGTCGCCGAGCTCGACGCCTGACCCGCTGGCGACCGGTGCGCCGCGTGCCGCGTGCCGCGTACTACGTGCCTGGCCGGTAGCGCGTGTTCCACGTACCGCGTACCCCAGTCGGCGCGTCGCGGGCCCGCGCGCCCCGTCGCCGGGTATCGTCGCGCTAGAACACATGTACGACGTCCCGGCTCGGCGCTTCGGCGCTTGCGGGAGGCGCGGCGCGATGAGGAGGCGACGATGCGGGTGCTCGGCGTCGACCCGGGTCTCACGCGCTGCGGTCTCGGGGTCGTCGACGGCAACCTCGGCCGGCCGCTGTCGATGGTCGCGGTCGGCGTCGTGCGGACGCCCGCGGGTGAGCCCACGCACGAACGCCTTCTCACCCTCCAGACAGAACTCGACGAATGGCTGGCCCGCTACCGCCCGGACGCGATCGCGGTCGAGCGCGTGTTCGCCCGCCACGACGTGTCCACGATCATGGGCACCGCTCAGTGCAGCGCGCTGCCTATGCTCGCGGCCGCGCGCCTGGGGCTGCCGCTCGCGCTGCACACCCCGAGCGAGGTCAAGGCCGCGGTCACCGGCAACGGCCGGGCCGACAAGGCGCAGGTCACGAGCATGATCACACGGATCCTCCGGCTGAGCGCCCCGCCGCGACCCGCCGACGCCGCCGACGCGCTCGCGCTCGCGGTCTGCCACGTCTGGCGCGGCTCCGCCCAAGACCGGATCGACGCGGCGCTGGCCGCGCAGGGCGGGCGGCGCGGCCGGATCCCGACGCGGGCGGGGGGTCGGTCATGATCGCGTCCGTCCGGGGAGAGGTGTTGCGCGCCGGCTTGGACCACGTCGTGGTCGAGGTCGGGGGGATCGGCCTGCTGGTGAAGACCACCCCGGGCACGGCGACGTCCCTGCGCCGCGGCCAGAGTGCCCAGCTCGCGACCTCCCTGGTCGTGCGGGAGGACTCCCTGACGCTGTACGGGTTCGCCGACGACTCGGAGCGGGAGCTGTTCGACACCGTGCAGACCGTGTCCGGCGTCGGCCCGCGGCTCGCCCTGGCGATGCTCGCCGTCCACCCCCCGGACGCGTTGCGCCTCGCCCTCGGCTCCGGCGACGTGGCCGCCCTCACCAAGGTGCCGGGGATCGGCAAGAAGAGCGCGGAGCGGCTGGTCCTGGAGCTGCGGGACAAGGTGGGGCCCGTCGACGCGGCACCTGGGAGCGCTGCCACCCCGGCGACCCCGCCGGTCGGCCCGGCCTGGCGGGACCAGGTCCACGGCGCGCTGCTCGGCCTCGGCTGGAGCGCCAAGCAGGCCTCCGACGCGACCGCGGCCGTCGAATCCTCGCTCGGCCCCTCGCCCGAGGTCAGCGAGGCTCTGCGCGCCGCGCTGCGGGAGCTGGGCCGATGAGCGGCGGCGAGGCGTCCACCGGCCAGGACGCGATCGCTGAGGGCGGGTGGCGGGACAGCGTCACCGACGACGTAACCACCGATGACGACGTGACCACCGATGACGACGTGACCACCGATGACGACGTGACCACCGACGGCTCGTACGACGTCACGGCCCGCGTGGTCGACCCGTCCGCCGGGGGATCCGGCGCGGGCGCGCCGGACGACGAGAGGGCGGTCGAGGCGGCCCTGCGGCCGCGGAGCCTGGGGGAGTTCCCCGGCCAACCGCGGGTGCGCGACCAGCTCGGCCTCGTGCTGGAGGCCGCGAAACGACGCGGAACCCCACCGGACCACGTGCTTCTATCCGGGCCGCCCGGACTCGGCAAGACCACCCTGGCGATGATCGTCGCCGCGGAGCTGGAGGCCCCCCTGCGGATCACCAGCGGCCCGGCGATCCAGCACGCGGGCGACCTGGCGTCGATCCTGTCCTCGCTGACCGAGGGCGAGGTGCTGTTCCTCGACGAGATCCATCGGATGGCGCGCCCCGCGGAGGAGATGCTCTACCTGGCGATGGAGGACTTCCGCGTCGACATCGTGGTCGGCAAGGGCCCGGGCGCGACGGCGATCCCGCTCGAGCTCGCCCCGTTCACCGTGGTCGGCGCGACGACCAGGTCCGGGTTGTTGCCGGCGCCGTTGCGGGACCGCTTCGGGTTCACGGCCCACCTGGACTTCTACGACGCCGACGAGCTCGCCACGATCATCCGCCGGTCTGCGCGGCTGCTCGGGGTGGAGGCCCACGACGACGGGATCGTCGAGATCGCCCGCCGCTCGCGGGGCACGCCCCGCATCGCGAACCGCCTGCTCCGGCGGGTCCGCGACTGGGCCCAGGTGCGCGGGGGGCACGTGGTGGACCGGGAGGCGGCCCTCGCGGCCCTCGCGCTGTTCGACGTCGACCCCCGCGGCCTGGACCGCCTCGACCGTGCGGTCCTCGACGCCCTGTGCCGGCGCTTCGGTGGCGGCCCGGTGGGACTCGCCACCCTGGCCGTGGCGGTGGGGGAGGAACCCGACACGGTCGAGACCGTCGTGGAGCCCTACCTGGTCCGCGAGGGATTCCTCATCCGCACACCGCGGGGTCGGGCCGCCGCGCCCGCCGCCTGGCGACACCTGGGCCTGGCCCCGCCGCCTGGGGCGTTGGCCCAGGACGCCCTCCCCTGGGACGAACCGGTGGGCCGCTTCGACATCCCCGGCGACGCGTGAACGCACCACCACGGCGCCTCCGCAGCTCCCGAGTCGGGGGCGGCGGCCGTTCCGCGCCGAGGCTCGGGCGCGGGATTCGTACCCCCACCGTGCGAGTCGTGTTGGCGCCCAGGTCAGCCCGTCACCTAGACTCGCCCGCGGTGCGGCGCGCACGACCGAGCGCGCCCGGGAGGCGACGGACCGCCCCGGAGCAGCGCCGGCGGGGGCGGACGTCGCGGCGCGCCATCGCCTCGCGGGCAGGCTCGCCCGCCTCGCGGAAGGGGGCCCGTACGCGGCGAGCCCAGCTCGGCCCCGTACGGTCGTGAGGTCGAGGTTCGCCGCGCACGCCCCGAAGCGGCGCGGCACGTCGGCGCACCAAGGACAGGAACCACGAGGACGGTCATGGCGAAGAATCCCCAACGGCGCGGGCCGATCCGCACCCTGATCGTGATGCTGGTGATCACGCTGGGGCTGACCGGCTTCCTCGGCGCCGTGCACGTCTGGGGCGAGGCACAGCTCACCCCCAAGCTGGGCCTCGACCTGGAGGGTGGGACGCAGATGACCCTGCGCCCCCAGGTCCGCGAGGGGCAGGACGTCAACACCGCGGAGCTGGACCGGGCGGTCGACATCATCCGTAAGCGAGTCGACGGCCAGGGCGTCGCGGAGGCCGAGGTGGGCACGCTCGGGACCAACGTCGTGGTCACGGTGCCCGGCCAGATCACCCAAGACCAGCAGCGCGCCCTGGAACAGTCCTCGCAGATGCGGTTCCGGCCGGTGCTTGGCATCCTGCCCACCCAGGCCGGGGCTCAGCAGCAACAGGAGGGCGGACCGCAGACCCTCCCGGGCGGCACCGCCCCGCCCGGCCCGCCGGAGACCCTGCCCGCCGCGCCCGGGACCGCCACCACCGGCGCGAGCCCCGCGGCGACGAGCGCCGGCGCGCCTGCCACGACGAGCGCCGCCCGCGCGCCGATCCCGCACGGTCTGCTCCAGGGCGCCGCCGTCCCGGCCGCGGATTCGACCCCCGCTCCCGCGCCGAGCACGGTCGGGGGCAACCCGTTCACGACCGCCCCGAGCGCGCCCGCGGACCAGGGCGGACTTCCGCAGTGGTACGACGGCCTGCGCCAGGAACCGACCAGGCTCGCGGAGTACGCACTGTCCGAGGCCTGGCTGACGTCCCCCGAGCTCGGGGCGCAGGCGCAGAGCCTCACCTGCCCGGACACGGCGTTCGACCCGGCGCAGGAGGACCTGACCAAGCCGATCGTCATCTGCGGCGAACCCGCCCCGGAGGCGGGCGGGCAGGTGCTCGCCAAGTACGTCCTCGGTCCCGCGGTGCTCACCGGCGACAGCCTCGCCGACGCTACCAGCGGGATGGGGCAGAGCCAGGGTGGCCCGACGGGCCAGTGGGTCGTCAACCTCAAGATGAACGGCGGCCTGCCCACCGAGACCTACGCCGCGGTCAGCCGCGCGATGGTCCCGCTGCAGCAGCCGCGCAACCAGCTCGCGGTGGTCCTCGACGACCAGGTCATCTCGGCACCGTACTTCCGCAACGAGATCGTCAACGGCCAGGCGGAGATCTCCGGCAACTTCACCGCCGAGTCCTCCAAACTGCTCGCCGACCAGCTGAAGTTCGGCTCCCTGCCCATGAGCTTCGAGGCCCAGGAGCTGCAGTCGATCAGCCCGACCATCGGCGGCGACCAGCTCAGCAAGGGGATCATCGCGGGCCTGATCGGCCTGGCGCTGGTCATCATGTACTCGCT
>JBDIAS010000194.1:0-5128 GCA_039812465.1 Austwickia sp. | reverse complement strand
CTTTCGGCGAGCGGGGCGTCCCCCTCGTAGAGGAACTGCCCGACGTACCCGAACAGCAGGCTCCGCGCGAACGGCGAGGCGGCCGCGGTGTCCACGGCGACGACCCGAACCCGGCGCGCGGCGATGTCGCGCATCAGCGCGGTGAGCGCGGGGACGTCGAACACGTCCTGGAGGCACTCGCGGACGGCTTCGAGAACGATCGGGAAGGAGGGGTACTGGCTGGCGACCGCCAGGAGCTGCGCCGCCCGTTGTCGCTGCTGCCACAAAGCCTGCCGCCGACCGGGCGTGCGGCGGGGCAGGAGCAGGGCGCGTGCGGCGCACTCGCGGAAGCGCGCCGCGAACAGCGCCGAGCCGCCCAGCTGCCTGGTCACGGCGTCCGCGACCTCGGCCGGGTCGATCATCAGGTCCGCCACGAGGTCGGCGAGCGAGGAGGCGCCGGCCCCGTCGGGGTCCGCCTCGGCGTCGGGCAGGTGCAGCACGATGCCGTCGTCGGCGTGCATGGGGTGCACCTCGACGCCGAGGCGTTCCCGCAGCGTGGCGGCCACGACCAGCGCCCACGGAGCGTGGACCGCGGTGCCGTGCGGGCTGTGCACGACGATCTGCCAGTCGCCGAGTTCATCGCGGAACCGTTCGACGACGACCGTGCGCTCGTCGGGGAGCTCACCGGTGGCTTGGCGCTGCTCCGCCAGATAGTCGAGGAGGTTGTCGGCGGCCCACTCGTCGAGCCCGCCGTCCTGCGCCCGGCGCACGGCCGCCGCCTTCGGGAGCTGCGCGAGCTCGCGGACGTACGCGCCGAGCGCGGCCCCCAGCTCGGGGGAGCGGCCGAGGGAGTCGCCGCGCCAGAACGGCAGGCGACCGGGCCGCCCGGGCGCGGGGGAGACGGTCACGCGGTCGTGGGTGATGTCCTCGACCAGCCACGACGACGTCCCCAGCGTGAAGACGTCACCGACCCTGGACTCGTACACCATCTCCTCGTCCAGCTCTCCGACCCGTCGGCCGGTGCCCTCCCCGGCGAGGAACACCCCGAACAAGCCTCGGTCCGGGATCGTTCCCCCGCTGGTCACGGCGAGCCGCTGGGCGCCGGGGCGGGCCGTGAGCGTGTCCGTCAGGCGGTCCCACACGAGCCGGGGCCGCAGCTCGGCGAACTCCTCGCTGGGGTAGCGGCCCGCGAGCATGTCCAGGACGGACTCGAGGACGGGTCGGGTCAGGGAGGAGTACGGGGCGGCGCGGCGCGCCAGCGCGTGGAGCTCCTCCACCGACCACTGGTCGAGCGCGGTCATCGCGACGATGTGTTGCGCGAGGACGTCGAGCGGGTTCGCGGGTATCCGGAGCGCCTCGATGGCCCCGGCCCGCATCCGCTCCACGACGATCGCCGATTGGACCAGGTCCGCGCGATGCTTGGGAAACACCAGGCCGCGGCTGACCGCGCCCACCTGGTGCCCGGCGCGGCCGACGCGCTGCACGCCGCTCGCGACGCTGGGTGGCGCCTCGACCTGGATCACCAGGTCCACGGCCCCCATGTCGATCCCCAGCTCCAGGCTGCTCGTGGCGACGACGGCCGGCAGGCGACCGGCCTTCAGGTCGTCCTCGATCGCGGCCCGCTGCTCCTTGCTGACGGAGCCGTGGTGTGCCCGGGCGAGCACGGGGGGTGCCCCGCGGTTGGTTCCGGATCCGCCGATGATCGCGGCAGGAGGTAACCGTGGCGCGGGAGCCGGCGGGGCCGCATCCTGCGCGCCGCCTGCGCCGCCTGCGTCGCCGTCGTCGGCTGCTTCGTGAGTCGCGGCGACCAGGCGGTCCTCCCAGATCTCGTTGAGTCGAGCCGTGAGCCGCTCGGCCAGGCGACGAGAGTTGGCGAACACCAGGGTCGAGCGGTGCGCGGCGATCTCGTCCACCAGCCGCTCCTCGACGTGCGGCCAGATCGAGGTGCGGGCCGGCTCTCCCGACGCGGCACCCGACAGGTCGCCGCTCGCAGCGCCGATCTCGGCCAGATCCGGGACGGGGACCACCACCCGCAGATCCCAGCGCTTGGCGGCGGGCGGATCGACCACGCGCACGGGCCGTCCTCCCGCGAGGAAGCGCGCGACCTCGTCGACGGGACGGACCGTCGCCGAGAGCCCGATCCGCTGGGCGGGCCGTTCCAGCAGGGCGTCCAGCCGCTCCAGCGACAGGGCCAGGTGGGCCCCTCGCTTGGTGCCCGCGACCGCGTGGATCTCGTCCACGATCACGGTCTGCACGCCGGCCAGGGCCGCCCGGGCCTGGGAGGTGAGGAGCAGGAACAGCGACTCCGGCGTCGTGATCAGGATGTCGGCGGGGTCCCTCGCGAACGCGCGCCGCTGCTCGGGCGGGGTGTCCCCGGTCCGCACGGCGACGCGCACGTCGCGGACGGGGAGCCCGGTGGCCTGGGCCTGCAGGCCGATGCCGACCAGCGGGGCGCGGAGGTTGCGCTCGACGTCGACCCCGAGCGCCTTCATGGGCGAGACGTAGAGCACCCGGCAGAGCGGGTCCGCCGAGGGATCCGGGGCCGCTCGGACCAGGCCGTCGAGGGCCCAGAGGAAGGCCGCCAGCGTTTTGCCGGACCCGGTGGGGGCGATGACCAGCGTGTCTCCGCCCTCGCTGATGGCCTCCCACGACCCGGCCTGCGCCGGCGTCGGTTCGGCGAACGCGCCCGCGAACCACCCGCGCACTGCGGGAGAGAAGCGCGCGAGGGGATCGACCGGCGAGGCGTTCATGACATGTCGAAGCCTGGCACGGCCCACCGACAACGCCCACCGCGCGATCCTCGCCGTCGCGTGTGAGCGCCGTCGCGTGTGAGCGCCGTCGCGTGGGCGCCGTCGTGTGCGGGGGCAGTGCCGGGTGAGGCCGTGGTCTACTGACGCGATGCGACTCGCGGACTTCTGGCGGCTGATGGACGAGGAGTTCGGGCGGCCCCGTGCTCGCCTCCTCGCCGATCACCACGTCTTCCCCGAGCTGAACGGCCAGACCGCCCAGGAGGCGCTGGAATCGGGACGCGAACCCAAGGCTGTCTGGGAGGCGGTCTGCGACGCCATGGACGTCCCCGCCGGGCGTCGTCTGGGCAAGGACCGCCCGCTGCGCCGCGACTGACAGGACACGCCGAGGGCCTGCAGGTGTCGAACAGATGTTCGGGATAGTGTGGGCTCGGTTCTCCCCTTCGAGGCGATCCACACCGGGCGCGGGGCGCGGGTTTATCCACACCTCGGGCGTGCGCCCGGAAGGGTTGTCGGAGGGCGGACCTAACGTCTGATCCAACGGACCGCTGCGGCGGGACGCGGGTCGCAGGTAGACGGCGGCAGACGAGGACACCTGGAAGGGTGGTGCACGATGGCAGCAGGGGTCGACCAGCGGCAGAAGCCGACGACCGACCAGCGACAGAAGTCGCTGGATGCGGTGCTGGCGCAGATCGAGAAGAACCACGGCAAGGGGGCCGTGATGCGACTGGGCGACGACATCCGCCCGCCCATCGAGGTGATCCCCACCGGATCGATCGCCCTCGACGTGGCGCTCGGCATCGGGGGATTGCCCCGGGGTCGGGTGGTGGAGATCTACGGGCCGGAGTCCTCCGGCAAGACGACGGTGGCCCTGCACGCGGTGGCCAGCGCGCAGAAGGCCGGCGGCATCGCCGCCTTCATCGACGCGGAGCACGCGCTCGACCCGGAGTACGCCAAGCGGCTCGGCGTCGACACCGACGCCCTCCTCGTCGCTCAGCCCGACACGGGGGAGCAGGCCCTGGAGATCGCGGACATGTTGATCCGCTCGGGGGCGCTCGACATCATCGTCATCGACTCGGTCGCCGCCCTCGTGCCCCGCGCCGAGATCGAGGGGGAGATGGGCGACAGTCACGTCGGCCTCCAGGCGCGGCTCATGTCCCAGGCGCTGCGCAAGATCACCGGTGCGCTCAGCAGCACCGGCACGACGGCGATCTTCATCAACCAGCTGCGCGAGAAGATCGGCGTCATGTTTGGCTCCCCGGAGACCACCACGGGTGGCAAGGCGCTGAAGTTCTATGCCTCGGTCCGCCTCGACGTCCGCCGCATCGAGACCCTCAAGGACGGCACGGTCGCGGTCGGCAACCGCACCCGGTGCAAGGTGGTGAAAAACAAGGTCTCCCCGCCGTTCAAGCAGGCCGAGTTCGACATCATTTACGGGCAGGGGATCTCCCGCGAAGGCGGCCTGATCGACATGGGCGTGGAGCACGGCCTGGTCCGCAAGTCGGGCGCGTGGTACACGTACGACGGCGACCAGATGGGTCAGGGCAAGGAAAACGCGCGCGCCTTCCTGCGGGACAATCCGGAGCTGGCCGACGAGCTGGAACGTCAGATCAAGACGCTGCTCGGCGTGGGCGTGCCCACCGGTGACGGGTCAGACGAGAAGGGCTCGGCCGGTCCCGCGGCGGGAGGGGCTGATCGTGACGATCTCGACGACGTGGCCCTGGCCGAGATCCCGGTGTCGTTCTGACCGTGCCGGCGTCAGAACGGGCCGAGCCTGGCCCCGAACACGCGCGGCAGGAGACGCTCGCGCAACTCCGGGGGGCGGTCGCGTCCTGGACTGCCCGCGAGGCGGAGCCTGTTCCGTCGAGCACGACGGCCTCGGCCCGGCGGCAGGGGAGACCAGGACGCGAACGTCCGTACGCACCCCCGCCACCCGACCCTGCTGCGCAGTCGGGCGAGGCGGATCCCCACGAGGTGGCCCGCCAGATCGTGTTGCGGCAGCTGACGATGGCTCCGCGCAGCAGGGTCGAGCTGGAGCGCAAACTTGCCCGGCGGGGTTGCGACCCCGAGGTGGCGGGGGTCGTGCTCGATCGGATGGAAGAGGTCGGGCTCGTCGACGACGCGGCCTACGCGGCGATGTTCGTTCGCGCCAAGCAGTCCACCCGCGGCCTGGCGAGGACGGCGCTGCGCGCCGAGCTGCGCCGCAAGGGCGTACCGCCGGACGTGGTCGCCGGGGCCCTTGATCAGGTCAGCGAGGAGGACGAGCGCGACGAGGCCGCGCGCCTGGTGGCCAAGAAGCTCGCGACCATGCACGGGCTGCCGGCGGCCACCCAGGCGCGTCGGCTCGCCGGAATGCTGGCGCGCAAGGGCTACCCAGGGTCGCTCGCGCACCAGGTCGTGCG
>JBDIAS010000193.1:0-5174 GCA_039812465.1 Austwickia sp. | reverse complement strand
TCCCTCAGCGGTTCACGCCCGAGAACACGATCGCCACGGTCTCGCCCGGCGTCACCGACGGGCCGTCGGCGCTCGGCAGCAGCGCCGCCAGCGCGGCGGAACCGGTCGGGCTCACCGGGATGCCGGTCGAGGTCGCCAGCTCGTACGCGTCCTCGACCGCCTTCTCGGACACCACGATCGGGCGCCCGCCGGAGGCCCGCATGACCTCGACGTCGGCCTGCCAGTCGTACGTCTCGTCGTCCAGGATCCCGTCCGCCAGGGAGTGGGGGTTGTCCCACGGCGTCATGAACTCGCCCCATCGGGCGCCGAGCTGGTCGGTGGCCAGGTCGCCAGCGCGCTCCCACGCCCGCTGCAGCGGCGCGCCGCCCTCGGTCTGGACCGTGTCGAGGCGGTACGCCGGTCCGAGGCCCCACCCGGCGCAGGCCGCGAACGCGCCGCCACCGACCTGGATCAGCACCCGGCTGCCCTGCGGCAGCTGGCTCGCCAGCTCCCAGCCGATCGTGCGGCCGCCGTCGAGGCACAGGCCGTTCTCCGGGCCCTGCACGCTGAACGGGATCGCGCCGTCGGCCACGGCCTGGCGGAAGGTGAGCACCGACGGGTCGCCAGCGGGCAGGTCGGGCGTCCGGGCGCACTTGTTGACGTGGGCGCCCAGTGCCTCCAACGTCTCCAGGACGACGCCGGCGGCGGTGTCGGGGACGAACACTTCGATCGGCCACCCGGCGGCTTTCGCCAGCGTGGACGCGGCGATCGCGGCGTTCCCGCACGAGGCGATCGCGAGCGGGGCGCGCTCCCCGGGGGCGAGGCCCAGCTCCTCGGCGGCGCGCAGGTGCAGCAGGATCGTCACCAGGTGGCGGGCCTTGTGGCTGCCGCCGACGTTGCCGGTCTCGTTCTTCACCCAGACGTCCGCGCCGACCTTCTCGGTGAGCAGCTCCTGGCGGGCGCACGGGGTGACCCGGAACCCGTCGGCGACCTCACGGGTGAGCGCGATGCATCGCTCCTCGCTCATCCCGCGGGACCGGGCGAAGGCCCACCACGCGAGCGAGGGGCCGTAGGCGACGAACGGGTTGGGGTCGTCGATCACGTCCGGCACCGGCCCGTCGGTGACGGGGTGCAGCACGTGGTGGCTGTCCCCGGCGGGGGCGTCCGGGCACTTGAACGGGTAGAGCGTGTCGATGGTCACCCGCGCGCCGCAGGTGGCGCAACGGTAGCCGGTGACCGTGCCGCGGGGAGTGGAGCTCATGACGTCGACGACCTTCCGGGTGAGCAGGGTGGGAAGAACCCACCCCGTACAAGGGGTAGGAGGCACCCACCCCGTACAAGGGGTAGGAAGCACCCACACCGTACAACCGGGCGCCGACATCCGTCCGACCATCGGAGCGGACCGACGGCCACCCAGCGCGAGGCGCCGGGTGGCCGTCGAACGGGCGATCGAAGCCGAATGCGTCAGGAACCGAATGCGTCAGAGCCGCATGTGTCAGAAGCCGACGTTCTGCGCGCCCTTGAGGCCGAGGATCTCGCGGGCCTCGTTCGGGGTCGCGATGTCCAGGCCGAGCTCGTCCAGGATCGTGATGACCTTGGTGACCTGCGCCGCCGAGGACGGGGACAGCTCCCCGCGGTTCAGGTAGAGCGAGTCCTCCAGCCCGACCCGCACGTGCCCGCCGAGCAGCGCGGCCTGCGCGGCGACCTGCATCTGGGCACGGCCCGCGCCGAGCGCCGACCACTGGTAGTCCCCGGCGCCGAAGAGCCGATCCGCGGTGCGCCGCATGTGCGACACGTCCTCGGGGTGGTTGCCGGTGCCGCCGAGGATGCCGAACACGGCCTGCACGAACATCGGCCCGGGCGCCAGGCCGCGCTTCACGAAGTGCAGCAGGTTGTACAGGTGGGCGTCGCAGTAGCACTCGTACTCGAACTTGGTCCCGTTGTTCGTGCCCTCGACCAGGATGTGCTCGATGTCCTTGAACGTGTTCTTGAAGACCAGGTCCTTGCTGCCCTCCAGGTAGGGCTCTTCCCAGTCGTGCTTGAACTCCTTGAACTTCGCGAGCATGGGGAACATCGCGAAGTTCATGGAGCCCATGTTGAGGCTGGCCAGCTCGGGCGCGAACTCCAGCGCCGGGCGCATCCGCTCCTCGACCGTCATGGCGGGGCTGCCGCCGGTGGTGATGTTGACGACCGCGTCGGTGTTGGCCTTGATCTTGCCGAGGATCGGTTCGAACAGCGCCGGGTCCTGCGAGGGGCGCCCGTTCTCGGGGTCGCGCGCGTGCAGGTGGATGATCGCGGCGCCGGCGTCGGCGGCCTGGATGCTCGCGGTGGCGATCTCGTCCGCGGTCACCGGCAGGTACGGCGACATCGACGGCGTGTGGATCGACCCCGTGACGGCGCAGGAGATGATCACCTTGCGTGAGGGCATGCGGGCCTCCTGGGGTGGAGTTATCGGCGGCTGGATGGGTCGGCTCACCCCAGCATGTCCTGGGACCGGCCTCGGATGGCGGCAAAGGATCGACTCGGGTGACGCGACCTGCGTCACTCCGGGGCGATGACTGCCGTGTGCCGGGCGTCGTCCGCCGTTCGCAGTGGTCCGTGCGCCGTGGCCGGTGAGCCGTGGCGCCGCGCGGACGGGGCAGGGTTCCGATAGCGCGGGCGTTATCCGGCCAGGCCGACCGGTCGGCGCGCACCGATCGCGCGCTGCCACGTCTCCGCGGCGCGGCGGCCGTGCCGGATCCACGGCGTCCCCTGGGCGCGAGCGCGGGCGGCGACCTGGCGGGGAAACACCCCGAGGTGGGAGGTCGCCACGCGCTGCAGCCCGTAGTACGCGGGCGCGCTCGCCTGCAGCGCGCTCGCCACGGCGCGGAACGCGTGCTGCGCCTCCGGGGTGAACGTCGCCCCCACGAACACATGGATCGCCCCGGGATAGATGTGCAGCTCGGCTTCGCCGCCGGCCTCCCGCACACGCTCGGCGAACCGGCGCACGTCCGGCAGCAGGATGTCGCGGGTGCCTTGGAAGATCTGTACGGGTGGCAGCCCGGCCATATCCCCGAAGAGTGGGCTGACCTCGGGGATCGATGGGTCGTCGTCGCCGGCCCACCAGCGACCCGCGAGCATCCCGCCGGCGCGGGCGAGGATCGGATCGAGCGGCTCGATGTCGTCCACCTCGGCGCTTCCCTCCACCACGCTGGTGCAGGGCGCGAACAGCACCAGCCGCGCCGGGCCCGGCAGCCCGGCATCGCGCCGCCGCATGGCCGTCACGATCGCGATGCTCCCTCCCGCGGAGTCTCCGGCGAGGACGAGGCGCTCGGGCGGGACGGTGGCCGTGAGGTCGTGGACCACCCGATCCACGAAGGCAAGTCCTTCTTTGTACGTGTGGCGCGGCGCCAGCGGGTACAGGGGGACCGTCACCGTGGCTCCGGTATGCCGCACGAGCTGCAACACGATGTCCCAATGGGGGCCGATCAGCGTGTTGACGAACCCACCGCCGTGCAGGTACACGATGTGCCAGGGGTTTGGAGGTTGTGCGTGCGGCGCCACGGTGTAGACGCGGTGGCCGTCCACCAATTCGCTCGTGACGGACGCGACCATCCGCAGGGCCCGCGGGACGGGGGCGGGCTGCGCTTCGGGCGCGTCGCGGTAGTACCGCGCGAACTCGTCAGCGTCGGCCATGAGCTTGCGCTCGGTGCTGAGGATGCGGGCCACGAACTGCATCTGGCGGCTCGGCCACCGCGGCGACGTCGAGGTCGGCGTCGGCGAGGTCGTCGAGATCGAGGTCGGTGTTGCCGGTGTCGCCGGTGTCGTCAGGGTCGGTGTCGCCTGTGTCGAAAGCGGTGTCGCCAGGTTCGTCAGCATCGGCGGGGACTCGGCCGCCGCCGAACTCGTGCTCTGGGCCGACGTCCTTCGCTTGGCGAAGATCGGGCGTGACCCGAGCGGGCGCTGCAGGGTGGGAGGCACCCTCCAGCGACGTCGCGCTCGGCCCGGAGGCCGCGACGTCTCCGGGGTCGCCGCGCCCTGCATAGTGGCAGTACAACACAGGGGTAGCAGGATCTACCAGTGGGTAGAACCTGGGAATCCTCGGGGCGCCCCATCGGGCGCCCCGAGGTCGCTCGGTCACGGTAAACGGTCGGTCAGACGCTTCGGCGCACCGTGCTGAGCCGCTCAGCCGCCCCGCGTTCAGTCGCCCCGGCGCGCCGCGTTCAGACGCTCAGGGGCGCGTTCAGTCGCTCGTGCGCGCCGTGAGGGTCCGGTCAGTGGTGCGCCGCGTCCGAGTCGGCGCGCGTCGGGTGCACGGTGCCGTGCGCGTGCTCGGGCGGGGCGTAGAGGGAGTAGACCTTGAGTGGCTCGTCGCCGACGTTGGTCACGTTGTGCCACGAGCCGGCGGGCACCAGGATCGCCCAGTCGTCGCCGACCTGTTCGTCGAAGCTGAGGTCGTCCTTGCTCGGGCCCATCTGGACCCGGGCTCGGCCCGCCTCCACGCGCAGGAACTGGTCGTGGTCCTCGTGGACCTCCAGCCCGATGTCCTGGCCAGGTTCGATGCTCATGACGGTCATCTGGAGGTACTTGCCGGTCCACACCGTGGTGCGGTAGTTCGTGTTGTCGAGCGTTTGCTGCTCGATGTCGGTCACGAACGGGTTCGGCCCCTGGTCGACGGGGGAGGTGCTCATCGGCGCTCCTTCTGGTCGGTACGGCGTCGCTCGGTACGGCGTCAGCCCGTACGGCGTTGATCGGTACGGCGGCGATCCGTCCTGCTTCAGGTCCGTACTGCTCTTTATCCGTACGGCGTTGATCGGTCTGGTTTCGATCGGTCCAGTCGCGGCGACCTGCGGGGTCGCCCTCTCCAGGTCGACCCTACCCGGACGCGCCGACAACGCCACGACCGTCGGCCGGGCCCCGGTGTTCGGGGTGCGAGCGCCGATACGGCCGTGCGAGAAATACCGTACGGGGTATGCTGAAGGCCACGAGAAGGGGGCCGCCGTGCAACTGGAGCCGCAGGACATGGAAGCAGTGCTGAAGCGCCTGAAGCGGGCGCAGGGTCAGCTCGGCGGGATCATCCGGATGATCGAGGACGGCCGCGAGTGCGAGGATATCGTCACCCAGATCGCGGCGGTGGCGAAGGCGGTCGACCGAGCGGGGTTCGCGACGATCGCGATCGGCCTGCGCCAGTGCATGGCCGACCCGGAGTCCAGCGA
>JBDIAS010000192.1:0-5187 GCA_039812465.1 Austwickia sp. | reverse complement strand
CCGCGCGAGTTCGTCGACACCGAGGCGGTGCTCGAGCGCGCCGCCCACTGCCGCCGCGTGGGCACCTGCAGCGAGGCCGAGTCGATGCTGTTCACCTTCGCCGCGAGCCTGGGGGTGCTGGCGCGCGTCGATGCCGGTTGTCGTCGACTTCCGCACTAGATATCCATGACATGCAGGGACCACCATGGGCATGACGAAGGAGCCGATCGAGATCGACGACGAGGGGCTGGCAGCCGCGGCGCAGGTGCTGGGCCCGTTCGGTCGCGGTGGGAGGAGAATCTCGGTCGCCGCCCGTCACCCCCGGCTCGCGAGCAGATCCCTGAGGTAGGCGCCGTAGCCGGACTTGGCCAGCGCCTGGGCCCGTGCCGCCAGCCCCTCGTCATCCAGGAACCCCATGCGCCACGCCGCCTCCTCGGGGCAGCCGATCTTCAGCCCCTGCCGCGCCTGGATGGTGCGCACGAAGTCGCCCGCTTCGTGCAGTGAGTCGAAGGTGCCGGTGTCGAGCCACGCGGTGCCCCGCTCCAGCACCGACACCGTCAGCCGCTCCTGCTCCAGGTACGTGCGGTTGACGTCGGTGATCTCGTACTCGCCGCGCGCTGACGGAGACAGGTTGCGGGCGATCGCCACCACGTCGTTGTCGTAGAAATACAAACCTGGGATCGCATAGTTCGACCGTGGCTGTGCGGGCTTCTCTTCCAGGCTGATGGCCTTGCCCGTGGTGTCGAACTCGACGACGCCGTAGGCGCTGGGGTCGGCGACCCGATAGGCGAACACGACACCGCCCTGCAGCGAGCGCTGGTTGCGCAGCTGCGTGCCGAGCCCGTGACCGTAGAAGATGTTGTCGCCGAGCACGAGCGCTACCTCGTCGGAGCCGATGAAGTCGGCGCCGATCGTGAAGGCCTGGGCCAGCCCGTCAGGCGAAGGCTGCTGGGCATAGGAGATCGAGATCCCGAATTGCGCACCGTCTCCGAGCAGCCGCTCGAACCCGGCCGCCTCGTGCGGCGTGGTGATGATGAGCACGTCTCGGATGCCCGCCAGGAGCAGGGTCGAGAGCGGGTAGTAGATCATCGGTTTGTCGTAGACGGGAACAAGCTGCTTGCTGATGCCTTGGGTGATCGGGTGCAGCCGGGAGCCGGTGCCACCCGCCAGGATGATGCCGCGCATGCCCCCAGTCTGACGCACCCACCGACTGGTACGACCGTCCGCCTACGATGTCGAATCATGGTGCGATACCTGGTCACTGGCGGTGCGGGCTTCATAGGTAGCAACTTCGTCAGGCACATTCTGTTCCAGACCGACTCTTCGGTCACCGTCTTGGACAAACTCACCTACGCCGGCGATCGGCGCACCCTTGAAGGGCTACCCGAGTCGCGCTGTCGACTGGTGGTCGGCGACATCGCCGACGCCGATCTCGTCGGGGAATTGGTGCCTGCGCACGACGCCGTGATCCACTTCGCCGCGGAGTCGCACAACGACAACTCGTTGCGGGAACCGTGGCCGTTCGTACGGACCAACATCGTGGGCACGTACACCCTGTTGGAGGCGGTGCGGCGGCACGATGTGCGCTTCCACCACATCTCCACCGACGAGGTGTACGGCGACCTCGAGCTCGACGATCCGGCGAAATTCACCCCGGACACCCCTTACAACCCCTCCAGCCCGTACTCGAGCACTAAAGCTGGCTCGGATCTGCTCGTCCGGGCCTGGGTGCGCTCGTTCGGGGTGCGCGCCACGATCAGCAACTGCTCAAACAACTACGGGCCCTACCAGCACGTGGAGAAGTTCATCCCGCGGCAGATCACCAACGTCATCGACGGGGTGCGCCCGAGGCTGTACGGAGCCGGGGCGAACGTGCGTGACTGGATCCACGCCGAGGATCACAGCTCCGCGGTGCTGCGCATCGTGGAGGCCGGCTGCATCGGGGAGACCTATCTCATCGGAGCCGACGGCGAGAAGGACAACAAGAGCGTCGTCGAGTTGATCCTGGCCCTCATGGGCCGGCCCGCCGACGACTACGATCACGTCACCGACCGCGCCGGTCACGACCTGAGGTACGCCATCGACGCCACGAAGTTGCGCGAGGAGTTGGGCTGGCAACCGGCCTACCGCGACTTCCGCAGCGGGCTCGCCGACACCGTCGAGTGGTATTGCGCGAACGAGGCGTGGTGGCGCCCGCAGAAGGCCGCCACCGAGGCCAAGTACGCCACCACGGGCCAGTGAGCACCCGACCGGCCCCACCCCTCGCCCCATTCCCCGAAGGATCTGACGTGACCGACCTCGCCGTGCGCACCACCGACATCCCAGGCCTGCTCGTGCTCGACCTGCCCGTGCACGGTGACAACCGCGGCTGGTTCAAGGAGAACTGGCAGCGGGCCAAGATGACCGCTCTCGGCCTGCCCGACTTCGGCCCGGTGCAGCAGAACATCTCGTTCAACGACGAGGTGGGGGTCACCCGGGGGATCCACGCGGAGCCGTGGGACAAGTACGTCTCGGTGGCGACCGGCCGGGTCTTCGGAGCGTGGGTCGACCTGCGTGAGGGCCCCGCGCACGGCACGGTGCACACGTGTGAGATCGGGCCCGGCACCGCGGTCTTCGTGCCCCGCGGGGTTGGCAACGCCTACCAGACACTCGAACCGGCGACGGCCTACAGCTATCTGGTCAACGACCACTGGAGCGCGGTGGCCAAGGAGAAGTACACGTTCGTCGGCCTGCACGATGAGTCCCTGGGCATCGACTGGCCGATCCCGCTGGCCGACGCAGTGCTCTCGGAGGCCGACCGCGCCCATCCGATGCTCGTGGACACGCGACCGGTGCCGCGCTCGCGGGTACTCGTGCTGGGCGCCGGCGGCCAGCTGGGCCGCGCGCTTCTCGAGGAGCTGCCCGACGCCGTCGGCGTGACCCGCGCCGAATGTGACCTGAGCGACCCGGCCGCGGTGGCCGCGCTCGACCTCTCGCAGGTGTCCGCCGTCGTCAACGCGGCGGCTTACACGGCCGTCGATGCGGCGGAGACGCAGGAGGGTCGCCGGGTGGCGTGGGCCACCAACGTGACCGGTGTCGCAGCCCTCGCACAGCGGGTCCGCGAGCGCGGCATCCCCCTCGTGCACGTCTCGAGCGACTACGTCTTCGACGGCACCCGTCCCGAGCACGACGAGGACGAGCCGTTCAGCCCGCTGGGCGTCTACGGCCAAACCAAGGCGGCCGGTGACGCCATCGTCTCCGCCTATCCCCAGCACTACCTGGTGCGCACCACCTGGGTCGTGGGCGAGGGCAAGAACTTCGTCGCGACGATGGCGATACTCGCCGACAAGGACATTAGCCCGACCGTCGTGGACGACCAGTTCGGCCGGCTGACGTTCTCGACCGACCTCGCGGGTGGCATCGCGCACCTGCTGGCGACCCGACCCGCCTACGGCACGTACAACCTGACGAACACCGGCCCGGCTCGCTCGTGGGCCGACATCGCGGCGGACGTCTTCGAGCTGCGGGGGCGATCTCGGGACGATGTCACCCCGGTGAGCACGGCGGTCTACGGCGAGGGCAAGCAGATGGCGCCCCGGCCGACCCACAGCGCGTTGACGCTGGACAAACTGCTGGCCACGGGCTTCACCCCCGCCCCGGAGGCGGATCGCCTGACGGCGCTAGTGGGTCGCCTGCCGCGCGATTGACGTTGGAGTGCAAGCCCGTTCGCTTGCATCCCACGCACAGCGGGCGTTCACGATTGCTGCTGTACAGTTGTCTTGGACGACTGCACCAGGGGGGGGTGCGCTGGCCATTGGGCCGGCAGGCGGTTCGTCGTAGGCACTGGCGAACTCAAGAATCGAGGCGATTTCGGCATGCCCGAAAGTAGCGAGAACGTGGGACACGACTCCGATGCGGGCGCTTCGTCCGGCCGTCACTTCGCCCTCCTGGGCACGCGGGGGGTGCCCGCTCGCTACGGCGGCTTCGAGACGGCGATGGAAGAGGTCGGCAAGCGGCTCGTCGCGCAGGGTCACGAGGTCACCGTCTACTGCCGCACCGGCAACAGCGGTGAGGGCAGCGACCCCACGACCTACGCCGGGATGCACCTGGTACACCTGCCGGCGTTCAAGCACCGGGCGTTGGAGACGCCCAGCCACACGCTGATCTCGGCGGCGCACATCCTGCTGACACGCCGTCGCTTCGACTCGGCGGTGCTGTGCAATGCGGCGAACGCCTTCGCCCTGCCGCTGCTGCGCTGGGCGCACATCCCGGTCGCCGTGCACGTCGACGGCCTCGAGTGGCGCCGCACGAAGTGGGGGCCGGTCGGCCAGAAGTTCTACCGCATCTCCGAGGCGCTGTCGGTGCGCTGGGCCGACGCGCTGGTCGCCGACGCCTACGGCATCGAGCAGTACTACCGCGACGAGTTCGGGGCGCTCACCGAGGGCATCGCCTACGGCGCCCCGGACCTTTCCGACGTGGGCACAGACAAGCTGGCCCGGTCTCGAGCCGGGCGGCTTCCACCTGGTCGTCGCCCGCTTCGAGCCGGAAAACCATGTCGACCTGATGATCGAGGGGTACCTGCGCAGCAACGCGGAGCTGCCGCTGATCGTGGTGGGCTCGACGCCCTATCCCAGCGAGCACTCGGTCCGGATCGACGCGCTCGCCGCCTCGAGCGACAAGGTGTGGCTGCTCGGCGGCGTCTGGGATCAGGACCTGCTCGACCAGCTGTACAAGAACGCCTTCAGCTATCTTCACGGCCACTCCGTCGGAGGGACCAACCCGTCCCTGCTGCGCGCACTCGGTGCCGGCACCTACACCATCGCCTACGACGTCGTGTTCAACCGCGAAGTCGCCGGGCCGGAAGCGGCCTACTGTTCATCGCCCGGCGAGGTCGGCGCCGCGATCGACGAGGCGGAGGCCGATCGCGTGGCCACCGCCGGCCGCGCCCAGGCACTGCACCGACGCGTGCTGACGCGCTACACCTGGGATCAGGTGGCCTCGGCCTACGGCGCACTCTGCGAGAAGCTCGCCGCCGGTATCACCCACCGCGGCCTTTACACCGGCCGGCGGTCCCGCTCGTCCAGGTGGCGCAACGGCCAAACTCCCCAGATCGCGATTCGAGCGGGCATTGTGCAGCAACACGACGAATCTAACCCGGATCCGCGAGTAGCGCGTGGGTCTTGACCGCGATGGGTTGATTTGAGCTGTGGGGACGGTGTTGGCGTCCTT
>JBDIAS010000191.1:0-5197 GCA_039812465.1 Austwickia sp. | reverse complement strand
GGTCAGCCGCGCCAGGCGCGCAGGCCCTGACGGACCACCTCGCCGGGGTCTTCGGCGTTCATGATCTGTCGGATCATCGCGACCCCGGCGATGCCGGTCTCGCTCAGCTCCGCCACGTCGGCGGTCTGCACGTCACCGATCGCGATCACGGGCACCTTGGAGGCCTCGACCAGCGGCGGGAAGCCCTCGATCCCGAGCGGCGGCCGGTCGGCGTTCTTCGTCGGGGTGGGCCGATAGGGTCCGGCGCCGACGTAGGAGAGCACGTCGGCGAACCGGTTCGCCTCCTGCACCAGCCGCAGCGTGCCGGTGGTGAACCCGATCACGGCATCGGGCCCGAGCATCTCGCGGGCCACCGCGGGAGACAGGTCCTCCTGGCCCAGGTGCACGCCGTGGACCGGGGCGCCGGCGAGCCGGGCCGCGAACGCCACGTCGGTCCGGTCGTCGACCAGTACCCGCGTGGCGGGATGCACCTGATCGACGCGTTCCGCGACGGCGATCAGCAGCGCGAGGAGGTCGCGGGCTTCGAGGCCCTTGGCGCGCACCTGCACGAGGCCCGCGCCGGCGGCGGCGGCCTCGCCCGCGACGTCCACGGTCCGTTGCCCTGACCCAGAGGTGACGAGATAGATCCGGAAATCGATGTCGCTCACCTGGTCATCATCTCCCGCGGCCGGGCTCCGTGGCGACGTCAGGCAGGGGCAGGTCGCGCCCGTCGCCGACGTTCTGGCGGGCCGCCACGGACTCCACGTCGTCGTCGATCTCCCGCGGTGTGAGCGCCGGGCCGAGCCGAGCGCACCCAGTCACCAGCAGGCCGCCGGCCAGCAGCAACGCCATGGGCGCCCCGACCCGGCCGAGCAACCCCTCCAGGGTGGGCAGGTAGTACGGGTAAAGCGCGGGGATCACGATCGACAGGCTGTACGCGGTCCCGTACCCGGTGGAACGCACGTGCGCCGGGTACCGCTCGGTGAGGTAGGCCCCCACGGGCCCGTACGCGCACACCGTGAGCACCTGCAGCGCGATCGCCCCCACCGCGATCGGGGCCAAAGAGCGCTGGCCCGCGATCCACAGCCAGAGCAGCGGCCCGCACACCGTCGCGATCAGCCCCCAGATGATGAAGAACCGGCGTCGTCCCGTGATCGTCGACAGGTGCCCGGTGCACGCCATGCCGATCGCCTGCCCGACCGACGCGAGGCCCATCGCGATCGACGCCTGTTGCGGGCTCAGCCCGTTGTCGGCCACGAGCCGCCCGGTGAGCACGATCACGACCATGTTGGTCATGAACCACAGCCCGCTCATCAGGCCGAACATCTGCCAGAACGCGCGCCGGTAGCGGCCGACCAGCACCTCTCGCAGACCGACCTTGGCGGCCAGCGTGCGGGTGGTCGACTTCACGACGTGCCCGGCGTCCCCGACCCGGCGGGTGTAGTAGACGAGCATGGCCAGGCTCGCCAGGCCGCCCGCGAGGAAGATGAGACGCCAGCCCCAGACCCCGTACGCGGTGGGGCCGAGGCTGGAGAGCAGCATCGCGCTGACGAACGCGATCGTGGCCTGGGCCCAGGGCGCCATCGACATGATCGCCCCGGAGATGCCGCCGCGTTGGCGCGGTGTCGACCACTCCATCGCGAGGGGGATGGCGGCGCTGTACTCCCCGGCGAGGAACACTCCGCCGAGGAAGCGCAGCGCGATGACCAGCACCATGGTCCACAGGCCGAGAACCTCGTACGTGGGCACGGCTGCGATCCCGAGCGTGCACGCCGCGGTCCCCGCGATGGCGACCTTGGTCGTGCTGGTGCGGCCGACCCGGTCGGCGATCCGCCCGAAGATCATGGCCCCTGCGGGCCGGCCGATGAGCGTGGCCATGACCACGAACGCCGTGGTCGCGGCGATCGCGTCACGGCCGGCGAGGTGCGGCAGCGCGGGGCCGAGCGCGGTCACCGGCAGGAAGATGTGGATCTGGTCCACGTAGTTGCCGACCACGCCGCCACGGATCGCCGCGCGACCCTCGTCGGGCAGCTCGGGCATCAGGGCGTGCTCATGGGTATGACGGTTCTGGCGCATCGCGAGGGTTCGCTCCCTACGTCGGCATGACCCGGACAGGTTCGACGGTTCGCGACGTCCCTTCGCGATCTCAGCCCCGGCCGGGGCACCCGTGGATGCGGGCCAGCATGCCACACGCGTGACGCCCCGGCGAGGCGTCGCGGAGAGCTACCCGCGCACACCGTCGAGGATGCGATCCGCTGCGGCGTCGACCTCGTCCGCCGTGGTCCAGCGGCCCAGGCTGAGCCGGATCGCGGTGAGCGCCTGAGGCGCCGGCACGCCCATGGCCGTCAGCACCGGTGAGGGCGTGTCCTGGCCGGCGTGGCAGGCCGAGCCGGCGGACGCCGCGACGTGCGGCAGGCGGGAGAGCAGCGCGAGTGCCGGGGCGTCGTCGATGCAGACGTTCAGGGTGTTCGGCAGCCGCTGGGTCGGGTGGCCGTTCAGGTGCACCCGGCCGGGCAGCGCCTCCCGGAGCGCCGACTCGAGGCGGTCCCGCAGCCCGGCCAGGCGCTGCGTCTCCCCGACGGCCAGCGCCTGGGACGCCAGGGCGGCGGCGTGGCCGAGCGCGACCGCGTACGGGACGTTCTCCGTCCCCGCGCGCAGCCCGTACTCCTGCCCACCGCCCCCGATCAGCGGCCGCAGCGCCACACCGTCGCGCACGTAGAGCGCGGCGACGCCCTTGGGGGCGTACATCTTGTGCCCCACGATGGTCAGCAGGTCGACCCCGAGCGCGTCCACGTCGACGTCGAGCTTGCCGATCGACTGGGCGGCGTCGCAGTGCACGAGGACGCCGCGGGCGTGGGCGACGGCGGCGATCTGCTCGATCGGTTGAACGGTCCCCGTCTCGTTATTCGCATGCATGATCGTGACCAGGACCGTGTGATCGGTGATCGCGTCGGCCACGTCGGCGGGGTCGACGCGTCCGTCGCGATCGACCGGCAGGACGGTCAGCTCCACGCCGTGCAGCTCCGCCAGATCCGCGCAAGCGGCCAAGACCGCGGGGTGCTCAGTGGACTGGGTGATCACGTGCGCGGGGCCGGTGGGGGCTGCTCCGCGACCCCGGTGGGCGAGGACCGCACCCCGGATCGCCAGCGCGTCCGCCTCCGAGCCGCTCCCCGTGAAGACGATCCGGCCGGAGGTGCCCGACACCAGATCGGCGACCTGCCGCCGGGCCAGGTCGAGTCCGGCGCGGGCGTCGCCGCCGTACGCGTGACCGCTGCTCGGGTTGCCGAACCGCGCGGCCAGGTACGGCGACATCGCCTCGACGACCCCCGGGTCGATCGGGGTGGTCCCGTTGTAGTCCAGGTAGATCGGGCGATCGGTCAGCGCCGGATGGCCCATCAGAAGACGAGGTGCTTGTCAGCGGCGAGCGTCAGGTCGGTGAGTTCGTCCATGGTCGAGCGGCGCGCACCGGACATCAGCATGTCTTCGCGGATGCCGCGGGCGTCGATGCAGGTGCCGCAGCACAGGATCTGCCCGCCGCCGCGCAGGACCTTCTCGAGGATGCGGTCGAGCTGGTAGTACCCGTCCGGCGTCTTCTGTCCCGCCATCGCCGCGGTGACGCCGTCACCCATGAGGAAGACGGTCGTGTCGACCCCGTCGCGCGACGCGAGCGAGGCGGCGAGCCGCAGCGCGTTGAAGGTGGAGTCCAGCCCGTACGCGGAACCGTTGACGATCATCAGCACGTTCATGCTGCCATCATGCCTGGTCGCATCGGCGGCACGCGCGTGACTCACGCCGCGGCCAGTGCACCTTCCAGGCGCGCGCCGGTGGCCAGCACCGTGGCGTCGCCGAAGGGCCGCCCCTGCAGGGTGATCCCCACCGGCAGCTCGCCTGGGTCCACCGGCACGGGCAACGTCAGCATCGGCGCGCGGAGCATCGTGCCGGCCGCGACGTTGCGCGTCATCAGCGCAAACACGTGCATGCGCTCCCCGAACCAGGTCACCAGGCCGTCATCCCCGAGCCGGGTAGCGGGCCGGACGGTCGTCGGGAAGACGGCCACCTCGCAGCCGGCAGCCGCCAGCACCCGTTCGTACTCCTCCCGCGCGGCGAGGGTGCGCGCGACGGCCTGCTCGTACACGTCCGCGGTGACCGGATACGCGTCGGCGCGGTGCAGCGACTCGATGACGTCCGGCGTGACGATGCCGTCCAGGAGCCGCCGCCACCCCTCGTCGGGGGAGACGCCCAGGGCCTGGGCCGCGAACTGGGCGAAGAGCACCCGGCATTCCCAGCCGATGAGCGTCCACGACGGCCCGGCGAGCAACGGCCTCAGGGAGTCGAAGCTCACCTCGACCAGATCCCACTCGACCTCCAACGCGGCGCGCGCCCGCCCCCAGGTGGCGCGCGTGTGGCGGTGTAGGTCGGCGAGGTAGTCGACAGGTACGGCGAGTCGGCGGGCCGCTGAGCTTCCCTGCCCGCGACGCGCACTGGGCACGACCATGCTTCCGGGTGCTCCGAGGCCCACGAGGCTGCTCTGCTCCGGCGTCCCCGCGGTGGCTGCTGCGCTCGCCCTCCCCGCGGTGGCTGCTGCGCTCGCCCTCCCCGCGGTGGCTGCTGCGCTCGCCCTCCCCGCCCTCCACGCCGTGTCTGCCGTGCCCGTCGTCCCCGTCGTGTCTGTATGGCCCGTGGGCGTCCCGGCGAGCCAGCCGTCGGCCGTGGCGATCTCAGCGACGCTGCGGGCGAACAGGCCGGGGGTGTCCCGAGTCCACGACATGCCGAGGTGCCCGTCGCGCGGGTACCGGCCGACGGTGGGGCGGAATCCCACGACCCCGCACACCGACGCCGGGATGGAAATCGATCCGCCGGTGTCCCCGCCGAGCGCCAGCGGCACCTCGCCGCGCGCGACGACCGCCGCGCTGCCGCCGGAGGACCCGCCCGCCGAACGGGTCGGGTCGGCGGGGTTCGCGACGGGCCCAAGCCAGGCGTTTGCGCTGGTGATGCCCATCGCCATCTCGTGCAGGTTGGTGGTGCCGACCACGCGGGCGCCGTGCCGCCGCAGCGCCGCGACCACGGAGGCGTCGCTCGAGGCGACCTGGTCGGCGAAGAGCGGGCAACCAGCGTGCCAGGCGAACCCGCGCACCGCGGTGCTCGCCTTGACGGCCAGGTCGAAGCCGCCCTCGGGCAGCGGCGGCAGGTCGTCGGCGCGCTGCGCCCAGGCGGTCGG
>JBDIAS010000190.1:0-5269 GCA_039812465.1 Austwickia sp. | reverse complement strand
GCGGACCGCCACGAAATCTAGCCCATGCGTCGCGTCCGCGCGGGCGCCCGCCGGGATCCGCCTGCGGGCCGGCCTGATGGACCGGCCTGATCGCCGGCCGCGCCATGCGCCGGGCACGGCGCGCCCTCGGAACCCGACGACGCACTCCTCCAGACCTCAGCTCATACAGACACGTACGGGAGTCAATCGCTGGTAAACCAACATGATCAAACTCACTCAGACGCTTGACTGTGTGTGTTTTCGTGGGGCACGATGGCGCATCGGGTCAAAAAGTGGCCCCCACCGTCCGTGGGCACCAGGGCCGGCAACACGGGCACCGGCCGACGCACGGGGTATCCATGAAGGAGGCATCGATGACGCTGCCAGACGCCAGAGTCAACAAAAACTTGGAGGGAACCGGGGTCCGTGCCCGCGTTCAGAAGTTCGGCGGCTATCTCGCCGGCATGATCATGCCCAACATCGGCGCGTTCATCGCGTGGGGACTGATCACCGCACTGTTCATCCCCAAGGGATGGATGCCCAACGCCGACCTCGCGCAATTGGTCGACCCGATCATCAAGTACCTGTTGCCGGTGCTCATCGGCTACACCGGCGGGCGCGTGGTGCACGGGCAACGTGGCGCGGTCATTGGCGCTGTCGCGACCATGGGCGTCATCGTGGGCTCGGACATCCCGATGTTCTTGGGAGCCATGATCATCGCCCCGTTGGCGGCGTGGCTCCTGAAGTTGCTGGACAACGCCATCGCCGGCCGGGTGCCATCCGGGTTCGAGATGTTGATCGACAACTTCTCCCTCGGCATCCTCGGCGCCGTCATGGCGGTGGTCGGACGCCTGGGGATCGGACCGATCGTCGACGTGCTGGTCAAAGCGCTGGCCAACGGCGTTCAGTTCCTAATCGACCACGGCCTGCTGCCGCTCGCGTCGGTCTTTGTCGAGCCGGCCAAGGTGCTGTTCCTCAACAACGCGATCAACCACGGGATCCTCACGCCCTTGGGCACCACGCAGGCGCAGGAGGTCGGTAAGTCGATCCTGTTCATGGTGGAGTCGAACCCAGGCCCGGGCCTCGGAGTGCTCATCGCGGTCTGGCTCTTCGGTCCGAGGGCCACGCGGTCCACGGTGCCCGGCGCCATGATCATCCACCTCTTCGGCGGCATCCACGAGATCTACTTCCCGTACGTGCTGATGCGCCCCCAGCTGATCCTCGCCACGATTGCCGGCGGAGCGTCGGGTATCGCCACCGGCCTGTTGCTCAACGCGGGCCTCGTCTCCGCGGCGGCGCCTGGCTCGATCATCGCCTGGATGATCGTCACCCCGCCCGGCGGCTTCCTGCCCAACCTCGCGGCCTTCGCCGTCGCGACCGCCGTCTCCTTCGCCGTCGCCGCTCCCCTGCTGGGCTTCGGACGCGGTGAGAAGGACCTGCCCGCGGGGCTGCCGGAGCAAGAGGGCGCCGCCACCGGCGCGGCCGAGCAGACCGGCGCCCTCGACGGCGCGGGCGTGCGCAAGGTCATCATCGCCTGCGACGCCGGGATGGGGTCGTCGGTGATGGTCGCGTCCGCGATGAAGAAGAAGCTCGCGCCGTACGGGGTGGACGTCACCCACACGCCGGTCGACATGATCCCGCCGGACGCCAGCATCGTCCTCACCCAGGAGGGGCTCGCCGAGCGCGCTCGTGGCGCCGCCCCGCAGGCGCGGGTCGTGCCGTTCGTCAGCTACGTGGGCGACCCCGCGTTCGTCGCCGTGGAGGAGGCCATCAAGGCAGCCCACCAGAAGGCGCCCGTTGGCGCGGGCGCCCCGATGGCCAGCTCCCCGAGCGCCGGCGACGACGAGGCACCTCGTCCCAAGAAGCGGCCCAAGAAGCGGTTGGCGGCCGACGTCCTGCCCCGCGAGGCGGTGAGGCTCGGCCTGCACGCCGCGAGCAAGGACGACGCGATCCGTCAGGCCGGAGAGGTCCTCGTGGCGGTGGGCGCAGCGGACGCCGCATACATCGACGGGATGCTGGCCCGCGAGGAGCAGACCTCCACGTTCATGGGTCAGGGCTTCGCGATCCCGCACGGGACCAACGAATCGCGTGAGCACATCCGGAAGGCGGCCCTGGGGTTCCTACAGTTCCCGGACGGCGTGGACTGGAACGGCAAGACCTGTTATGTGGCGATCCCGATCGCATCGAACAGCAACGAGCACATCGGCATCATGGCGGCGCTCGCGACGGTGCTCGCGGACAAGGCCAAGGCCGAACGGTTGCGTACCACCACCAGTATCGACGAGGTGCTGGCACTGCTGGCACCCGAGGAGGAATGAACAGATGAAGGCCCTGCGCTTCTACGCGCCGGAGAACGTCAAGGTCGTGGACCTGCCCGAGCCGGAGTGCGGCGCGGACGAGGTGAAGATCCGCGTCAGGAACTGCAGCACGTGCGGCACCGACGTGAAGATCTACTACAACGGCCACCTCAACATCACGGGTGAAACAACGATGGGCCATGAGGTGGCTGGCGAGATCGTCGAGGTCGGCAGCCAGGTCAACGACCTCTACGGCAGCGACTGGAAGGTCGGCGACCGCGTGCAGTGCATCGCGGCGGTGCCGTGCGGCGACTGCCACGAGTGCCGCAAGGGTTGGATGGCGGTGTGCCAGAACCAGACGTCGGTCGGCTACCAGTACGACGGCGGATTCGCCGAGTACATGATCGTCCCGCGCCAGGTTCTCAAGGTCGACGGGCTCAACAAGATCCCGGACAACGTCGGCTTCGACGAGGCCTCGGCGGCCGAGCCGTTCGCATGCGCGATCAACGCGCAGGAGCAGGTCGGCATCGAAGAGGGCGACTTCGTGGTCATCTTCGGCGCCGGGCCCATCGGCTGCATGCACATCCGTATCGCGCGGGGTGTGCACAAGGCGGGCACGATCGTGCTCGTCGACATCAACGCGGAACGGCTGAAGATGTCGGCCGACGCCGTCCACCCGGACGCCGTGATCGACGCGAGCGCGGTCGACGTGGTCGAGGAGGTCATGAAGATGACCGGCGGTCGCGGCGCCGACGTCGTCATTACGGCGACACCCGCCAAGGTGAACCAGGAGCAGGCCATTGCGATGGCCGCGCGCAACGGGCGGATCAGCTTCTTCGGCGGCCTGCCGAAGAACGACCCGGTCATCGCCTGTGACTCCAACGTCGTGCACTACCGCCAGCTGCACATCCACGGCGCCAACGGGTCCGCGCCCGAGCACAACAAGCGCGCCCTGGAGTACATCTCCACGGGCCAGGTGCCGGTGAAGGACCTCATCACGCGCCACATCCCGCTCGACGACGTCCTCGAGGCCTTCCGCATCGTGAAGGCCGGCGAGGCCATCAAGGTCACCGTCGAGCCCTGAGACCTCGGCCGGTGGTAGCCGCCGATCAAGACCTACGGCCGGCCGAGCATGACCCCGCACCGCCACCTCCCTGTGCGCGCAGCTTCATCGGGCATCCCTGCCACGGCGCCCGCGAAGCGCGGCCCGTATCCCTCTCGCAAGGAGGGGTACGGGCCGTCGGCGCGCCCGGAGGCTGCCGCGGGCGCACCAGATGTCATGTCTGTCATGGGCGTCATGGATGTCACGGGTGTCATGGGGATCATGGGGATCCAGACTCCGGGGGGAGGCGCGACGAGGGCGGGGGTGGCCTGATCAGGCCACCCCCGCCCTCTTGCGTCCCGCGTTCTCGGCTCGCGCCGCCGCCGGGCGCACGATCACCGGTGCGCGGCGCCTGCCTCGATCACGGCGGCCGCCGCCGTCCGCGCTTCGGAGGCGTCCTGCGCCGCCAGGGCGGCGTCGGCGGCGCGCCGGCAGGTCTCCAGGTCGACCTCGCCTAGCTGCTGCCCGACGGAGGCGATCGCGGAGGAGGCCATGGACAGGCTCGTCACGCCCAACCCGATCAGGACGCACGCGAGGTGCGGGCTGGCCGCCGCCTCGCCGCACACCCCGACGGGCTTGCCGGCGGCCTGGCCGGCCCGCGCGGTCGCCGCGATGAGGTGGAGCACCGCGGGCTGCCAGGGGTCCGTCAGCGACGCCAGGAACGGAGACATCCGGTCGGCCGCCATCGCGTACTGCGTCAGGTCGTTGGTGCCGACCGAGAGGAAGTCGACGTACTGCAGGAACGTTTCCGCCAGCAGCGCCACGGCGGGCACCTCGACCATGATCCCGGGGGTGATGCCGCGCTCGCGGCACAGGGCCGCGAAGTGGGCAGCCTCGGGGACGGTCGCCACCATCGGGGCCATCACCCACGTCGTACCGCCGCGCCCCGCGCTCGCCGCGGCGATCGCGTCGAGCTGGCGGGTCAGGATGCCCTCGTCCCGGGACGCGACGCGGATGCCCCGCAGGCCCAGGGCCGGGTTCTCCTCGTCGGGCAGGGTGGCGTACTTCAGGGGCTTGTCCGAGCCGGCGTCGAGCGTACGCACCACGACTTTGCGGCCCTCGAACGCGGCGAGCACCTCGCCGTAGATGTCGCGCTGCTCCTCGACGGTGGGCTCGGCGTCCGCGTTGAGGAAGCACAGCTCGGTGCGGAAGAGGCCGACGCCCTGCGCCTGGGACTCGGTCGCGACCCGGGCTCCGGCGCCGTCCTGGACGTTGGCCAGCAGTTCGACGTCGTGGCCGTCGCGGGTACGGGCGGGGCCGCGCCACGCGCGGATCGCCTCGCGGCGCCGCGCGTCCTCGGCGACGAGCGCGGTCGCCTCGCCCGAGTCCACGCCGGTACGGATCGTGCCGGCCGTGCCGTCCACCAGCACGTGCGTGCCGGCCGCGATCGCCTCGATCCCCTCGGCGGCGACGATGCACGGAATGCCGAGCTGGCGGGCGATGATCGACGTGTGGCTCGTGGGCCCGCCGAGCGAGGTCACCAGGGCGGTGATGACGGAGGCGTCGAGCCCCGCGGTGTCGGCGGGGGCCAGGTCGTCGGCGAAGAGCACCACGGGGTCCTCCGGCGTGGGCACGCCCGGCTCGGGCAGGCCGAGCAGCTCGGCGACGACGCGGTCGCGAATGTCCTTGAGATCCGTGGTGCGCTCGGCCATCAGGCCGCCGAGTTTCTCGAACTTGGTGACGAACGAGGCGATGGCGCCGATCGTCGCGTCCGCCGCGGTGGCGCCGCCCGCCACGCTCTTGGCCGCCGCCCGTCGCCACCCGCGATCGCGGGCGAGCGTCGCGGTCGCGGCGAGCACCTCCGAGGCGACACCGGTCGCCAGTCGCGAGCGGGCTTCGAGCCTGTCGGCCACGGCGTCGACGGCCGCGGTGAGCCGCTCGCCCTCGGCGG
>JBDIAS010000189.1:0-5271 GCA_039812465.1 Austwickia sp. | reverse complement strand
AGGCGCACCCCGCGCCCGGTCGGCTCGGGGTCGATCACGAACGCCCAGGAGGCGTCGAACCCCATCGACGGATCCCCGGCCGGTTCCGGGTTGCACACCACCAGGGCGTGCGGCGGGTCCACGATGGCGACTTCGAGGCAGACGTCCGGGTGCAACCGGAAGGTGTCGCCCACCTGGGGCGACTGCCACTCCTCCACGATGCGGTCCGCGTTGGTGATGTTGCAGCCGACCAGGTTCTCCGCCCAGGTGTACGAATAGAACCCGCCCTTGTCCTGTCCCATCTGGGCGACCCACGGCCACACGTAGTCCGGCGGCGCGTCGATGCTGATCGCGCGGGTGCTGACCACGCCGGCCTGCGGAAACAGATCGTCGCCCGGCAAGACGCCCGACACCTCCTCCGGGCGGGCCCCGATCCTGCGGTGCTGCCCGCTGGCGAGGTAAGCGGCCGCGCCCACCGCCGCGAGTGCCCCTACCCCCGCCACCACGCGTCCGGCCGTCGCCACCCTGCCGTCGCCCACGCTGCCAGTCATGCATTCACCCTAAGCTGGTCCGGTGCCGCGCCGCGTGTCGAGCCTGCCCGTCCCGCCCGGCGCGCCGACCCCCGCCGCGGTGGCGGCCCTGTCCGGCCCGCTCACGGCCGCCCTGACCGGCAGCGGCCCGCCGATCCACCCGTACGACGCCTCCGCGCCCCGGCACCTGCCCGCCTACGACGAGGACGACCTCCCCCGCGGTCTCGCCGTGGTGGTGGGTACCTCGGGGTCGACCGGCACGCCCAAGCTGGCGATGCTCACCGCGCCCGCGCTGACGGCGGCCGCGGACGCCACCTCCGCCCGCCTCGGCGGCCCCGGGGACTGTCTGCTCGCGCTGCCGCCGCAGCACATCGCGGGCCTGCAGGTGCTCGCGCGGGCACTGCGCTGGGGCACCCGCGTGGTCCCCCTGGCGCCGGACGCGCATCCCGCGACGGGCGGCCACGGCTTCACCGCGCGCGCGTTCGTCGAGGCCACCGAGCGTCTTCGCCAAGGCGGGACGGGGCGGACGTACACCTCCCTCGTGCCCACCCAGCTCGCCCGGCTGCTCGCCGACCCCGCGCGCGACGGTGACGACCCGGACCGGGCGACCGCCCTGCAGGCGTTGACCAGCTACGACGCCGTGCTCGTCGGCGGCGCCGCCACGCCGCCGCGGCTGCTCGCCGCCGCTCGCGCGGAGGGGATCGCGGTGGTCACCACGTACGGGTCCAGCGAGACGTGCGGGGGATGCCTGTACGACGGCGCGCCGCTGCCCGGCGTCCTGGTCGACCTCGAGCCGGACGGACGCGTCCTGCTCGGCGGCCCGGTGCTGGCCGCCGGCTACCTGGGCGACCCGGCCCGCACCGCGGCCTCGTTCCCGGTGCGCGGCGGGCGCCGCTGGTTTCGCACCGACGACCTCGGGCGCTGGGACGAGGCGTCCGGCCGCCTTGTGGTCGAGGGGCGCGTGGACGACGCGATCAACACCGGCGGCCTGAAGGTCCTCCCCGGGCTGGTCGAGGACGCGCTGCGCGCCGTCCTGCCACCCGGCTGGGACGCGCTCGTCGTGGGCTTGCCCGACCCGGAGTGGGGCCAGCGCGTGGCGGCGCTCATCGCCCCGCCCGACGGCGTCCCGACCCGACCCGACGGCGTCCCGACCCGACCCGACGGCGTCCCGATCCGACCCGACTGCGTCCAGGACCGCGTGGACGCCGACGATCTGCGGCGTGCGCTGCTCGACCACCTGCCGGGGCATGCGATCCCCCGGCGGATCGAGTCCGTACCGCGGCTGCCCACCCGCGGGATCGGGAAGCCCGACCGGGCCGCGGCGGCACAGTACCTGCTGGGGACCCTCACCGGGGAGCTCCAGGCGGGGCCGCCCGGCGGATCGCGTCAGACCTGACACAATGGAGGTTCGACGCCACCGCACTCGCCCCAAGGAGGCTGACCCCCGTGCTCCGCGTCCTCCTGGCCCTGGCCGTGTTGGCCTTCACGGTCTACACCGCGGTGGACTGCATCCAGACCGAGGACGATCGCGTCCGCAACCTCCCCAAGATCGCCTGGGTCGTCCTGATCCTGCTCTTCACCCCCGCGGGCGGCATCGCCTGGCTGTTCGCCGGTCGGCCCAACGACCAGGGCGGCGGGCCGTTCGGCCGGCTCCCGTTCGGGCCGCAGGACCGCATCGGCCCGAGCGGCGGTCCTGCTGGACCACGCGGACCACGCCGGCCCATGGGGCCCGATGACGACCCCGACTTCCTCAAGGGCCTCTGATCCCATGGCCACCATCGCGGACTGGGTCGAGGGGGCCCGGCCTCGGACCCTGCCGGCTGCCCTCGCGCCGGTCGTCATCGGCACCGGAGCCGCGGCCGCGATCGGTCGCGGCTCCGCGGCGCTCGCCCTGCTCGCGCTCGTCGTGGCCCTGGCCCTGCAGATCGGGGTCAACTACGCCAACGACTACTCCGACGGCCTGCGCGGGACCGACGCCGCCCGGGTCGGGCCGACCCGCCTGGTCGGGCAATGCCTGGCGCGTCCGGGTGACGTCAAGCTGGCCGCGTACGTGGCCTTCGGCTTCGCCGCTCTCGCCGGCCTCGCGCTATGCGCCATCGCCAACACCTTGTGGCTGGTGCCGGTCGGGGCGGCGGCGATCGTGGCGGCCTGGAAGTACACGGGCGGCGACAACCCGTACGGCTATCGCGGCCTCGGCGAGGTCTTCGTGTTCGTCTTCTTCGGGCTCGTCGCGGTGCTCGGGACCACGTACACCCAGGCGCACACCACCACCGGCGCGGCCTGGCTCGGCGCCGTGGCGGCCGGCGCCCTGAGCTGCGCCGTCCTGATGGTCAACAACATCCGCGACATCCCCGGCGACGACGCCTCCGGGAAGCGCACGCTGGCGGTGCGACTGGGGGACGTGCGGGCGCGGCGCGCGTACGCGGGGCTCATCGCCCTCGCGCTGCTGTGCACGATCGCGATGGGGCTCTTGCACATCGGCGCCCTGGCCGGGATCCTCGCCTTCGCCCTGGCGGTCTGGCCGGTGGCTCGGACCCTGGGCGGCGTGACGGGCGCCGATCTGGTCCCGGTGCTCGGCGCCACCGGGCGGGTGATGCTCGCGTACGGCGTGTTCGCTGGCGTGGGCATGGCACTCGCCCCGCAGCCACCGTGGGGAGGCTGAGCGCGTGCCGCATCGCGTGGTCGTCGCCTGCGACAAGTTCAAGGGGTCGCTGACCGGGCGCCAGGTGCTCACCGCTATCGAGGAGGGCATGCGCGCGGCCGTCCCCGACCTGGACGTGGTGGGCACCCTGATCGCGGACGGCGGCGACGGCACGCTCGACGCCGCGGAGAGCGCGGGTTTCACGCGCGTGCGGTTGCGTGCCGCGGGTCCGTTGGGCGCGCCGCGGGAGAGTTCGTACGTGGTCCGCGGCCGCACCGCCGTCGTCGAGATGGCCGAGGTGTGCGGGCTGGTCCACCTGCCCGGTGGCCGACGGGACGCGTTGGGTGCGACGAGCCGGGGTCTCGGCGAGGCGCTGGCGGCGGCCCTCGACGCGGGCGCGCAGGAGATCGTGCTGGGAATCGGGGGGTCTGCGTCGACCGATGGCGGGGCGGGGATGCTCCAGGCGCTCGGGGCTCGGCTCCTCGACGCTTCCGGCGAACCGGTGGGCCCGGGCGGCGGCGGCCTGGCCGCGCTGGCGAGCATCGACCTGTCCGGACTGCACCCGGCGCTGACGCAGGCGTCGATCACGCTGGCCAGCGACGTGAACAACCCGCTGGCCGGGTCGTCCGGGGCGGCCGCGGTCTTCGGGCCGCAGAAGGGCGCGAGCCCGCAGGACGTGGCGGCCCTGGACGAGGCGCTGACGCGGTTTGCGGACCTGATCAGCGCCGCGACGGGGCGCGACCTGCGGGACCGCCCGGGGGCCGGGGCGGCGGGCGGGGTGGGGTACGCGGCCATGGCCGTCCTGGACGCCCACATGCGGCCGGGCATCGAGGTGATCCTGGAGCTGACGGGGTTCGCGGCGTTGTTGGACGGGACGGACCGGGATCAGGCGAGTCTCGAGCATGCCGACCTCGATGACTACTACCTCGGTCGAGCCGATCTCGATCCGGCCAACTCCGAGCGAACCCACCCCGATCCGGCCAACTCCGAACGGACCCACCCCGATCAGGCTGACGTGGATCCGACCGAGCCCGAACCGCCCGACCCCGAGCAGCCCAACTCCGAGCAGGCCAACTCCGAACGGACCCACCTCGAGCCGCCGGCCGCCGAGCGGGCCGACCTCGTGGTGACCGGCGAAGGGGCGTTGGACCTGCAGACGCTGCTGGGCAAGGCCCCGGCCGGGGTGGCCCAGGCTGCGCAGGCGGCCGGTATCCCGGTGATCGCGCTGTGCGGGACGGCGAGCCTGCCGCCGGAGGACCTGGCGCGCACGGGAATCCGGCGGATTTACCAGCTGGTGGACCTGGAACCGGACACCGCCGTCTGCATGCGCGACGCCGACCGCCTGCTACGCGAGCTGGCCGGCCACGCGGCCTGGGACTTCTTCGCCGATCGCTGAAGCCCTCGGCCAGATCGGAACCTCGCAGCTGGGTCGGCTCCCCATCTCTCGCCTGTGTCTGGGCCTGTGCCTGTGCCTGTGTCGGTGTCGGGGCCAGCGCCAGCGCCAGCGAGCAACCCTCGCGGAAGCGCCTCGCCCGACGCCACCCGGCGCACCCCGGAAGCCGCCGTTCGACGAAGACGCCCCACCACGACCTTGACCCGCCCAGATCGACCAAGACGCCGCTGTAGCAGAGTCCACACCGAACACGCCGCATCACCATCGGACCACCACGTCATCGCCGTTCAAGCGAGCCCTCGACGTTGGCTGCCGTTCAGGCGAGCCCTCGACGTTAGCTGCCCTGTAAGCGAGCCCTCGACGATGGCACCAGCCCCCACACCCGCCCGACGACGGCGCTCCACCTTGAACCGATCGCCGCAGCCGGAGGGATCTCACCATGTGACCGCCCGAGCGGCGTCAGCCACGCCCAGCGTTCCGAACGACCTACTCGATGCCGAATCTCGATATATGAGATTGCTTCTACCAGCGGGTTTGTCATCACAGGATGCTGGAAAGCGGGATCGAGTAGGTCGTTCGGAACACATCTCCGCTGCGGTCCAATGGGCGAGACGCAGACGCGAGAGCTCCAGAACATTTCGGCCACAGGACAGTTGCGTCCCTGATAGTGGTGTAACGCGGTCCGCGTGATCCTCGCCCGGCATGTCGCTGGGACGAGGCGGCGGCCA
>JBDIAS010000188.1:0-5287 GCA_039812465.1 Austwickia sp. | reverse complement strand
CCCCCTCTCCGCACAGGTATGTCTCCCCCAGGAGGACAACCCGCATGACCACGTCTCTGGCGCTCGTCGTGGCGCCCGCCGTCCTGGCCGCCGACCGGGTCAGCGTCCCCCAGTGGCTCAACACCGCCGCGATCGTCGGCTTCTGCGTCTTCTTGGCGTCGATGTTCTCCCTGTTCCTCGGTCTGTCGATGATGAGCCAGTCCAAGAAGGGCAACCTCAAACAGGCGGCCGCCCAGTCCGGCGTCAGCCTGCTCGGGCTCTTCTGGGTGGCGCTCGGCGTGGGAGGGACCGTCGTCAGCCTGGCCGCCGCGACGCTCGGCTTCTTCATGAACGGGTGAGCGATGCCGATCGTCAGCACCGACGACGCGGCGCGACGTCAGGAGTTCATCTGGCTTGGGCCGGTGAACTCCCCGTGGCCGTTCGAGGCGCGCGGGCGGGCCTGGATCATGGCCGTCCTGCTGTGCCCGCCGCTCGTGGTCGCCGCGTTCGTGCTGGCCCCCCGGCCGTTGATCTCCGCGCTGATCCCGGGCCCGATGGGGCTGCTTCTCACGGGTGTGACGGCTGTCGCGCTCGGCGTCGGCGTCGGTGTCCTCCTCACGGTGCGGATCGGGCGCGTCATCAGCCCCACCCGCCCGCTGGCCCACCACGTCGCCCTGCTGGCCATGGAGATCGACGCACCCCGCCAGAGGGACCGCCGCACGCACCGCATCCACGCCGAGAAGGAGCTGTGGATCGAGGACGAGGCTCGCCACCGCCGCGTGCGCGAACTCATCCCACCGCCATTCACCGACGAGGACTAACACGCCCATGCGATTCCCCTGGCGACGCGCCCGCGCGACGGAACCGGATCTGGTGCCCGACTTCTCCGGCGAACCGGAGGGGGCCCGTCAGCCCGTCCCGACCGAACTGAGCATCCGCTACGCCCACCGCAACCTCGCCGTCACCTCCGAGGGGCTGTGGGCCTTTTATCTGCTCGACGGCGTGGACTGGCCGTTGCAGACGCCCGACAACCGGGCCGCCACGATCTCCCACCAGACGTTCCGGTACGCCGACCTCATCGGGCGCCGCATCTGGCTGCGCGGGCTGTCCAACCCGTTCCCGCACCAGGCCTACGCCAAGCGCCTCTACGAGGACCACCCGGACCGGCTGCCCGACGCGACGGACGTGACCGACGCGCACGACGCGCACCAGGCCCGCTCGTTCGAGGACCTAGTGGACGCCGCGCAGTTGCACACGGTCAATCTCGGGGCGCGTCGCTCGGTCGCGATCCTCGGGGTGCTCGTGAGCCCGTACGTGGTGCCCGCCGAGTACCTGCCGACCATCCTGTCCCACCAGCCCATCGCCGAGAACCTCGGCGAGATCGCGCGGGTGCGCCGCGCGCTGCAGGAGGTGACCACGGCCGTACGACGTCCGGGGTTCACCGCGCACCCGCTGACCGCGAAGGCCCTGCGCTGGGTCACCCACGCCAGCGTCGGGCTGGGCGCCCCGGTCCCCGCCGCGCTCCTGGCCGGGGACTCCACCGGGTGGACCAACGACGACGTGCCCGGCTTCACCAACCCCGTCTTCCCGACGGAGGCCCCGTACGCGCCCACGACCGTGCTGCGCACCATGCGGGAGTCGGTGCAGCACACCCACCACGTCGCGGTGCTGCACGCGGACACCTTCGACGACCGCAACCTCGACTCCCCCGACCTGATGCCGTTCCTCGCCTGGACCCAGACGCTGGACGACCCGGTGGAGTACTGCGTCGTCGCCGACGTCATCGACGGCCGTTCGCTGAAGGGCACCGCGGAGCTGGACCGGCGCCGCGCCAAGAACATCGCCGAGCACCACGAGGAGCACGGCGACGACCCGCCCGCCCGCGTGCTGCGCGGCATCGCCCGGGCCCGCGCCGTCGAGGACGAGGTGGCCAACGCCTCCCGGGAGATCGCGTGCCGCCTGCGCGGGGTCGTGATGTTCGCGGTGACCGGCCCCACCGAGGAGGCCACCCTCCAGACGGCCGCCGACGTCACGGTCGCCGCCGCCCAGGAGCAGGGCATGCACCTGACCCACGACTACGGACAGTACGACTACTACCGCGCCTTCATCCCCGGCGAACCGTGCCCCCTGAGCGGGCACATCACCCAGATGCCGGCGTACTTCCTCGCCTCCGGGGTGCCCAACGCCACCTCCAGCGCCGGGGACCCCACCGGCTTCCTCATGGGCAACATTGCGGGCAGCCATGACGTGTTCCTCTTCGACACGCATGGCGGCGCGCGCCGGAACCGGTCCAACCTCGTCGTGATCGGGGCGGACCCGGGGGCCGGCAAGTCCTCTCTCGGCGGCGCGCTCGCGGACTGGTGCGCGACGCGAGGGATTCGTACGGTCGGCTACGACCCGTCCGGCCCCTGGTCCCGCCTCTGCGACCTACCGCACCTGCGCGACCATGCCCGTCACCTGTCCCTGACCGGCGCGCACCGTGGCATCCTCGTGCCGCACCTGATGGTCGTGGACCCACGCCGCGAGGATTACGACACCGACGCCGACCATCGGGCGGCGTTCGAGGAGGCCCGCGCGGAGCGGATGGAGCTGGCGATCGACTCGTTCCGCGACCTGCTGCCCTACACGATGGTCAGCGGCGACCGGACCGGCGCCATCCAGGGGACCATCGAGTCGGCGGTGACCGACGTCGGCGGGGACTACGGCACCGACCCGTGGCAGATCGTGGCCCGCCTCGACGCCCTGGGCGAGGTCGGCCGGGCGATCGCGGAGCGGTTGCGCGCGCGGGCCCAGCTCAAGGACGGCGGGCTGATCTTCCCCGACCCCCGCAAGGACGTGGACGACGAGCCCGGCAAGCGCCTCATGGAACAGGCAGCCCTCACGGTCATCACGATGGAGGGCCTGACCCTGCCGCCGAAGGACCAGCCGGACCGCTCGCTCTGGTCCCGCCAGGCGCTCGCGTCGGTGCCGATCCTCAACCTCGGCTCCCGCTTCGCGATGCGGACCATCTACGCCGACCGCAAGCCCAAGGCCGTCCTGCTCGACGAGCTCGGGATCGCCACCGGCGGGGCGGGCTCGTTCTCCTCCTTCGCGGTCCGCTCCTCCTTCGACTCGCGCAAGTGGCACGCGCTGGTGGCGCTGATCTTCCAAAACCCGCACACGCTGCTCGGGCTCGACCCGCAGATCAGCAACCTGGCGGGCGCCGCGTTCATCGGCCGGATGGACGAGACCGCGGCGCGGGCCGGGCTGCCGCTGCTGCGGTTGCGGGACGACAGCGGCTACCACGACGCGATCACCACGCTCGAGCAGGGCGAGTTCCTCGTCCGCGACTGGCACGGTCGCGCCCGCAAGATCCGCGTCGACCGCGACTGGTGGCACCCCGACCTGATCGCCGCCCTGGACACGACGGCGGGCGGAGAGGGCACGTACGACGAGGACAGCGGGGACGACGTCTTCACGGGAGCGGCGTGATCCCCCGTCCGCGGTCCGTGCTGGTCGTGCTCTCGCTCCTCGCCTGCTTGCTGCTGCCGGCGCTGAGCGCCGCAGGCCTCCCGTCGGCGCACGCGGCGCCCGCTGGGCTGGTCGCATCCACTGGGCTGGCCGCGTCCACTGGGCTGGCCCCGACGACGACGACCGTGCTGGCCGTGCCCACCGGCACCGACTGTCTGCGACCCCCCACGCCGGCCAGCCCGACCGCCGGACTGGCCGCCTGGATCGACCCGGGACCGGCCCGCCCGGCCACCGGCGACCCCTTCGACGGGTCGTCGTCGGCCGGCATCTACGACGTCTACGGCTACGCGGGCTTCGACGCGGTGATCTTCGACCCCGGCTGCTTCGACAGCTCCCGGATCTGGGACGCCCCCAACGAGCTCGCCAACGCCGCGACCGGGTTGGCGGCGGTCGGCATCGCCTCCGCCGTGCGGCTGACGCGGCTGGTCATGGACGGCAGCTTCGGCTCCCTGTGGGACCCGTTGCAGCAGCAGGCCCAGAAGATCCTGGGGCACGGGATCTTCCTCCCGCTGCTCGGGCTCGCGATCACGGCCACCGGCCTGGTCATCCTGTCGCGATCCCGGGCGGGAGACGTTGCCGGCGAGACGCGCGCCTCGCTGTATTCCGCCGTCATCATCCTGGTCGGCGTCGCCGCGGTCGGCTACTCGCTGACCGTCGGCGCGGCGGTCGACCGGGGCGTCACGGGCGCGTTCTCCACCGCCAACCAGCTCTTGACCAGCACGTCCTCGGACACCGTCCGGGAGCCGAGCGACGCGGTGGCCGTCAACCTCGTCGACGAGGTGCTCTACAAGACCTGGCAGATGGAGACGTTCGGGGGCAACGCGGCGGTCGCGCAGGAGTACGGTCCCCGGCTGTTCCGGGCCGGCGCGCTGACCCGTGAGGAGCAGGCCCGGATCGACGCCGACCCGGCCCAGGCGGCCGGCCTCATCGAGGCGAAGAAGGCCGAGTACAAGGCCGTGGCCCGCCAGATCGAGCAGGCCCACCCGCAGGCGTACGTGCACGTCGCCGGCAACGACACCCGCACCCGCGCCGGTTACGCCCTCGCGGGGCTGCTCGCCGCGTTCGCGGCGGTCGGCTTTCTCATCTACTGCCTGCTCAAGACCGTCTGGGCGATGGTCGTGACCCGGATCGGGATCGGGGCCGCGCCGCTGGTGGCCCTGGTGGCGCAGATCCCGCGGTGGCAGCAGCTCGCGATGGAACTGCTGAGCTGGGTGGTCGGGGCGGTCCTGCGGGCCGTCGTGTTCGGGTTCCTCTTCGTGGTGTTCCTCGCCGGGGGCATCGGCGGGATCATGGCGCCGAGCACCGACTGGCACCCCCTGATCAAGGCTGCCGCCCTGGTGATGGCGTCGATCGCGATGCACGCGTTGCTCGTCCGGTTGGGGCTCGCGGGCCGGCAGCAGTGGCGCGGCCCGCGCTGGCGCGGCGGCCGACGATCGGGCACGAGCGCGGGGGACGGGCGCCCCCGGGCCACTCCGGCGCCTCCCGGCCCGACGTCGGCGGCCGAGCCCTCCCCCGTACAAGCCGTGAGCCGTCCCCCGCGGGAGGCGACGCAGCGGACCAGGCGCGCGGCGGACGTCGTCTCCGGCGCCGAGCGCAGCACCCGGTCCCTGGCCGGCGCCGCCCACACCTCGGCGTCGTCGTCGAGCGCCGCGTCCCGCACGATCGCCTCGACCGCGCGCGCCACCAGCACCGCGCGCACCACCAGCGCGGCTACCGCGGCGGGCGCGCGGGGGACCTCCGCCGCCCTCGGGGCCGGCGGGGCGGCGAGCGCGCGGGGGGCCTCCGCAGCCCTCGGCGC
>JBDIAS010000187.1:0-5306 GCA_039812465.1 Austwickia sp. | reverse complement strand
GCGAACGCGAACGCCATCCGCGAGTTCGAGCCGATCGAGGCGGCCACCCCTTCGACCATCCCGAGGTGCAGCTCGCAGACCACCTCCGGCGCCAGCAGGGCACCGTCGGCGAACGGGCAGTGCCGCAGCACGACCTCCTCTTGGCCGTCCGGCCCGAGTTGCCGGGCGGGGTCGAAGCCCATCCGGCGGGCGGCGGTCTCGATCGAGCGCAGCGTCTCCTCCAGCGGGACCGCGTCACCGCCCGGCACCTGCGCGACACCGTCACCGCCCGGCACCTGCGCGACACCGTCACCGCCCGGCACCTGCGCGGCCGCGGCTGCGACCGTACGGGCCCGTTCGTCCGACGAGACGGCGCGCACTTCGGCGGCCAGCCGTTCCCCGGCTCGACGCCCGATCACCCGCGCGTCCTCGCCGGTCGTCACCATCTCCAGCAGCAGCCGAATCAGGTCCCGCTGCCTGGCCTCGCCGCTATCGCCGTTCTGGCGGGCCGCCGTCGTCGCCAAGAACTCCAGCGTCGGGCGACCGCGACCGGACGGCGGCGCGAACCGCTGCTCGACGAGCCCCTCGTCGCGCAGGTTCGCCAGGTGCCGGCGCACCCCAGTGTGGTTGAGCCCGAAAGCGTCACAGATCTGGGCCACGCCGACCGGCGCCGCGGCTGCGCGCAGATAGTCCAGGATCGCGGCCCGGGTCCCCCCGATGCGCCGACGCCTGGCGCCCTTCGCGCGCACCACGTGCGCACTTACTCGCGCTCCGTCCCCGCCGGTCGTCATCGCTTACTCCTGCACTTGACGACTGGTGCGCGATCGGTCACAAGAGGGTTCAACGCGCTCCGCAACGCTTGCGTTCCCGGCTGCCATGCGGCATTTTATGCACATCAATATAAAAATAAAAGGAGGAACGATGGGAGCCGCAGACCTCACCCACGCGAGCCCACGTCCCAGGCCACCAGACGACCACCGCATCGCGCGACGGGACAGACGCTGGTGGGTCGCCCTAGCCCTGGTGGTCATCGGCTCCTTCGGAGTCCTGCTCTGGATGGGCCTACGCATCGACCAAGAGAAACCCCCGATTCCCACCGCAGTCGTGACGACGAACGGCGCGCAGGTCATGACCGGCGACGACATCGTCCAAGGCCAGCGGATCTGGCAGTCGATCGGCGGCCAGGAGATCGGAACGGTCTGGGGACACGGCGCGTACGTCGCCCCCGACTGGACCGCCGACATGCTCCACCGCGAAGCCGTCTACCTCTTGGACGGCTGGGCGCGGACCGAAGGCGCGGCCAACTACGACGCCCTGTCCCCTGAGCGCCAAGGCGCGCTCAAGGCCCGCCTCAAGGATTCGCTCCGCACGAACACGTACGACCCCGCCAGCGGCGCGATCACGATCAGCGAGGAGCGACTGCGCGCGTACGAGGACAGCCAGGCGCACTACGAGCAGATCTTCCGGGACGGCCACGAGCCATACGCCATCCCGCGGGGCGCCATCACGGATCCTGAGGCCGCGCGCCTGATGACCGACTTCTGGTGGTGGACTTCGTGGGCCGCCTCGACCGACCGGCCCGGATCGGACGCCACCTACACCCAGAACTGGCCCCACGAGCCGCTGATCGACAACGTGCCGATCCCCGGCCACGTGCTGTGGAGCCTCGTGAGCTTCATCATGCTGCTCGGCGGCATCGCGGGAATGGTGTACTACCACACCCGCAACGACGGCGAGGAGGCCGAGGCCGGAACGGCCGACGTCCCCGAGGAGGATCCGCTCCTCGGGTACCGGCCGACACCCTCTCAGAAGGCCACACTCAAGTACTTCTTCGTGGTCGGCGCGCTGTTCGTCCTGCAGATCGCGATGGGCATCGTCGTCGCGCACTACGCCGTCGAGGGCGGCGGCCTCTACGGCATCCCGCTCGACGAGTGGCTGCCGTACGCGGTCGCGCGCACCTGGCACAACCAGCTCGGCATCTTCTGGATCGCCACCGCGTGGCTCGCCACGGGCCTGTTCGTGGCCCCGGCGGTCGGCGGCGAGGAGCCCAAGTACCAGCGGTTCGGTGTCAACTTCTTGTTCGGCGCGCTGATCTTCGTGGTCGGCGGCTCGATGATCGGCCAGTGGCTGAGCATCCGCGGCGAGATGGGCTATGGCAGCACCCTGTCGTTCTGGTTCGGCACGACCGGGTGGGAATACCTCGACCTGGCCCGGTTCTGGCAGATCGGACTCATGATCGGCCTGATCCTCTGGCTCGTCCTCATGTGGCGCGGCATGGCTCCCGCCCTCAAGCGAGCGAGGGTCGGTGGCACGATCGGCGCCACCGACCGGGCCCCGCTCGCGGGCGGTGACCAGCGCTCGCTCGTCATCATGCTGCTGGTCAGCTGCATCGCGATCGCCGGTTTCTTCGGCGCGGCCTTCGGCGCCAACCACGGCAACCACCTGTCCATCGCCACGTACTGGCGCTGGTGGGTCGTGCACCTGTGGGTGGAGGGCTTCTTCGAGGTCTTCGCGACCGTCGTCATCGCGTTCCTGTTCAGCCGCCTCGGCCTCATCCGGGTGGCGACGGCGACGACGGCCACCCTGGCGGCCACGGTCATCTTCCTGCTCGGCGGGATCATCGGCACCGGGCACCACCTCTACTTCTCCGGCAGCCCCGAGGGCGTCATGGCGTTCAGCGCCACGTTCAGCGCACTCGAGGTCGTCCCGCTGGCCCTCATGGGCTTCGAGGCATTCCGGCACCTGCGGTTGCTGGAGGTGCGCCGCTGGGTGGGTGGTTATAAGTGGGCGATCTACTTCTTCATCTCGGTCTCGTTCTGGAACATGCTCGGCGCCGGGATCTTCGGGTTCCTGATCAACCCACCGATCTCCCTGTACTACGTGCAGGGACTGAACCTCACGCCGCTGCACGGCCACACCGCGCTGTTCGGTGTGTACGGGATGCTCGGCATCGGCCTCATGCTCTTCTGCGTCCGCTCGCTCATGCCGGGGCGGGAGTGGGATGAGAGGCCGATCAAGTGGGGCTTCTGGCTGCTCAACGGCGGCCTGCTGGCCATGGCCCTGCTGAGCCTTCTCCCCGTCGGGCTCGGCCAGGCGTGGGCGTCCATCACCGAGGGCCTGTGGTACGCCCGGAGCAGCGAGTTCATGGACACGCCGGTGATGGACTTCTGGCGCTGGATGCGCGTGCCGGGCGACACGATCTTCGCGATCGGCGCCCTCGCCATCGGCGTCTTCATGATCGGCCTCCTCACGGGCCACTCGCTCAAGAAGGACGGCCGCAGGACCACGATCGGCACGGTCTGGGCCGAGGGCGACACCCCCTCGGAGCGCGCCGAGGCAGCCGAGGCCGCCGAGGCCGCAGCCGTGGAGGCTCGCGGCGGAGTCGCCGTCGACGACCGACGCGACGACGGCCGCGACGACCGGCCCGGTGACGGCACCCCGCGGGGGCCCGCTGGTGGCTGACCCTCACCCGGTCGACGTCCCCGTCGGCCGCCCGGACGAGCAGGTCTCGTCCGGGCGGCCGGCGCCGGGGCCGCGCGGTCAGGCCCGGGCCGGGGAGGCCAGCCCTCCCCGGCCCCGGCGTGGCGCGCGTCCACTCCTACTCCTCCCCGCGGGGGCCTGCCTCCTGCTCGGCCTCGACGCGGCCCTGCTGCTCGCCGGCGTCCCCGCCGGAGGGTGGTCGACGCTCGCGGACCTGCACGGCCCGCTGATGGTGCTCGGTTTCCTCGGCAGCGTGATCTCCCTGGAACGCGCCGTCGCCCTGCGGGCCCGGTGGGGGTACGCCGCCCCGCTGCTGCTCGCGCTCGGAGGCCTGCTCCTCGTGTCGCCCGCCCCCGCGGCGGTCGGGTGGGTGGCGCTGGTCAACGGCACGCTCGTGTTCGTAGCCGTGTACGCGGCGCTGTTCACCCGCTCCGGCGACGCCGTCGTGCTGTCAGAGGGCGTGGGCGCCGCCGCGGCGCTGACCGCCGCCGCGCTCTGGCCGCGCCTCGGCGCCGCCGGGATCCTGCCGTGGCTGGTCGTGTTCATCGTGCTGACGATCGCCGCGGAGCGCGTCGAGCTCGCCGCGATCGCGATGCCGCCCACCGCCCGGCGCACTCTGCTCCTGTTCACCGGCGCCCTCGTCGGTGCCGCGACCCTGGCGATGCTGCACGCGCAGGCCGGCGGGGTCGCGCTCGGCGTCGTGCTCCTGGCGCTCCTCGCGTGGCTGGCCCAGCACGACATCGCACGCCGGACCGTACGAACGACCGGGCTGACCCGCTTCAGCGCGGCGGGCATCCTGGCCGGGTACGTCTGGCTCGCGATCGCCGCGGTGCTGTTGGTCCGCCACGGGGTCGTCCGACAGGGCGAGGCGTACGACGCGCTGCTTCACGCCACCTTCCTGGGGTTCGCCATGTCCATGGTCTTCGCCCACGCGCCGATCATCGTGCCGGCGGTGATCGCGCGCCCGCTGCCGTACCACCCGGCGATGTGGCTGCCGCCCGCCCTCCTGCACGCCGGGCTGCTGGTCCGGCTCGGCCTGGGCGACGCCCTCGGCCTGCGGGGACCCTGGCAGGTCGGCGCGGTGCTCAACGTGCTCGCCATCCTGGCGTTCCTGGTCGTCACGGTGTGGCGGGTCGCGACCGCGAAGAAGCCACGTAGCGCTGGAAACGAGGGATCGAGATGACCGTCCGCGGGCTGTGGCCGCTGCGGGACCTGCCCGCCGTCGTGTGGCTCCTTGCGGCGCTGGTGATGACCGTGGTGCACCCGTTCGTCCCCGAGTCCCGGTGGCTCATGGTGCACCTACTGCTCCTGGGGGCGCTCACCCATGCGGTGGTGGTGTGGAGCGAGCACTTCACGTGGACGCTGCTGCGGATCGGTACGACGGAGGGCTCCCGTCGTTCCGCGAACCGGCGGTTCGGTTTGCTGGCGTCCGGGGTCGTCCTCGTGGTCGCCGGCATGCCGACGGGCTGGTGGTGGGCTGTCCTCGCGGGCGCGATCGTGGTGGGGGCCGCCGTGGCGTGGCACGGGGCCGTGCTGGTCGGCGCCATGCGCAGGGCGCTGCCGACCCGGTTCCGGCCGCTGGTGCGCTACTACGTGGCGTCGGCCGCCTGCCTGCCGGTTGGCGCCGGGCTCGGGGCGTGGTCGGCGCGCGCGCCGGGCGGGGACTGGCCGGGCCGCATCCTCGTGGCGCACTCCGCGACCAACCTGCTCGGGTGGGTGGGGCTTGTCGTCGCCGGGACCGTCGTCACGTTCTGGCCAACCATCCTGCGCACTCGGATGGCCCCGACCGCCGACGCGGACGCGCGGCGCGCCTTGCCGGTGCTGCTCGCCGGGTTGGGCCTCGCGGT
>JBDIAS010000186.1:0-5335 GCA_039812465.1 Austwickia sp. | reverse complement strand
ATCTTCACCGGCCAGGGCAAGGCCCTCAACGACCACGCCGCCTCCGACATCCGCATCGGCGTCACCGGCAACCCGGCTAACACCAACGCGCTGATCGCGATGACCAACGCGCCCGACATCCCCAAGGAGCGCTTCTCGGCGCTGACCCGCCTGGACCACAACCGCGCGATCAGCCAGCTCGCCACGAAGCTCGGCGTGCCGGTCACCGAGATCACCAAGATGACGATCTGGGGCAACCACTCGGCGACGCAGTACCCCGACCTCTTCCACGCCGAGGTCTCCGGCAAGAACGCCGCGAAGGCTGTGGGCGACCAGGACTGGCTGGAAAACTACTTCATCCCGACCGTCGCCAAGCGCGGCGCCGCCATCATCGAGGCCCGCGGCGCGTCCTCGGCCGCCTCCGCGGCGTCCGCGACCATCGACGCCGCCCGCGACTGGCTGCAGGGGTCCGCGAAGAAGGACTGGGTGTCGATGGCCGTCGTGTCCGACGGTTCGTACGGAGTGGCCGAGGGCATCATCAGCTCCTTCCCCGTGACCACGAAGAAGGGTGACTGGGAGATCGTCCAGGGCTTGGACATCGACGACTTCTCGCGCGCCAAGATCGACGCGTCCGTCGCTGAGCTCGTCGAAGAGCGCGACGCAGTCAAGCAGCTCGGCCTGATCTGACCCCTCCGCGGATCCAGCCGGCTGCGTCATCCCTGACTGGCCGCCAGGCAAGGGCCGTCACCTCGACGTGAGGTGGCGGCCCTTCGCCGTGCAGCGGGGCGTCGGCGACGAGGTCTTCAGCGGGGGCGTCGGCGGCGAGGGCGTTCGGCGGGTCCTCAGCCGCGCGGGCGCAGGTCCACCGCCACGAACGCGAGCAGTACGATCGCCGCCGTCACCACGTACAGCGCCACATCGACCCGTCGCGAGCGCACGTACAACCCGCCTGCCCGCGCCTCCGGGAGCCAGGCGCGCAGCGCTCCGGCCAGCGCGAACGCGGACGCCATCACGATGCCCCCCACGAGCGCCCGGCCCGCCGCGACCACGACCAGCCACCCCACCAACAGCAGCGCTGCGGGCGGAAACCACAGGCCGAGGGCCCGGGAGCGCAGGGGGAGCCCGGTCATGTCCCCGCCCTCAGGCGATCCCCGCCGCCCGCTCGGCCGCCTCGACCACGTTGCGCAGCAGCATCCCGCGGGTCATCGGGCCGACGCCGCCGGGATTGGGCGCGACCCAGCCCGCCACCTGCGCCACCTCGGCGGCGACGTCGCCGGCGATCTTGCCGTCCACGCGAGACACGCCGACGTCGAGCACGGCGGCGCCCGGCTTGACCATGTCGGCGGTGATGATGCCCGGCACTCCGGCGGCGGCGACGACGATGTCGGCCTGACGCGTCTGGGCGGCCAGGTCCTTCGTCCCCGTGTGGCAGAGGGTGACGGTGGCGTTCTCGGACCTGCGGGTCAGGATGAGGCCGAGGGGCCGCCCCACGGTGAGGCCTCGCCCGACGACGACGACGTGGGCGCCCGCGAGGGGTACGTCGTACCGGCGCAGCAGCTCCACGATGCCGACCGGCGTGCAGGGCAGAGGCGCGGCGCGGTTCATGACCAGGCAGCCGAGGTTGTACGGGTGCAGCCCGTCGATGTCTTTCGCCGGGTCGACCCGCGACAGGATGGCGAACTCGTCGAGCCCCGTGGGCTGCTGCACGAGGAAGCCCGTGCAGGCCGGGTCGGCGTTGAGCTCGTCGACGACGGCGAAGACCTCCTCCAGCGAGGCCGTGGCGGGCAGGTCGCGACGGATGCTGCGGACGCCGATCTCGGCGCAGTCCTTGTGCTTGGCGCCCACGTACCATGCGCTGCCGGGGTCGTCCCCGACCAGCACGGTCCCGAGCCCCGGGACGATCCCCCGCTCGGCGAGCGCGGCCACCCGACCCGTCAGCTCCTGCTTGATGGTGGCGAGTGTGGCCTTGCCGTCGAGGACGCGCGCGCTCATGGGGACGATCCTGCCAGGTCCGAGCCCGGATGGTTCGGCGGGCCGGGTTGCGCGGCGGGTTCGCTCACGAGTGGGCTGGGCGAAGAGACGCGGCCCCGGGTGACATCACCACAGGGTGACATCACCACAGGGTGACCTACCTCAGGGAGGGACGACTCACCTCGTACGAGTGAGTCACCCCGCACCCAGGTGAGTCAACGTACGGTGATGTCCGGCGGGGGGGCGCCTCGCGGTCGAGGCGCGACGTTGCCCACGTCAGACGCCGACCTATGCCACCACTCAGACGCCGATCCAGGCCACCACTCGAACGCCACCCCAACGCCACCCCTCAGACGCCGGGGCCGGCGAGCGCGCGGGCACGGGCCGCCGCCCTCGCCCGGTTGGCGGCCAGGGCGGCGCCGAACGAGGCGAGCAGCGTCAACACGACGCCGGTGACCGTGCTCGACGTCACCAGGTGGCGGAGGGTCGGGTCGAGCAGGTCGAGCACCAGCGCGCCGAACAGCTGGCCGGTCACCGACAGCAGGGTGACCAGCAGGACGCCGAGGCGGGCGACGCAGATGGCGATGAGGGCGACGTACGCGGCGCCCAGGATGCCGCCCGTCCACGCCCACCAGGGATCCGCCAGCAGCGTGAACTCCGGCCACGCCACGCCCTGCGCCAGGCGGACGGCCTCGATGACGCAGACGATCAGCAGGGCCCAGGCGAAGTTGATCCACGTCGTGGTCGCGGCGCTGCCGCCGACCCGGTTGACCTGGCCGTTCATCGCGGCCTGGAACGCCAGGAGCGCCCCCACCGTCAAGGCCAGCGCCAGCGGCAACACCAGGTGCGTCCCGCCGCCGGTTACCCGCGGCCCGACCGCGATGCCGACGCCGACCAGCGCCAGCGCGGCCGAGGCGATCCGGGCGCGGCTAACCGGCTGCACCCCTGCCGGGCCAATCCCGAGCCGGTCGACCACGATCGCGGTCGTGGTCTGGCCCGCGACCACGCAGATCGTCACGAGCGCCACGCCGGCGATCGGCACCGCGAACGCCTGGGTCGTGACGACCAGCGCCCCGAACGATCCGCCGGTGATCATCCACCACGGCATCGACCGGCCGCGCAGCGCCTCCGCCAGCTTGCCGAACGCGGCCCGCGACCGGCGCTTGCCCAGCATCAGGCACAGGCCGACCCACCCCGACCCAGTGCTGAGGATCGCGGTCACGATCGGGTCCCCGGTGATCAGGTTGAGGGATCCGTTGGCGCGGGACTGGACGGCGATCACGACGCCGCCGATGAGCATCAGCACGCCGGCCAGGACGTTCAGCCAGGTGGCCCGCCTGTGGTCGGCCTCGACATGAGCGTTCACCGATCTTCGGTCGCGATCAGTGGGCGAAGTGCCGCGTACCCGTGAAGTAGAGCGTGACCCCCCGCTCACAGCACAGGTCGATCGTGTCCTGGTCGCGGATCGAACCGCCCGGGGCGACGATCGCGCGGACGCCCGCGTCGATGAGCACCTGCGGCCCGTCGTCGAACGGGAAGAACGCGTCCGACGCGGCCACCGCGCCGGCCGCCCGCTCCTGCCCGGCGCGGGCGGCGGCGAGCTTGCAGGAGTCGACCCGGTTGACCTGCCCCATCCCGACGCCGACGGAGGCGCCGTCGCGGGCGAGCAGGATGGCGTTGGACTTCGTGGCCCGCACGGCCCGCCAGGCGAACTGCAGGTCCGCGGCCAGCGCGTCGTCCGCGGCCTCCCCCGCGACCAGCGTCCAGCGGGCGAAGTCGTCCCCGTGCCCGGCGGTCGGCTTGTCGTCGGCCGAGGCCTCCACGACCGCGTTGAGCAGGTCGACCTGCTGCACGAGCAGGCCGCCGCTGATCGAGCGGGTTTCGACGCCGCCGCGCGCGGGCGGCTCACACTGCAGCAGGCGGATGTTCTTCTTCGCGGACAGGATCTGCAGGGCCTCAGGCTGGTAGCCGGGCGCGACCACCACCTCGGTGAAGATGTCCTTCACCGTTTCCGCCATTTCGGCGGTGACCTCGCGGTTCGTCGCGATGACGCCGCCGAACGCGCTCAGCGGGTCGCACTCGTGCGCCTTGCGGTGCGCCTGCGCGATCCCTTCGGCCTCGGTCGCGACCGCGATCCCGCACGGGTTCGCGTGCTTGATGATCGCGCACGTCGGCTGGTCGCCGTGGTCGTACGCGGCCCGGCGCGCCGCGTCGGCGTCGAGGTAGTTGTTGTAGCTCATGGCCTTGCCGTGCAGTTGGGTGGCCTGGGCCAGACCCGGGCGGCCCAGCGATCCCTCGTACAGGGCTGCTGCCTGGTGCGGGTTCTCGCCGTACCGCAGCGTGTGCAGCCGCGTGTAGCTGCCGCCCATCCACGCCGGGAAGCCGGTGCTCTCGCCGTCCACGACCGAACTGTCGACCAGGACGGAGCCCATCCACGAGGCGACGGCGATGTCGTAGGTAGCGGTGTGGACGAACGCGGCCGCGGCGAGAGCCTTGCGCTGGGCCAGGGTGAATCCGCCGGCGCGGACGGCGTCGAGCGCCTCGGCGTACTGGTCCGGCGACGTGAGGATCGCGACGCTCGGGTGGTTCTTAGCGGCGGCCCGCACCATCGACGGCCCGCCGATGTCGATCTGCTCGACGCACTCGTCCGGGCCAGCGCCGGACGCGACCGTATGGGTGAACGGGTAGAGGTTGCTCACGACCAGCTCGAACGCGGCGATCCCCAGACTCTCGAGCTGAGCCACATGGTCAGGTTTGCGCGTGTCGGCCAGCAGCCCCGCGTGCACCGCGGGGTGCAGCGTCTTGACACGACCCTCCAGGCACTCCGGGAACCCGGTCAGGTCCTCGACCTTGGTGACCGCCAGCCCCGCGTCGGCGATGGCCGCGGCGGAGCCACCGGTCGACACCAGCTCGACGCCCGCGTCGGCCAACGCCCGGCAGAGGTCGACGAGGCCGGTCTTGTCGTACACGCTGACCAGCGCCCGACGCACCGGCCTCCGACCGTCCGCGTCCGCGCCGTGTGTGCCGCCCGCGCCGTGTGTGCCGCCCGTGCGAGAAACTGCGAGGTCAGGGCTGCTTTGGGGGCTGGCGGGCGTGGACATGGCGCTCCGATCGACCAAGGGCGTGAGGGGCGCCGCCAGCCTACCCGCCGGGTCCGAAACCCCTGCCCGAGGTGCCCGCCGGCGGGAGCGACATCACGGTCCGCTCGTCGTGAGAGGTTCCGCGATGGACGTTTCCCGCCCACGGGCGGGAAACTCCCACCGGCACCGGGGCAAACGCGTACCGATCCCGCCCACGGGCGGCAAACCCTGAGGTGTGTCTGACTCAATCCGGCATTCTGTCTGATCAAATACCAACCAGGGTGCGGTCGCGCTCATGGTTGGTG
>JBDIAS010000185.1:0-5553 GCA_039812465.1 Austwickia sp. | reverse complement strand
ACCGATCCACCCGCACCGACCGATCCACCCGCACCGACCGATCCACCCACACTGACCGATCCACCCACACCGACGGACCCCCACACCGAAGGAGCAGCCATGACACCACGGCCAGGACCCCCCGCGCCCTCCACGCCAGCGCCCGCCGCGTCGGGCGTCGACCCTGAGGCCGGGCCGGAGCTGCGGGCGCCCCTGTCACTGGCCGCGTGGCGGCTCTGCGCCGTGGTCGCCGCACTCCTACTCAGCACCGCCGCGGGACGCGGTGGTCGGTCGGCGGACCGCGACCGACGGGAACGCGGCGACGTGCCGGGGTGGGTGCTGATCACGCTCATGACCGCCGGACTGGTCACGATGCTCTGGGCGGTGGCGGGCGAGCAGCTCCGGGAGCTCTTCACGACGGCGCTCGCCGCGGTCACCGGCCCCACGCGGTGAGTGCGGCGCGCCCGGCCGGTCAGGTTCGCAGCGCGGACCGCGGCTCGGCCGTCGTCGACTTCGTCCTGCTCTCGGTGCTGATCGTGCTCATCCTCGCTGGCCTTCTGCAGCTGGCCCTGGCGCTGCACGTGCGCAACACGCTGGTCTGGTGCGCGGGGGAGGGCGCACGCGTCGGCGCGCGGGCGGGGTCGACGCCCGAACGTGGCGCCGAGCGAACCCGGACCCTGATCTCCGAGTCGCTGCCCGGCTCGTTGGCCGTCGAGGTGGGCGCCGAGCGCCGCGCCGAGGCCGGCGTCGCGACCGTGGAGGTGCGGGTGAGCGCCGCGCTGCCCGTCCTCGCCTGGTGGGGGCCACCCGATACGGTGAGCGCTCGCGGCCGGGCCTTCGCCGAGGTGCAGCGATGACGCGCACAGGGCTGCGGCCGCGCCGCCGCCCGGGCTCCGAGCCCACCCCCGACCTCACTACCGAGCTCACTTCCGGGCTCACTTCCGGACGGCCCCCGGGGCTGACCCCGGGGCGGGAGAGCGGCGGGGCGGTCGTCGAGTTCGTCGTCCTCACGGTCCTGGTGCTGCTGCCCGTGATCTACCTGATCCTCGCGGTCGCACGCGTCCAGGCCGGGACCTACGCGGTGACCGCCGCGGCCCGCGAGGCCGCGCGCGCCGCGGTGACCGCTCCCGTCGGGGCCGATCTGCAGGGACGTTCGGAGATGGCGGCCGCTTTGTCCTTCGAGGACCACGGCTTCGAGCCCGGCGGCATCACGCTCCGGTGCGCCGCCGACCCGTGCCTCACGCCGGACGCGCGGATCGACGCGCAAGCGCGTCTGGAGGTGGCCCTGCCCGGCGTGCCCGCGTTCCTCGCGACCGCGTGGCCCGCGACCATCGCCGTCGAGGCGACGCACGGGATGAGCGTCGCGCGGTTCCGGGAGCGGTGAGGTGACCGTGCCCGCGCCCGATGAGGTGGCCGTGTCCGCACCCGATGACGTGGCCGTGCCCTGGCAGGATGTCGCATCGGCATCGGCATCGGCATCGGCATCGGCATCGGCATCGGCATCGGCATCGGCATCGGCATCGGCATCGGCATCAGCGTCGGCATCGGCATCGGCATCAGCGTCGGCATCGGCATGCGGCCTGCCGGGCGAACGCGAGGACGGACAGATCGGCCTGCTGATCCTCGGCGCGTGCGTGCTCGCGCTGACGCTCGTGGTCGGGATTGTCAACGTCACCGCGGTCCAGGTCGCGCGCATCCGCCTCTACGACGTGGCGGATGCCGCCGCCCTGGACGCCGCGGACGCGGTCCGGGATGCCGAGCTCTACGCGACCGGCGTGCGCGGAGGCCTCCCCCTCACCGACGAGGCGGTGCACGAGAGCGTCGCGCGGTACCTCGCGGCCACGCCGCTACCGGCGAACGTCTCGGCCTGGCGGCTGGAGCGGGCCGGGGTGCGGGCGCCCGCGGACGCCCTCCCGGGCGCTGCGCCCGCGGCGGAGGTGAGCCTGACCGGGACGGTCGATCTGCCCCTCGGCGGCGGCCTGCTCGCCGGTCTGGCCGGCCCGGTGACCCTCACCGTCAGCTCCACCGCGGATCCGCGTACTGCCCCTTCGTAGTTCCACGCAGAAGTCGTAGGCCCCAACAAGCCACAGTCCCGGCAAGTCATAGTCCCTGACCTCCTATGGATCTCGTTGAGACCCAAGAGCCTTCAGGTATCGCTTGGCATATTCCACTCGAAGCCGCACACTGGAACGACCGACCAGAACATACGTTCAACCCGTCGCTCCGTGACGTTGGGGAGTGGGCGCGACGGGGGATCGACGGGCGACGAGGGGACAGACCGATGCTGAGTGACGTGATGGTGCCTGCGCTGGTAGCCGCGGTGGACGGGGTGAGCGCCGCCCAGGAGCGCGGGGCGTCCGCTGCCTCGTGGTCCGACGTCGCTGACGACGTCGGACGCGCGGTGGTCGGGCTGGTCCACCAGCTGCCCCAGGCGCAGGTCGAGGAGCTGGCCGGGGAGCTCGGCGTCGACGGGGCCCGGGACCGCCGGTCCGCGGTCGAAGCGGCCGTCCTGTCCCGGGTGGAGCGCCTGGTCACCGCCGCGCTGGCGGCCTGACGCGCGGCCGCGCTGCGGGCTCGGCCCGGGGGTCGGGCCTGACGCGCGGGGTAGCCTCGGCGGTATGCGCGAGGGACTCCGTCCGGACCGGCGGGCTGCACTGCGCGTCGCGGGGTGGTCGCTCGCGCTGTTCGGGGGGCTCCACGTCGGCGCGGCGGCCACCGTGATCGGCATCGACGAGCTCCGCAAGCGCCGCACGCCCCCCGGGAACCGCTTCCCCCGCACCCCGCCCGCCACCGTGGATGTCGCTGGATCGCACGTCACCACCTACACGTACGGGGTGGACCTGTACGCCGACATGCTGATCGCGATCCGCTCGGCGCGCCGGACGATCTTCTTCGAGACGTTCATCTGGAAGGCGGACGAGGTCGGGGAGGCGTTCAAGGCCGAGCTGATCGCGGCCGCGGCGCGCGGCGTGGACGTCTATGTGGTCTACGACCACTTCGCGAACCTCGTCGTCGAGCCGCGGTTCTTCGACTTCCCGGCCACCCTGCACGTGTATCGCTACCCGGTGTTTCGGCTGGGGATGCTGCGGCCCGGCATCCGGTATTCGGGCCGAGACCACCGCAAGCTCCTCGTCGTGGACCACGACATCGGGTTCATCGGCGGCTACAACATCGGCTCCCGGTATGCCACGGACTGGCGGGATACCCACCTGCGCGTCGAGGGGCCCGCCGTCTGGGAGATCGAGAACGCGTTCGTCGACTTCTGGAACGAGCACCGCGGCGACACGCTGCCCGAGCTGGCCGACCGCGGGGCGCGCGCCTGGGACGCCCGGATCCGGGCAGCCCGCAACGCCCCCAATCGGATGCTCTTCCCCGTCCGGGGCCTCTACCTGGACGCGATCGACCGGGCCACCGAGCACGTGTACATCACACAGGCGTACTTCCTGCCGGACCAGGACATCCTCAGGTCGCTGCTGCTGGCGGCGCGGCGCGGGGTGGACGTACGGATTCTCGTACCGGAGTACAGCAACCACATCGTCGCGGACTGGGCCGCGCGCGCGTACTACAGCACGCTCCTCGCGGGGGGCGTGACGATCTGGCTCTTCCGCGACGCGATGGTGCACGCGAAGACGGCCACGGTCGACGGTCGGTGGTCGACGGTCGGCACCGCGAACATCGACCGGCTGAGCCTGATCGGCAACTACGAAGTGAACCTCGAGCTCTACAGCGACGAGCAGGCCCAGCACATGGAGGACGTGTTCGGATCGGACCTGTCGAACTGCCGACAGCTCACGCTGGAGGAGTGGCAGGCCCGCGGGTGGCTTCCGCGCGTGGGCGAGCGCATCCTCAGCCGCATGTGGCCCATCCTGTAGGGGGGATGTTCCGCGAGCTTGACCGTCCACAGGGCAAGACTTTGCGATCTCTAGAGGTTGGTTTATTAAACCGTGATAGTTAAGGCGCTGTCCGGGCGCCGCGGAGCGCTCCCCGTTCGTCGCCGGGGGGCGGATTGGGTCCGCTTGGGGCAGTAGTCGGATTCGATGCGGGCCACAACGAGCACCCGGGCGTGAGCAGTGAAGGCGATGGCGTTGTGAGTTAGGTCTCATTTCGGCACCGTGCGAGGCCGCCAGGCCAGGTCGATCTTTCGTGCGTGAGAGTCAGTGAGCGGTGCGGTTCGGCGGGCCTGCCGACCGGCGCAGACACGCGGGCCGCGGCGATCGCCGCACGGCAGGCCCCGCTGTTCGCTGCCTTCGACCCGGCGCGTGCCCCGGTCGCGTCGTTCGTGGTTCCGGCGGCCCTGCTCTTCGCCACCGTCCTGATCGGGCGCGGCATTCTCCTGCCCGGCACCGGTCTGAGCATTTGCTGGGTCAGCGTCGGGCTCGCGTTCCTCCTTTCACTCGGGCACCAGTCCTGCTCCGGGCCGCGACAGCCGCAGCGGATCTCTCTGTGGGTGGTCACCCTGCTCGCGTCGCAGGCAGCGGGTCACGCGGCGGCCGTCGTGCTGTGGCCGCAGGACGGGGCGGCGTGGTCGGCGGTCGCCCTCTGGGTCCTCGGGGACACCATCCAAGCGCTCTTCGGCGCGTGCCTGTTCAAGCGGCTACGGCGGGGGCGCTCCCTGTGGGGTCTCGACTCCTTGCGTACCAGCATGTCGCTGCTCGCCGCCGCCTCCTCGTCCTCGCTGCTGTCCGCCGCGGTGATCGCCGTGTCTGTGGCCGTCACCGGCGCGCTGCCCTGGGCGGCGCTGCCGTTCATCGTCCTGCGCAACACGCTGGTGATCTACGGGCTCGCGGGCTGCGTCATCCTCTTCTCGGCACCCCCCGATCCCGACGACGTCCCCCGCCGGGACTGGAGGCTGACCCTGGCCGTGTGCGGGGGCCTGGCTGCGGATCTGCTCCTTATCGGGGCGTCTGGACCGCAGTACTCGTTCGCCTTGGTGGTCGTCCCGATCGTGATGTGGGCGGCCTCGGTGCTGAGCGTCCGCCAGACGTCGATCTTCCTGCAGATCGTGACCTTGCCGGTCATGGTGGCCTCCACGGCGGGGTCCGGGCCCTTCGTGGCAGGCACACCGGGCGCGCGCGTCGCGATGACGTACGGCCTCGTGCTGTTCGTCTGCGTGATGGCCATGATGCTCTCACTGGGCACCCTGGAGCGGCGCCGCCTCCTCGCGCGGGTCCGGGCGCAAGCGCAGCAGTCCGCCGACCAAGCGCGACTGCTGGGCGCGGTTCTGGACGCCATGCCGGAGGCGGTGGTGGTCGTCGACGCGCAGGGGCGGGTGGCGCGCCAGAACATCGCGTCGAGGTACCTGTGGGAGGCGGGTCCCCGCCTCGTCGATCTCTCCGGGGAGTGCGGCCACCGTCCGGTGCGCGCCGCGCTGGCGGGGGATGACGTGGGCGGCGTCGACGTGGTCATCGAGCCGCGCACCGCGACGGCGGGCACCGTGGGGCCGGTCGTCGTCGAGACGGGCGACGCCGGCTGCGCTGAACGTGTCGTCTCGGTCCAGGCCTACCCCCTACGCCTCGCGGACAACCCCGCGGCCGTCGTGATCGCCGCCGACGTGACCGAGCAGCGGCGGCGCAC
>JBDIAS010000184.1:0-5836 GCA_039812465.1 Austwickia sp. | reverse complement strand
ATCGAGACGCAGAACGAGCCCATGGCGGGTCAGCCTTCCTTCCGGCGGATCAGATAACGCGGGTGTTCGGCGTGCGCGAGCGCGTGGCCGGTGAGCCGACACCAGGCGGGGATGTCCTCGATCGCCCCGGTATCGAGGGCGATGAGCTCGAGGATCTCGCCGGGCTTCAGGGCGCGGACGCGACCGCGGAGCAGCACGATCAACTCCCCGCAGCCCATGTCCCCGGCATCCCAGGTGGCCGCGGGGGACGCGGATTCGTCCGCGCCCGTCCCGATCGGCTCGCCTGCTGTCGACTCAGGGGGGTGCGCCGCCGGCCGCTGCAGGCCCTCCCCCGATGGGGACCCTGGACTGGACAGCACGGCGCCTCCCGTACCCGCTCTGCGGGTATTCGCAGATCCGATGAGTGATGCGACTCAGGCTATCAACGGGGGTGCATCGCGTGGCGCCGTTCCCAGATAGCGGCCATCCAGGCCTCCACCGCTTCGGGTTCCCTCGGCAGGTGCGGCGAGAGCACCTCGCAGCCCTCCTCGGTGATCAGGATGTCGTCCTCGATGCGCACGCCGATCCCGCGCAGTTCCTCGGGGACCAGCAGGTCGTCCGCCTTGAAGTACAGGCCCGGCTCGACCGTCAGGACCATGCCGGCCACCAGATCGGCGTCCATGTAGTCCTCGCGCAGCGCCAGCGAGCAGTCGTGGACGTCGATGCCCAGGTGGTGGCTGGTGCCGTGGACCATCCAGCGGCGGTGCCACTGGCCGCCCTCCTTGTCCAGGGACGCCTCGACGTCGACGCCCTCGGGCAGCAGCCCCCACTCGTACAGGTGCTGCGCGATCACCCGAATCGCTGCGGCGTGCACGTCCTTGAACTTCGACCCGGGCCGGGCGGCCGCGATGCCCGCCTCCTGCGCCGCCAGGACGGCCTCGTACACCCTCCGCTGCGTGGGCGTGAAGGTGCCGCTCGCGGGCAGGGTGCGCGTGATGTCGGCGGTGAACAGCGACTCCAGCTCGATGCCGGCGTCGATGAGGACCAGGTCGCCGTCGTGGATGTCGCCGGTGTTGCGGATCCAGTGCAGCGTGTTCGCGTGATCGGCGGCGGCGCAGATCGAGTCGTACCCGACGCCGTTGCCCGCGTGTCGGGCCGCCCGGTGGAAGGTGCCCTCGATCCACCGTTCCCCGCGACCGCGCGCGATGGCCTCCGGGATGGCGGCCACGACCTCCTCGAACGCCTGGGCGGTGGCGGCGCACGCCTGGCGCATCTGGGCGACCTCCCAGGTGTCCTTGCGCATCCGCAACACCGAGGCGAACCGGGCCAGCTGCACGTCGGGGCTGTCCTCCTCCTCTTCCTCCTCCTCGCCCTCGCTCTGGTCCTGCTCCTGGCTGAGCGACTGGTCTTGGCTGAGCGACTGGTCCGCGCCCTTCGACTTCAACGGTCCCTGGACCGTCGACGCCTGGGCGGCCACCTGCTCCTGGGTGACGAGGCGGGGAGCCTCCGTCGCGGAGGTCTCGGCGACCTGTTCGACGGTGGCCCGGGCCGCCTCGATGACGGCCAACACGGCGGGGTCGGCGTCGGGAATCACCCGGATTTGCACCGCGCCGACGTCCTTGGCCACCTCGTTCTCGAAGAGGTCCAGGTCCACGGTCTCGATGCCCAGCTCCGCGGCGACGGCCGCCAGGCTGGGGCGAGGGCCGACCCAGAACTCCCCGTACCGGCTGTCGGTGAAGAATTCGTCGCTGTCGCGCCCGCTCGGGGGGCGCAGGTAGAGCCGCGCGTCGTGGCCCCCGTCGTCCCGCGGCTCCAGGACAAGCACGGCGTCGGGCTCCCGGTCCGCGCCGAGGCCGGTGAGGTGCGCGAACGCGCTGTGCGGGCGGAAAACGTAGTCCGTGTCGTTGCTGCGGACCTTCAGGCCACCGGCTGGGATGACCAGTCGCTCGCCGGGGAACGCCCGGGACAGCGCCTCCCGGCGGGCCGCCGCGAACGGCGCCGCCTCCGCCGCGTCGGGCAGCCGAGTGTCGGCCGTCGCCCAGCCGGTTTTGACGAACGCGCGGAACTCGTCGGTGATGGGGATCCCGCGGTGCTCCGCCTTCGGCTGCTTCTCGCTCACCGGCTCATTGTCGCCGACGCCCCGGCGGTGGCGTACGCGGCGATCGCCCAGGACATGGGCGCCCCTGCCCCTCGCAGCGCGTCTCGGGGAGAGTGGACGCGGACGAAAGCGAGGGCGGGTCAGCATGGTTCAGCGCGAACGCGGCGCAGGGGACGAACGGTTAGACGCGGGGCGCGGCTGGGTCGAGGAGCCCGCCTGGCGGGTCAACCCGGCGTGGCCGGACGAGCCGGTCGTGTCCGCGAAGCGGTCGTGGGACGCCCACCCGGCGGGCGCCGCCCGTACCGTCAAGGACGCCTTGCGGACGCCCAACCCGCCTCCCGCGGTCCTGCTGGCCCGCGCGCGACGGCAGCTCGAATCACGCCTGCGCCGTGCGGTGGAGGACACGTCGCCGCCGACCTGGGCGCTCGGAGTCTCCAGCGGCACCCAGGTGATCGAGGCGCCGCGCGCCCGCCAGGTTCTCGACCTCGCGGCACGGGTCGCCGAGGCGACCCTCGCGACCGGGTTCTCCGCGGCCGACGTCACCGCGACCGCGCTGCAGCTGACGAGGGCGTACGGGTTACGGGGCGTGCACGTCGACGTGACGTTCGCGTTCGTGGTGCTCTCCGCCCACGGCGGGGCCGACCGGGACCCGATCACGATCATGCGCACCGTCGGGACCCGAGGGGCGGACTTCGACCGGTTGGCCCGGATCCAAGACCTCGTCACCGACCTCACGGAGGACACGCCGCCGGTGGCGGAGGCCCGCGCCCGGTTCGACGCGATCATGCGGCGGCCCCGGCCCTACCGACGCGGCGTGGTCACGCTCGCGGGAGGCGTCTTCGGCGCGGCGCTGGCGGTGCTGTTCGGCGCGACCGCGGTGACCGTCGCGCTGACCGCGATCAGCTCGATGCTGGCCGACCGGGTGCAGCTGGCGGCGTCGCGTCGCGGGGCGCCGGCGTTCTTCGGCCGGGCCCTCGGCGGGGCCGTACCGACGGCGATCGCGCTGGGAGTGATGGCCGGTCGGGCGCGCGGCATCCCCTGGCTGGCCGACGCCACGCCGTCGGTGATCGTGTCGGCCGGGATCGTCATGCTGCTTGCCGGCGTCGGCGTGGTGGGGGCGGCGCAGGACGCGATGGACGGCTACTACGTGACGGCCGGGGCGCGCGCCATGGAGGTCCTTATGCTGACCCTCGGCCTGGTGGCGGGGGTGCTCCTGGCCCTCGGGATCGGGCAGCGGCTCGGCGTGCCGATGGTGCTCATCGTCGTCGAGCGCGTCCCGAACGTGGCTCTGCAACTGGCGCTCGCGGCCTTGGCGGCCGCCGCGTTCGCCGTCATGGACTACGCGAGGCCGCGTACGGCCCTCGTCGCCAGCGGGTGCGGGGCGGCGGGGCTCGGCGGATCCGTCCTCGCGGTGACCCTGGGGGCGGGCACGGTCCTGGCCAGCGCTGCTGGGGCGCTGGCCGTCGGCCTGCTGGCCCAGTTCCTCGCCCGGACACTGCGGGTGCCCGCGCTGGCGTTGTCCATGTCCGGGATCGTGCTGCTGCTGCCCGGCAGCATGGTCTACCGGGGCCTGTACGCGTCCCTCGGGCAGGACGCGGGGGCCGTATCCGGGGTGAGCACCCTGGCGACGGCGGGGCTGGTCGGGTTGGCTCTTGCCGCCGGCGTGAGCCTCGGGACGTTCTTCGGCCGCCGATTCGCCCGCGGACGCACGTCGACGGGCCACCTGGACGCGCTGGCGGTCGCGCTGCGCCGCTCACGCCCCGACGTGCGCGAGTGAAGGTCTCTGGCGTTTCCGTACGTTTGCCGCCCATGGGCGGGAGGTGGCGGGGTCGACCTGCGGGGATGCGTACGTTTGCCGCCCGTGGGCGGGAGGTGGCGGCGTGCACCAGCGGTTTGCGTACGTTTCCCGCCCGCGGGCGGGAGGTGGCGGGGCCGACCTGCGGGGATGCGTACGTTTGCCGCCCACGGGCGGGAGGTGGCGGCGTGCACCAGCGGTTTGCGTACGTTTCCCGCCCGCGGGCGGGAGGTGGCGGGGCCGACGTGCGGGTTTGCGTACACTTGCCGCCCGCGGGCGGGAGGTTGCGAGGCCGACGTGTGGCCAGCGTGGGAAACAGCGGGCCACCGTGACGCAGCGGGGAGCAGCGCCACGGTGGCCGACGCGCGCGTTCTCAGAAGTTGATCGCGGCCTCAGAAGTTGATCATGTGCCCGCTAATGCCGTGCACGGCCTCCTTCAGCGCCTCGCCCAGCGTCGGGTGCGCGAACACCACACGGCTGACCTCGTCCGCGGTCAGGTCCCACTGCTTGGCCACGTTGACGGCGGGCAGTAGTTCGGTCACGTCCGGGCCGATCATGTGGACGCCGAGGAACTCGTTGTACGTCGCGTCCGCGACCACCTTGACGAATCCCACGGCCGCGCCGAGGCCCTGCGCCTTGCCGTTGGCGGAGAACGGGAACGTGGCCGTCTTGACCTCGTACCCCTTCTCCTTGGCCTGCGCCTCGCTGTAGCCCATCGACGCGATCTGCGGGTGGCAGTAGGTGGCCCGCGGGATGAAGTCGTAGTCGATCGGCATGGTCTCGGCGCCGGCGATCGTCTCCGCGGCCACGACCCCCATCGCCTCGGCCACATGGGCAAGCATCAGCTTGGCCGTGACATCGCCGATCGCGTAGACGTTCGGCACGTTGGTGCGGCAGTAGTCGTCCGCGGCGATCGCGCCGCGATCCGTCAACGCGACGCCGGTGTTCTCCAGGCCGTAGCCCTCGACGCGGGGCGCGAACCCGAACGCCGAGAGCATCTTCTCCGCCTCGAGCACCTGCTTCTCGCCTCCCGCCGCGGGGGAGACCGTCACGCGCACGCCGCTGCCGGTGTCCTCCACGCCCTCGACCTTGGTGCCGGTCAGCACCTTCACGCCGAGCTTCTTGTAGTGCTTGGCCAGCTCCTTGGAGACGTCGGCGTCCTCGGTGGGGACCATCCGGTCCACGTACTCCACGATCGTGACGTCGACGCCGAAGTTGGCCAGCACGTAGGCGAACTCGACCCCGATCGCGCCGGAGCCGCCGATGATGATGCTCTTCGGCAGGGTGGGGTCGAGGATCTGCTCCTCGTAGCTGACGACGTTCTTGCTCAGCGTGATGCCCGGCATCAGCTTCACCACCGCGCCGGCGGCGATGATCAGGTGGTCGAACGTCACGGTCTTCGTCGAGCCGTCCTCGGCGGCGACGTCCATGGACGTCGGGCTGGTGAGCGTGCCCCACCCGTCGATCTCGGTGATCTTGTTCTTCTTCATGAGGAAGTGGACGCCCCGCACGATGCCCTCGCTGACCTTGCGGCTGCGGGCGTGCGTCGGGCCGTACGACATGGTCGCGTCGCCCTCGATCCCGTACAGCTTCTTCTCATGGGTGAGCGTGTGGGCCAGCTCGGCGTTCTTCAGGAGCGCCTTGGACGGGATGCAGCCCACGTTGAGGCAGACGCCGCCCCAGTAGCGCTTCTCGACGACGGCGACCTTCTTGCCGAGCTGCGCTGCCCGGATCGCCGCCACGTACCCGCCCGGGCCGGCGCCCAGGACCACCACATCGAAGTCAGCCATGGGGATCAGCGTAACCGTGCGCTGCGGCGCCGCCAGAGCTGCCGGTGGTGAAAGGATCAGGGCGAGCACGTTCGCCCCGGGCGACCCCGGGGCAGGGGTCGCCCGGACGGCATCGGTGAGGAAAGGCGCGAGAGCATGAGCAAGATCATGACCGGCAACTACTTCGAGGACTTC
>JBDIAS010000183.1:0-5963 GCA_039812465.1 Austwickia sp. | reverse complement strand
CTCACGACCTGACGCATGCGGTCAGGTTGCTCCGCGAAGAGGTCGTCGTCGTGGATCTCCCGCTCGACGTCGCGGGGGCGGAGCGCGCGCGGGTGGCCCGCGGCGACATGCTGGCCCAGCTCGACGATTACGTGATCCCGCGGCTGGCCGACATCGAGGCCCCCATGCTGGCGGTCGTGGGCGGGTCGACCGGCGCGGGCAAGTCCACGCTGGTCAACAGCCTGGCCCGGCAGGTGGTCAGCCTCGCCGGTGTCCTGCGGCCCACCACGCGGGCCAGCGTGCTCGTCCATCACCCCTCCGACCGGCACTGGTTCGAGGGCACCCGCATCCTCCCGGGCCTCGCCCGCGTGAGCGGGCCCGCGACCAGCGGCGACCCGGGCGCGGTGCGTCTGGCGCCCGCGGAGGGACTGCCCGCAGGCATCGCGCTGCTGGACGCTCCGGACATCGACTCCGTGGTGGAGAGCAACCGGGATCTCGCCCGGCAGCTGCTGGGCGCGGCGGACCTGTGGCTGTTCGTGACCACGGCGGCGCGGTACGCCGACGCGGTCCCGTGGACCTTCCTCCGTCAGGCCTCCGAGCGGGGCACGTCGGTGGCCATCGTGCTGGACCGGGTGCCGCCGGAGGCCGTCGTCGCGATCGGGGACCACCTGGCGGGGATGCTGGCGAAGGAGGGGCTGACGTCCGCCCCCGTCTTCACGCTCACCGAGGCGCGCCTCGACGGGCAGGGCCTGCTGCCGGAGATGGAGGTAGCGCCGCTGCGGGAGTGGCTCACGCGCCTGGGCGACGACGCGCGGGCGCGGGGGATCCTGGTGCGCCGTACGCTGTCCGGCGCGCTGGACTCCATCGACGCGCGCGTGGCGGAGCTGGCCGAGGCGAGCAGCGTGCAGGTGCAGACCGTGCAGCAGCTGCGCACGATGGTGCAGACCACGTACGCCGAGGCCAGCGCGGACGTCGAACGCGGGATCAGCGACGGCTCGCTGCTGCGGGGCGAGGTCCTGGCCCGCTGGCAGGAGTACGTCGGCACCGGCGAGCTGTTCAAGAGCATCGAGGCCGCGGTCGGCCGGATCCGCGACCGGGTCACCTCCGCCCTGACCGGCCGTCCGGCGCCGACGGCCGACCTGGGCGAGGCCCTGCACTCCGGCGTCGCGCAGCTGCTCCTCGCGCACGCGGAGTCGGCGGCCGAGCAGGTACGGCGCCGGTGGACGCAGGTGCCGGGCGGCGAGCCGGTCGTCGCGGCCCACCCGGATCTGGCCACGTTGCCCGAGCACCTGCCGGCGGACGTCGAGCGGACGGTCCGCGAGTGGCAGGACGACATCCTGGAGTTGGTCCGCGCAGAGGGGAAGGACCGGCGGACCACGGCGCGGGTGCTCTCCTTCGGGGTCAACGGGCTCGGGGTGGTGCTGATGCTCGTCGTGTTCAGCCACACGATGGGCCTGACCGGCGCGGAGGTCGGGGTCGCCGGCGGGACGGCCGTCCTCGCCCAGCGGCTGCTGGAGGCGATCTTCGGGGACCAGGCCGTCCGCGAACTGGCCCGGAAGGCGCGCGAGAGCCTCGTGGAGCGGGCCGACGCCCTCTACGCCGGCGAGGAGGAGCGGATCCTGAGCACCCTGACCGATTACGACCTCGACACCGAGCAGCCGGAGCGCCTCCTGCGGGCCGCCGCCGCCGTGAAGGCGAGCCGATGAGACGCCGCGAACGCCACCCGGCGCCGCCGGCCGCCGACCCGACAGCGGCGCTGCGGGCGGCGGTCGAGGGGCTGACCAGCGCGCTGGACGCCGGCGGTCGGCACCTGCCCACCGAGCGCGTGGCCAGCGCCGAGAAGGTGCTGGCGAAGGCCGCCGAACGCCTGTCCCTGTCCGGCGGGCACACCGTCGTCGCGTTGGCGGGGTCGACGGGTGGAGGCAAGTCGTCGCTGTTCAACGCCCTCGTCGGCGCGGAGGTCGCCAAGGTCGGCGCGTTGCGCCCCACCACGTCCCGGATCTCCGCCGCGGTCTGGGGCCCGGACTCGGCGGCCGACCTGCTCGACTGGGTCGGCGCCGAGCAGCGCCACCACGTGGCGCCGGGAGCGACGGGCGCGTTCGGCTGGGGGCGCCCTGAGGACGTACCCACCGGGCCGGACGGCCTCGTCCTGCTCGACCTCCCGGACGTGGACTCGCTCCGGCCGGAGCACCGCGCCGAGGCCGACCGCGTCCTCGCGCTGGCGGACGTGTTCGTCTGGGTGACCGACCCGCAGAAGTACGCCGACGCGCTGCTCCATGAGCAGTACCTGCGCCGGGCGACCCGCCACGAGGCGGTCACGCTTGTGGTGCTGAACCAGGCGGATCGGGTCACGCCGCAGGAGGCGGAGGCGTGCCGCGCCGACCTGCACCGCTTGTTGGAGGAGGACGGCCTGCCCGCGACCGAGGTGTTCCTGACCTCCGCCCGGACCGGCCAGGGCCTGCCGGAGCTGCGCGACGCCCTGATGGGGGCGACGCTCGCCGCGACCGCGGCGCGGGCCCGCCTGCTCGCCGACGTGCAGCGGGAGGCCGACGCCCTCGCACCGCACGTGGGCAACTCCGAGCCCAGCGTCGACGAGGCCGCGGACGGCGAGCTGCTGGACGCGCTGAGCCGGGCCGCGGGCATCCCCATCGTCTTGCAGACGGTCGCCGCGGACTACCGGCGGCAGGCGGACGCGCGGGTCGGGTGGCCCTACGTGCGGTGGGTACGGCGGCTACGCCCGGACCCCTTGAAGCAGCTGCGCCTGGAGGGCGCCGGGTCGGCCGCCGCCGACGTGGCCGTCCTGCTGGGGCGCTCCTCGCTGCCGCAGCCGACGCCGTCGGCCCGGGCCGCCGTCGACCTGACGACCCGCAAGCTGGGGACCCGCGCCTCCCGGGGACTGCCGGGGCGGTGGGCGCTCGCCGTGCAGGACGCGGCCACCCCCGACCGGGGGCTCCTCGGCGATGCGCTGGACCAGGCGATCTTGCGGACCCCGCTGCGCGATCGGAGCCCCGTGTGGTGGGGGCTGGTCAACGTGGCGCAGGTGGTGTTCGCGCTCGCGGCGGCCGCCGGGTTGGTGTGGCTGCTGGTGCTGGCGGCGTTCGGGTTCCTGCAGATGCCGCCGGCCGACGTGCCGAGCTGGGGGCCGTTCCCGCTGCCGACGGTGCTGCTCGCCGGGGGCGTCCTCGGCGGCCTGCTGCTGGCCGCGCTGAGCCGCCCCTTCGCCCGCGTCGGCGCCCGCCGCCGGCGCGCGCGCGTGGAGCAGCGGCTCCGGTCCCAGGTCGGCGAGGTCGCGCAGGACCACCTGCTCACCCCCGTACGCGGCGTCCTTGCGGAGCATCGCCGGACCCGCGAGGGCCTCGCGGCCGCCCGCGGCTGACGCCTCGTCCACACCCCCTGCGGCGGCGGCCGGTATCCACAGGCACCGCGATGGCAGCGGCGCGCGTGGGCGACTCCCGGCCAGGGTGAGGGCGTCGGGCCGAGCGGCCCGAGACCCGGCAGGAGCGTCTCCTGCCCGGGAGGCCCGCAGGAAGGCGCGGAGATGAACGAGACGTACGTGACGATGATCGGCAACGCGGTGGAGGACCCGGTGCGTCGGACGACGCAGAGCGGGACGCCCTTCGTGACGTTCCGGATGGCGTCGACGGTGCGACGAAGGCGGCCGGACGGTGAGTACGAGGACGCGGGGACCAGTTTCGTGAGCGTGATGGCGTTCCGCCAGCTGGCACGCAACATCGCCGACTCCGTCTCCAAGGGTCAACCCCTCGTGGTCAACGGGAGGTTGAGGGTGAACCGGTGGCGTACGGAGGAGCGCAGCGGGGTGTCGGTGGAGATCGACGCGAACAGCGTGGGCCACGACCTCTCGCGCGGGGTCTCCAAGTTCACGAAGGTGCTGCCCCTGCGCCGCGACCACGGGAGCAACCCGGCTCGCGTGCCGGGGGAGGACCGGTGGCCGGGCGCCGGGCCGGATCGGGACGCCGTCGGTGACGCGGTGGCGCGCGGCGAAGCCCCGTACGATCCGGACGCGCCGGAACCGACGTACGAACCGGAACTGACGCAGGGATCTGAACCGACGGGCGGCTCGGAATCGACGTACGGACCGGAGCGGACGTACGGACCGGAACCGGCGGACGCCTCGGGATCGACGTACGGACCCGAACGGAGGGACGGCTCGGAGAGGGCGGGCTACCCCGACCTCTCGGGGTGCCGCGTGCTGCCGGACGTCTCGGACCTGGTCGAGGACGAGGGTGAGGACTCGGACGAGCTGGACGACGGGCCCCTCGACCTCGGCGGCGCGGGTGGCCTGACCGCGCGGCTGACCGGCTGAATCGCGCCGGGGGCGCGGCCTCGTCGCGATTCGGCGGGAGCGATTCGGGGCCGCGCTCCGGGACGGATAGCCTGGCGGGCATGGCGGAGTTCATCTACACCATGACCAAGGCCCGCAAGGCCGTTGGCGACAAGCTGATCCTCGACGACGTGACGATGGCGTTCTACCCGGGCGCCAAGATCGGCATGGTGGGGCCCAACGGCGCCGGCAAGTCGACGATCCTGAAGATCATGGCCGGGCTCGACCAGCCCTCGAACGGCGAGGCGCGGCTGTCCCCGGGTTACTCCGTCGGCATCCTCCTGCAGGAGCCCCCGCTCACCGAGGACAAGGACGTGCTCGGCAACGTGCAAGAGGGCCTGGGCGAGATCAAGCAGAAGCTCGACCGCTACAACGAGATCTCCGCGCTGATGGCCGAGCCCGACGCGGATTTCGACGCGCTCATGGAGGAGATGGGCAAGCTCCAGGAGGACATCGACCACGCGGACGCGTGGGACCTGGACTCCCAGCTCGAGCAGGCGATGGACGCCCTGCAGTGCCCGCCCGGTGACGCCGACGTGAGCGTCCTCTCCGGCGGGGAACGCCGCCGGGTCGCCCTGTGCAAGCTGCTGCTGTCCAAGCCGGACCTGCTGCTGCTCGACGAGCCCACCAACCACCTGGACGCCGAGAGCGTGCAGTGGCTGGAACAGCACCTCGCGAGCTACCCGGGCGCGGTCATCGCGGTCACCCACGACCGGTACTTCCTGGACAACGTGGCCGGGTGGATCGCGGAGGTCGACCGGGGACGGCTCTACCCGTACGAGGGCAACTACTCGACGTACCTGGAGAAGAAGCAGGAGCGCCTGCAGGTCCAGGGCAAGAAGGACGCCAAGCTGGCCAAGCGCCTGAAAGCCGAGCTGGAGTGGGTCCGCAGCAACGCCAAGGCGCGCCAGACGAAGAGCAAGGCGCGTCTGGCCCGGTACGAGGAGATGGCGGCCGAGGCCGAGCGGACCCGGAAGCTGGACTTCGAGGAGATCCAGATCCCGCCCGGCCCGCGGCTGGGGTCGACGGTCATCGAGGTCAAGGACCTGACCAAGGGCTTCGGCGACCGCGTCCTCATCAAGGGCCTGAGCTTCACCCTGCCGCGCAACGGGATCGTCGGCGTGATCGGCCCCAACGGGGTCGGCAAGACCACGCTCTTCAAGACCATCGTCGGCCTGGAGGAGCCCGACTCCGGGGCCGTCAGGGTCGGCGACACCGTGCAGATCAGCTACGTCGACCAGAGCCGCGAAGGCCTCGACCCCGACAAGACCCTGTGGGAGGTCGTCTCCGACGGGCTGGACTTCATCCAGGTCGGCAAGGTCGAGATCCCCAGCCGCGCGTACGTGAGCCAGTTCGGGTTCAAGGGCCCGGACCAGCAGAAGCCTGCTGGGGTCCTCTCCGGCGGAGAGCGCAACCGGCTAAACCTCGCGTTGACGTTGAAGCAGGGTGGCAACCTGTTGCTGCTCGACGAGCCGACCAACGACCTGGACGTGGAGACGCTGGGGTCGCTGGAGAACGCGTTGTTGGAGTTCCCGGGCTGCGCCGTGGTGATCAGCCACGACCGGTGGTTCCTGGACCGGGTGGCGACGCACATTCTGGCGTACGAGGGCACCGACGACGAGCCGTGGAAGTGGTACTGGTT
>JBDIAS010000182.1:0-6064 GCA_039812465.1 Austwickia sp. | reverse complement strand
GCGGGGGCCAGCGACGCTCTCGCCGAGGGCATCCTGACCAGCACGACCGTGCTGGGGGCGGTCCACCTGGCCCGGGCCGCGGGCGTCCCGCTCGGCGACCTGATCGCCGCCGCCGCGCGCGAAGAGGCCCTACGCGTGCTGCGCGACGCGCCGGTCGCGGTCGACGTGCTCTGCCTCGACCGCGCGGGGCAGACAGTGGGGCAGGCCGACTGAGCGCCCTGGGTTACCGAACGCCCTGGGTTACCGATCGCCCCTGGGTTACCGATCGCCCCTGGATTACCGATCGCCGGGGGTTACCGATCGCCCCTGGGTTACCGATCGCCCCGGGGGTTACCGATCGCCCCTGGGTTACCGATCGCCGGCCCGAGCGGCGTCGATGATGGACTCAGAAGTCTTGAAGCCGAGCTTGGTGAGGCCGATGGCATCCGGAGTGGACTTCGTCTCGTTTTCCCGGCCGGGTGCCGTGTTGCGATACCAGGCCCGCCCGTCCGAATCAGTTCGCTCGTACTTCCACGTCCGCGCCTGGTAGGCGCCCCCGCGGTCTGGCCCCTGGGAACCTCTTTCCGGGCCGCCTGAGGTGGTGTCCTTCCCGTCGAACGTGTTGGTGTGGCGCTCGCAGTTCACGATGAACGTGCACTGATCCCAGGGGCTGCGCGGGGGGTCGTCGTCGAACGCCAGCGCGGCGGGTGGCGCGCCGACCACCATCCCCGCCGCAAGGGCACCCACCACGACCGGGCGGGCGTACTGAGGGAAAACGCGTGCAATAGCCATGAGATCCTCCGCGATGCGCGATAGCGACGACGTACGACATAACGACACTGCCTAACCATGGTCAGCATCGACGTCCTCAAGGTCGTCAGCCCTTCGCGGTAACCGCGCGTACGGTCTGAGTAGTACCCGCGGCGCCAGCTGTCGCGGGCGCAGGCGTCCCGCACCCCGACACCCGCGGACATCTCCCGCCCACGGGCGGCAACCGTACGCAAAACCCCAGCACCCCGGCGCCATCTCCCGCCCACGGGCGGGTTCCGCACACCCCCACCAGGCCAAACGCGGACATCTCCCGCCCACGGGCGACAACCGTCCGCAAAACCCCAGGTCCCCCGCGCCATTTCCCGCCCACGGGCGGCACGTGTCCGCCCCCGTCCCGCCTGTCAACCCGCGCCGCAGCGCCAGGCGTGCTCCGCCCGCGGCTCAGCCGTGCAGCACCCGCAGCAGGGCGTCCCGCACGGTCACCGACCGGCGGGGATCGCGGCGGCCCAGCACCGCCACCGTCAGCCCCGCCGAGCTCTCGGTCGCCGGAGTCCAGGCGCTGCCCCGGCGGGCGGCGTCGGCGCGTACGCAGAACGTGTGCGCCGCCTCCGCCTCGGCGGCCACGGCCTCGTTCACCGCGGGGTCGTTCGTGCAGGCCAGCACGTACCAGGCCGCCCCCACGTCCCCCGGCGCGAAGCCCCGCTGCTCCCAGGCGACCAGCCCCTCACGCACGTACCGTCGCAGTTTGATCGACAGCGTCGGCGAGACCAACCGGACCACGGCGCCCGCCTCCACCAGCCGGGGCACCCGCCGGTCCGCGACATGACCCGCGCCCACCACCAGGACCTCACGGCCGTCCAGTCGCAAGCCCGTCATATACGTCGGCGACCCGGCGTCCGGCACGGGGTCCGCGGCGGCCTCCCGGTACCGCTCCACCACCACCGCCGCCAGCTCGTCGCAGTCGCCGATCACCTCAGCGAGCGCCACCGGCACGTCTGCGTTGCGTTCCGTCCACCCGCCGAGCTGCTCGCGGCACCAGGTGCGCAGCATGCCGGGCAAGAGGAAGTACGGCGCGACCACGATCGCGCTCGCCCCCAGCGCCGCGGCCTGGCCCACCGCCTCCGGGAGCCCCGGGCGGGCCACCTGGATGTAGGCCGGCAGCACCTGCGCGTACCGCCCCCGCTCATACAGCATCCGCGCCATCCGCGCGTGGTCCGCGTTCGCGTCGGCGACCGCCGCCCCCCGCCCCAGCAGCACGACGGTCACGTCCCGGGGGTCCACGTCGCCCGGCAGCGTCGCGACCGCAGCCGCGATCCGCTGCTCCACCGCCGCCAGCAGGCGGGGGTCCTCGCCGAGCGGGCGACCGTACGTCACCTGCGCCCCCGGCACGTCCCGCTCGGCCTCCGCCACGGACTCGGGGATGTCCTCGCGGACGTGCCCGCCCGTGTTGAGCATGAGCGGTACGACGGTGGCGTGGGGCACCTCCTCGCCGCGCTCCTGCTGCGCGCGAAGGATGCTCGCCAGCGCCTCGTCGATCGGCGGCTCGGTGAGCTCGACGTAGCCGACCTCGACCTGCGTGTCCGGCAGCATCCCCCGGACGCGGGCCACGAGCGCCTCGCAGGCCCGCACACCCTCCGGGTCGCGCGTGCCGTGCGCCGCGATGAGCAGCGGGGTGTGCTTCATGTCGCCATCCAGGTGTAGTCGCGGGGGGTCACCATGCGGCGTTCGCCGCCACCGCTGCTCACGTAGCGGGTCGTGCTCGATCCCACCACGACCAGCGAGTTCATGTCGACCAGCTCCGGGTCGAAGTCCGCCAGGGTCATCAGGTGCACGCCCTGCCGGCGCCGTTCGGCCTGCTGGACGACCGCGGCGGGCGTCGCGGGCGGCCGGCGCGCGGCGAGGATTTCTAACGCCCGCGGCAGCTGCCACCGGCGGGTGCGGCTGCGCGGGTTGTACAACACCGTCACCAAGTCGCCCTCCGCGGCGGCGACGAGCCGCCGCTCGATGCTCTCCCAGTCGGTGTGCAGGTCGGACAGCGAGATCAGCACGTGGTCGTGGCCGAGCGGAGCGCCCAGGATCGCCGAGGCCGCGAGCCCGGCGGTCACCCCCGGCACGATCACCACGTCGATCCCGTCGGTGCCCTGCTCCAGCACGGGGCTGGCCATGGCGTAGACCGCAGGGTCCCCGCTGCAGACCAGCGCCACCGGATCGCCCTCGCGGGCCCGGGCGATGGCCGCCGCCGTGCGCTCCGCCTCGCTGCCCATCGTCGAGGCGAGGACGTCAGCGCCCGGGCGGATCAGGTCCCGGACCTGACGCACGTACGGCCCGTAACCCACCACAAACCGCGCCCCGCGCACCGCCTCCACCGCGCGCGGCGTGAGCAGGTCCCGGGAGCCCGGCCCGAGGCCCACCACGCTGAGCCGCCCCCGCGCGGGCAGCCGCCCGATCGCGCAGGTCGCGTCGCGCGACTTGCGCTTGGGCACGATCAGTTCGGCGCCGCGAGCCAGGACGGATGCCTCCGCGACGCTCGGGCTGCCGACGTGGCCGTCCACCACGCGCGAGGGCGTGGGCGCGTCCTGCGCGGCCAGCTCGTGCGCGGGGAAGTCGACCAGCGGTACGCCCAGCCGCGCCACCAGTTGCACCAGTCCGAGCTCGCCGGCCTTGAGATCGATCGTGGTGATCGCCGCCAGCGACTCGATCGCGAGGCCCGCGGTCGCGAGCGTGTCGCGCAGCAGCGCCTCGAGCTGCTCGACGTCCGTCCCCGAGTTGCAACCCATCCCGACCACCAGCGAGCGCGGGTGCAGCACGACGGTGGGTAGGGAGTTTGTACGAGGGTCCGCGGCCCGGTCGGTCACGACGATCCGCGCTGCCGGGGAACCGTCCGCAGGCGTGCCGGGCTGGGCACCCACCGCCGCATCCATCTCCGCGCCCATCTCGGCGCCCCCGTCCGCGCCCATCTCGGCGCCCCCGTCCGCGCCCACGTCCGCGCCCAACGGAGAACCCGACCGCGAGCCGGACTCCCGCACCGTGGGGGGGAGCGGCGGCAGCGGGCAGCGGTACTCCCGCACCAGCTCCACATCGCGCCCGTCCAGGACGGCGCGTGTCACGGCCGCCACGTCCCCCTCGTAGGCCCAGCCCAGCGTGTCCAGCGCCGGGATCCCGACCGAGTCCGTGGCCGTCGTCAGCACCGGGGTTGCCCCCAACGCCTCGCCGATCCGGCGGGCCACGTCGTTGGCGCCCCCGGCGTGCCCGCCGACCAACGGCACCGCGAACCGTCCGGCCTCGTCGACCACGACGACGCCGGGGTCGGTCCGTTTGTCGGCCAGGAGCGGCGCGATCAGGCGGGTGGTGGCGCCGAGGGCCAGGTGGCTGACGATCACGTCACACTCGGCCCACGCCGTCGGCAACATCGCGCCCGCGGCGCCTTCGTACAGCCGTGTTCCCCCCAACGCGACGTCGATCTCCCGCGCGCGGTGCCGCGCCGCCGGGCTGGAGCTCACGACCTGCCCGATCACCGGCCGCTCCGCGGACTCCTCCGTCCGTCGCATCGCTGGCCCCTCCGGCGGCCCTCCTACCGGTGCACAGACCGGCCCTCCTACCGGGGCACGGACCGGCCCTCGACCCTGGTTCTGGTCGCCGTCGGGTTCGCCCTCACCCAGCTCCGGCACGTCCACGTGGCCTCCTGCCCGCCCTGCGCGCAGGGCTCCGCGATCCCGGCCCGCCGGAGCAGGGCCCTTCCCTCCCGGCCCTGCCGCTCAGCTGTGTTCGCCGGCGGACAGGCTGGGCTCCTGCTCCACGTAGACCGTCGTCAGGTACGCCGACGTCGTCGAACCGTCCTCGTCGGTCACCGCCAGGTGTTCGACCGCGACCGGGCCGGGGATGCCGAGGTCATCCACGGCGGCGGCGGCCCGGTCGGCGTCCACGTCGTCGCAGACCAGCACGATGATCCGGGGGCGGCGTCCGCGCAGGTCCGCCAGGCGGTCGGGGTCGTCGAGCACGACCAGGTCGGCCTCCGGCACGTACGGGGGCGGCGGGGCGTGGAAGTCGATCACCGCCGCGCCCGTGCGGGCGCACGCCACCGCCACCTCGGCACCGATACGGCCCTGCGACCAGACGAGGTGGCCCATCACGGGCAGATGCCGGCCGACGATCAGCTGCGCCGCCGGGGACAGCCCCTGGGTCCCGCCGTCCACGAGGTCCGACATCGGGCGCAGCCCGCCGGCGAACGGGCACGCCACGCCGATCGTGCCGGGCAGCGCCGGTTCGGTGTCCAGGACGAGAACCACGTGCGGATCGAGGATCTCCTCGAGGTCGCGCGCCGCCTCCCCGTCGAGGATCCGGATGCGTTGGTCGGGCTCGCCGAGCCGCTCGGCCAGGACGTACCACCGCTCGAGGTCCGCCAGGCCCGCCGCCAGCTCCCGGATGCCCTGGTCGGGGCCGGTCAGCACCGCCACCTTGGGCAGCGCGCGGCAGGCGGCCAGGGCGGGCTTCAGCGGCAGTCCGTGGGCGCTGACCACCTGCGCGTCGTCCCACGGCACCCCCACCGCGCCGAACGCGGCCGCGACCGAGGACACGCCGGGGAACACCGTGCAGCGCAGGCCCGCTCGGCGAAGCCTCCGGACGATGCCGTAGAACAGCGGGTCGCCGCTCGCGAGGAGCACCACGCGGTCCTGGGCGACGCCACCCGCGAGCCGCCGGTGGTCCCCCCGCACGCCGCCGAACCGGTGGCGCTCCACGCGACTCCGGGGCTCGACCGTCGGGTCGGAGAGCTCGCCGTCCGCGGGGAGCCGCTCCTCCCACGGGCGGCTCGACCGGGCGCTGCGGCCTCGCTGGAACGTCAACCGTTCGCTGACGCCGCGCCGCGCCAGGCGACCGCGTACGTTCTCGACGTGCACGCGGGCCGTGGCCTCGCGCTCCACGAGGCGCTCGATCACCGCCTCCACCGGCCCCATCACGAGACGCCGCTGCTCAGGGACCCCGAGGATCGCCAGCGCGCGGGCCGAACCCACGACCAGGTCCGCCTCGGAACAGGCCCGCCGCACGTGCGGCGGCGGTTGGCCGAGGTAGCCGTACACCTCGATCATTCGTCGTCCCCTTCATCGTCCTCGACCTGGCCGATGCCGACCGCGCCCCAGGCGCGCAGGCCGGCTCGTACGCCGGGTTCGGCCGCACGATACCCGTGCCGGAATCCCGGATGATACAGGTGGCTCCGGGCGGCCACCGGACCCTCGGACACTGCGGGACCGACCAGCACCATCGTGTGCTTCCAGAGCTTGCGCTCGCGCATCGTGGCCGACAACTCGGACAGCGGGCA
>JBDIAS010000181.1:0-6107 GCA_039812465.1 Austwickia sp. | reverse complement strand
GGTGCTCGCCGTGGGGGCGCACTGCGACGACATCGAGATCGGCGCCGGCGGAACGCTGGCCGCGTGGGCAGCCCAGGAACCGGCGCTTCGCCTCCACTGCGTCGTCCTGTGTTCCACGCCGCGGCGGGCGCAGGAGACCCGGGACTGCCTGGCCGCACTCTGCGCGTCCGCGGACCTCACGGTCGAGGTGCTCGACATGCCCGACACCCGCCTTCCCGCCCACTTCGACGACGTCAAAGACATCCTGGCGGCGCTGTCCCACGAACCCTGGGATGTCGTGCTCACGCATCATCGTTATGATGCCCATCAGGACCATCGGCTGCTGGGGGAGATCGCCCCGACTGCCTTCCGGGACCATCTCGTCCTGGGGTTCGAGGTGCCCAAGTGGGACGGCGACCTGGGAGCCTCGGGCGCGAACGTGTACGTGCCGCTGAGCGAGGACCAGATCGCGGCGAAGTGGGACGCGCTCGACACCCACCACGTGAGCCAGCGGGGCAAGGATTGGTGGGACGCGGAGACGTTCGCCGCCCTGGCGCGGCTGCGGGGCATGGAGTGCCGGGCGCGGTACGCGGAGGCCTTCCGCGCCGAGAAGCTGGTGCTCGAACCCTGGCCCACAGGACCCTGACGACAAGGAGCGGCGCATGAGCACGGACACCGTGACCGGTTCCACCGACGACGCCCCTGACGCGACGCCCGTGACGGCGTGCCGCGGCTGCGGCTCGGCGCGGCTGGACAAGGTGCTCGACCTCGGCTCACAACCAGCCTGCGACCACTTCCCGCTCCTGGACGATCCCGCGGCCGATCCGTGCTGGCCGCTCGCGCTGACGATGTGCGCCGACTGCGCCCTCGTACAGCTGGATCACGTCTCCCCGGCGCCGGAGGAGCCACTCGCCGTCGAGAGCGCGACCCTGCAACGGCACGCGATCGAGGCCTCGGCGCGCGTGCTGAGCAGGTTGCACCTTCGCCCGGGGACGACCGTGCGGGAGTTCGCGAGCCACCACGGCGGCTCGTGGCTGCCGGCCCTCCTGGAGGCCGGCTGCGTCGAGGCGGGTAGCGTCGAGGGGAGCAGCCTCGAGGCAAGCAGCGCTGACGCGGGCGACCCAGCAGCGCGCCGGGCGCCGGCACAGCTCGTCGTCGACAACCAGTCGATCATCCACGCCGAGGAGCTGGAGCCGGAGTTCGCCGAACGTGTCGCCGCGCTCGCCGACGACGGGGTCCTGGTCATCGAGTTCCACCACGCCCTGGAGCAGCTCGTGCAGGGGCAGTTCGACACGGTCCGGCACGGGCACCCCCTCTACTTCTCGCTGACCTCCTGGAGCCGCGCGTGCGAGCGGCATGGCCTCCGGGTCGTCGACGCTTGGACTGAGGACGTCTTCGGGGGGTGCCTGGTCGTTGTCGCGCGGCGCACAGTCGCCGCAGGGCCGCCCGCCCGTGACGTGACGGACATCCTGCAGCAAGAGCATGAGGCCGGGGCGGTCGACGCGGAAGGCTACGCGGCGCTGGACCGGCTGGCCCAGCGCTCTGTGACCGACTTCGTGGCGCACCTCCGCGAGGCGAAGGAGGCGGGGGTCAGGGTCGCGGCCTACGGGGCGGGCTCGAAGGCGTGCACCCTGCTCGGCGTCGCCGGCGTCGGCACCGACTTGCTTCCGATGGTGGCGGACCTGTCGGCGGGCAAGCACGGTCGACGGATCCCCGGGGTCGGCCTGCCGATCGTTTCTCCGGAGGGGCTGGTCGCGGCGTCCCCCGACGAGGTGATGATCCTGACCTGGGATATCGCGGATGAGGTCATTGCTCAGTTGCGCAGCATGGGGCTGGCCGAGGCCCGGTTCTTCGTGCCGCTGCCCCGGCTGCGCGAGGTGGGGTGACCTGACGGCCGCGGATCCTCACCTGGCGGCCCGGATCCTCAGCGGATGATGTCGTCCGCCCGCACGGTGAGGACCTCGCCGGCGACGTGCAGCGTGACGCTCTCGCCAGCTTGCTCGCTGGAGTAGTCTCCGTCGACGGGACGCGTCCATACCCTGAGCCGGGGAGTACCCGCACGGTCGACCACGACGTAGGTCGGGATCGACGCCGACGCATAGTCGCGCCTCTTGCGCCCCAGGTCCTCCTCGCGGGTGGAGGGTGACAGGACCTCCGCGACGAGCACGATGTGCGCGGGGTCGAGCGGATAGTCGCGAGGCGCGTCCCGCCGCAGCACGGTGAGGTCAGGAATGCGGTACGTGAGTCGCGGCTCGGACCGAATGCAGATGCCGGTGTGCTGCGGATAGCTCCACTCCTCCCCGAGCACCTTCGCCACCCGGAGGAGAAGCATGCTGGTCGCGTCGCCGTTGTCCGCGTGTTCGCTGGGGGTCATGAGCGGGATGCCGTCCACCAGCTCATAACTCTCTTCGCGCTGGGACCAGTCGGCCAACCACTCCTCATGGGTGACCAGGTGGTCGAGCATCACCATTCGGGCGCTGGTCGGTAGCACGGCGTCGGTCTGGCTCATGACGGGCTCCTCCTCCCGGTGGTCGTCAGTATCCACGGGCCTGCGGAGTCGCTGTCAACCCCGCTGCGCACGACCGTAGGCGACTCCGGGCGCTTCCGACCCGACCCCGGATCCGCCTGTGGATGACGGTTTGGGCCGCCGCGAGGGGGACGACACCATTGTCACCATGAGATTGTCACCATGAGGCGGAGGGGGCACCATGGAGACCATGTCGCAGGCGCTCCACGAGCCGGCACCGCGGCAGGCCGAGCCCTTCGGGGCGCAACTGACCCGCCGAGCGTTTGGCCGTGCCTGGACCCGCGATGATCTCGCGCAGCTGCCCGCGGATGGGCAGCGGTACGAACTGGTCGACGGGATTCTCATCGTGAGCCCAGCGCCCGGCGCGCGCCATCAGCGCGTCGTCCGCGCGCTGCTGATCGCCCTCGACACCGCGTGTCGCCGCGGCAACCCGCCACGCCTGGAGGCGCTTCCGGCGCCGTTCGACGTGGACCTGTCCGAGGACACCGTGATGCAGCCCGACATCGTGGTGGCCCCGATCGAGGCGGTCACAGAACGGGGACTGACCGGTCCGCCGACGTTGGCCGTCGAGGTGCTGTCGCCGAGCACGCGCGCGATCGACCGACACGTCAAGAAGGGACGCCTCGAGCGGGCCGGCGCGCAGCACTTCTGGGTTATCGACCCGCAGGTGCCGTCGTTGACCGCGTGGCGGCTGGTGGATGATGCCTACGCCGAGGTGGCGCACGTGATCGGGGGGGAACTGTTCGCGGTGTCCGACCCCGTCGAGATCGCGGTGTCGCCCGCTGCGCTGCTCACCTGATCAGGCGCGGGTGCGGAACACGGGCTTCACGGAGCGGCCCCCCAGGAACGGCGTGGCGTCGTTCGTCTCCAGCGCGGCCGCGTAGTTCGGCAGGGTCGCCTCGACCGCGGCGGCCGTGCGCTCGATATCCCGCTCGGTCAGCGCCGCGCTCACCACGAACGACGGGCCGACCACCCCGCCGTGGATCAGCCCCCTCATGAACAGGGTCCGGAACGGCTGCGAGGGCAGGTGCTCGGCGTCCAGGGTCGCGTACACGAGGTTGCAGTCGGCGCCCTTGACCTGTACGTACTCGCTCAGTCCGGCGGACGCGACGACCGCCTCCACCGCCTCCCGCAGCCGCGCGCCGATCGCGCGCAGACGGGCCGAAACGTCCTCGCGCCGGTGCACCTCGATCGTCGCCCGCAAGGCGGCGAGCCCTGTGCCTTCGGCCCCGTGCGTGGTCGACAGCAGGAAGACCCGGTCGGCGTCGGTGCGCAAGCCGCCGAGTTCCATCACCTCGCGTCGGCCGGCGAGGGCCGACACCGCGTACCCGTTGCCGATCCCCTTGCCGAACGTCGCCAGGTCCGGGACGACGCCGTGCAGCGCGTGGGCCCCGGCCAGCGCGTACCGGAATCCCGTGATCATCTCGTCGAAGATCACCAGCGCCCCCCGGCGGTGAGCGAGGTCGAGCAGCCCCTGCAGGTAGCCGGGTTCGGGCTGGCAGGCCGCGGATTCGACCTCCAGAATCAGCGCGGCGATCCGTCCGTCGTACGTGTCGAAGGTCGCCTCGAGCGCGGCCAGGTCGCCGTACGGGAAGTCCACCGTCAGATCCGCGATGGCGTGCGGGATCCCGGCCGCCATCGGGGTGTGGGCGATGAACCAGTCGTCCGTGGAGAAGAACGGCTGGTCGCGGCAGATCGCGACCAGATCCCGGCCGGTCGCGGCGCGGGCCAGCTTCACCGCCGCCGTGGTCACGTCCGAGCCGTTCTTGGCGAACTTCACCATGTCCATCGTGGGCACGGCGGCCAGGAAGTCCTCCGCCGCCTGCAGCTCGAGCAGGCTGGGCCGCACGAAGTTCGCGCCGTCGTCGAGCTGCGCGCGCACGGCCGCGTTCACGTAGGGATGAGCGTGGCCGAGGATGACCGAGCGCAGCCCGGACCCGTACTCCACGTACTCGTTGCCGTCCACGTCCCAGACGTGCGCGCCGCGCCCCCGGGCGATGACCGGCGCGCAGTCGGCGGGGTACTGGTCCGGCCCCTTGGCGTAGGTGTGCGCCCCGCCCGGGACCAGCTCCTCCAGGCGCGCGGCTGCGGCCAACGACTGCTCGTACGACATGGGGCCCCCCTTCCGCCCTTCACCCTACCTTCAGGGGGCTGCCACCCACGTCGCTTCCGTGGCCATGAAAGCGCAGGTCAGGCCTGCCGCAAGCGCGCGGCGTCGACCGCTGCACGCCGCCGCAGAAGGATGCCCGCCGCGACCATGATCAGCAGGAAGTGGATGGTGTCGAAGCCGTAGAAGAAGCCAGCCACCAGGGCACCCACGAGAGCGCTGTGTAGCCATAACCCATCGGTGCCTCGCTCCCAGCGGGCGATCACGTGGGTGATGCTCAGCACCCGCACCAGGAAGACGAGGAACAGGCCCACCCCGAGGATCCCGTACGAGAAAAGCAGCGTCCACCACGCACCCTGGGTGCCCAAAGAGATTCCGATCTCCGCCGACGGCCGGGGCGCCCCGAAACCGAGCACCGGCGATGTCAGGACGGTATCCCAGGTCGCGGAGTAGATGGAGGCTCGACCGGCGGTCGTGTCGCTACGGGGCTGTCGCTCCTCGATCCGCTGCCATCCGCCGAAGGCGACGAAGGCCGCGACACCGAGCATGGCGACCACCGCCAGCAGCGCGAACGAACGCCCCTTGTCGCCCCACGCCAGACCGACGAACTGCGCCACGAGGATCACGCCGAGGACGAGGAGCATCCCCCGGTTGCGCGTGGCGATCGCGGGCGGAAGAGCGGCCGCGAGGCCACCTAATACGGCTGCTCGCATCCACGCGGAGGTGCATCGTTCCCGGAAGGCCATCAGCAGGGGGAGGAGCAGGGCGATGGCGCAGCCCCAGCCGTTCGTGTACGGGAAGGGCGCCGAGGGCCTCAGGAACGGCTCATCCGCCCCCCACGGTTGCTGCACCTCGGCGAAGCTCGGTGCCAGGAGATCCCGTACCAGCTCGTTGTTCCACACCGCCGCCGGCATGACCCTCGCCATAGGGGTCACGAACCCCCCGTGCGGAAACAGAAGGCCCAGCCACCCGCCCACGACGACCAGCACCCCGATCACGGCCACCCCGCCAAGGAGCGCCCTTTCGGTGACGCGGCAGTTCGTCACGTAGATCAGAACGACGACCGCCGCCGCGATCATCGCCCATCGGAAGCCGAATCCGACGAGACGCATCGTCGAGTCGAGCATCACGGCGCACGCGAGCATCCACGCGACCAAGGCCAGGAGGGGCAGCGTCCCGGGTAGCACGACGACCCGACGCGCAGCCACCAGTAGGAGTCCGAGGACGGCCAGGGCGGCGAAGGAAAGGAACGGGGTGAGCCCGAGCACCCACCACAGCGGCATCCCCCACAAGAGCAGCACGACCGGCCAGCCCGGCAGCCCGGGGCTCACATCGACCGCGGCACCGCACGTCCCGACACCACCCGCTGCCGTCCGGGCGACGGTCATCGGTGCATCATGCGGTGCTGCCGCATCCGGCCCAGCGCATGCAGGGCCGCGCGCGCGTCGAACCCTCCGACCGGGCGGCCCGCCGTGGCCTGCAGCGCCCGCCGCA
>JBDIAS010000180.1:0-6206 GCA_039812465.1 Austwickia sp. | reverse complement strand
TCGCGCCAGGCTGCTTCGTAGTCGTCTTCATCAGTGACCTCCTTCGAGAAGGAGGTGCACTTTCCATTGCTTGCCTCGTCGAGGAACAGCACCCCGCGATGTGCCTGGCTGATCAGGCCCGGACGGATCGAACCGCTGCCCCCGCCGACTACCGCGACGAGCGAGGCGCCGTGATGTGGGGCGACGAACGGCGGCCGGCGCACGAGCACGCCAGGCGGCAGCACTCCGAGGATCGAGTGCACCGCGGTGGTCTCCATGGCCTGGTCGACGGACAGCTCCGGGAGGAGGGAGGGCAGCCGCTCGGCGAGCATCGTCTTGCCCGCCCCGGGTGGGCCGATCATCAGCAGGTGGTGGCCGCCCGCCGCGGCGATCTCCAGGGCGAGGCGCGCCTCGCCCTGGCCCACGACGTCGCGCAGATCGGGGACGCCCGCGGCGCGCTGGTCGCCGTCACCCTGACCGTCCGCGCGTGGCGTCTCCGCACCCCCAACGGCGACTCGGCTGGCGGCGCCGTCCGCTACCGGCGCTTCCGGCGGGCAGGGTTCCTCATCCGGTCCTCGCCACGTCGCGGCCGGCGCGGGTCGCCCGTCTTCTGCCGCCTGGTGCACCTCGACGACGTGTCGCAGGCTGTGCGCAGGCACGACGTCCGCGCCGGGGACCAGCGCGGCCTCCCTGGCGTTCCCGGCGGGCACCACCACCCGCGTCAGCCCCGCTCGGACCGCCGCGAGCACCAGAGGTAGGACCCCGTGCACCGCGCGGACGGTCCCGTCCAGGCCGAGCTCGCCCAGGTGCACCACCCGCGCGACCTCCTGGGTCGGTACGCGCCGGTCTGCGGCCAGCGCGGCGATCGCGATGCTCAGGTCGAAGACGCTGCCCGTCTTCGGCAGCGACGCCGGGGAGAGGTTCACGACGATCCGGTGGCGAGGCAGCTCCATGCCCGAGTGGGCCGCCGCGGAGCGGATCCGGTCGGCGCTCTGTTTGCACGCCGCGTCGGGTAGCCCGCCGATGAGGAAGGTGGGCAGCCCCCCACCGATGTCCGCCTCGACGTGCACCACCGCGCCGTCCAGGCCGTTGAGGGCGATCGCGCAGGTGCGTCCGAGTGCCACCTACAACACCCCCGCCAGGTGCTCGATCTGCGGAGCGCCGCGGTAGGGCAGCAGCACCCCGACGACGTCGACCCGCACGCGCCGAGTCACGCCGCTCACCTCGGGGTGCGCTTCGATCCACCAGCCCGCCAGGCGGCGCAGCCGGGCCGCCTTGCGCCAGGTGATCGCCTCGAGCGGCGACCCGTAGTCCAAGGTGCGTCGGGTCTTGACCTCACAGACGACGAGGCAGTCACCCTCGCGGGCCACGATGTCGAGTTCCCCGTCCGCGCACCGCCAGTTGCGGTCGAGGATCGCCAGCCCCTGCTCCCGCAGGTGCCGGACCGCTGTCCGTTCCCCGTAGTCGCCCAGCGCAATCCGTCGCCGGTCCGGGCCGTGGTCACCGCCTCGTGGGGTCTGAGTGCCGGGACGAGATCGTGAGCTGCCGGGGGTGTCGTGTGCTGCCATGCCGTCCAGCGTCCCCGCCCGCCGTCCGGCACGGCAGAGACGCCGTACGGGCTGTGGACAGGGCCCCCGGCGCTCAGGGGTGTGGATAGAACCGGTGTGGATGGAGCCGGTGTGGACGGAGCCTGAGGGGTCGGGTCCCGAACGAGCGCCTCAGTACTGAGCCGAAGTCGCCTCAGCGGCCGAAGTCGTCGTCCTCCGGGACTTCCAAGTCGGACTTGGCCAGTTCCTCGATGTTGACGTCCTTGAACGTCACCACGCGCACGTTCTTGACGAACCGCGCCGGCCGGTAGACGTCCCACACCCACGCGTCCGACATCGACACGTCGAAGTAGACCTCGCCGGAGTCGCTGCGGACCTTCACGTCCACGGCGTTGCACAGGTAGAAGCGCCGCTCGGTCTCCACCACGTGGCTGAACAGATGGACCACGTCGCGGTACTCCCGATAGAGCTGCAACTCCATCTCGGTCTCGTACTTCTCCAGGTCCTCAGCGCCCATCGCGCCCCACCTCCTCGTCCGGACCATCATGAACCATGGCTCTGACAGTCCTCTCGCACGTCTCCTCCGTCGCCGCGGTGTCGGGTACGGACCCTGGAAGCCGCCAACTGCGCCGATGCAACACACACGGGCCGTGGGCCGCGAGCGCCGCCAGGTGCTCGGGCGCCGCGTAGCCCTTGTTGACCTCCCACCCGTACGCGGGGTGGTCCGCGGAATGTCCCCGCATCAGTCCATCACGCTCCACCTTCGCGAGCACGCTCGCCGCGGCGACCGACGAGCACGTCAGGTCGGCCTTGACCCGGGTCCGCACCGGCGGTGCGGTCGGGGCGTCCCCGAGGAGGCCCAAGAGACCCTGCGCGGCCGGATCGGACAGCCAGTCGTGGCAGCCGTCGAGCAGCACCAGATCCGGACGGATCCCCGCGGCGGCGAGCGCGCGCCGACCCGCGAGCCGCAGCGCGGCCATCAGGCCCACCTCGTCGATCTCCGCCGGGGAGGCGTGGCCCACGCCCCAGGCCAACGCCCAACGCTGGATCGGGGCGACCAGCGCCTGCCTCCGATCGGGGGTGAGGAGCTTGCTGTCCCGCACGCCGCGGGGTGCCGTCTTGGCGCGCTCGTCGACGCAGACCACGCCGACCGTCACCGGACCGGCCAACGCCCCGCGCCCGACCTCGTCCATCCCGGCCAGCACCGCGAAACCCTCGCGGTGCAAGGAGCGCTCCACCCGCAGGCTGGGTGGGGGCGCGGGGCGGCGTCGCCGCGCAGTGACCGGCGCGGCGGGGGAGGCAGCGACGTCTCCCGACCGGTCGGGCTCGCGCGCGCCGGTGGGCGCCGTCTCGTGAAGGATCATGGCCCGGTCGGTGCGGGTGAGGGCGTCGGCACGCCGCCGAACGCCGTGTCCTGGCCTCCCAGCCCGGCGATCCGTCCGAGCGGCCACACGATCGCGACGGCCCGCCCGACGACCCGGTCGATCGGGACGCTTCCGTAGAAGCCCGTGTGGTCGCGCGGGTCCCTCCCGACCACCTCCGGCGGCCCGTCCGGCGTCGGCTGCAGGATCGTGGCCTCCTGCGGGTTGGTGTCGTGGTAACGCGAATCCGAGGAGTCGGAGCGGTGGTCCCCCATGACCCAGACACGGTCCGACGGCACCGTGATGTCGAACGGCATGCCGCTCGGCGCGTCGCCGGGATACAGGTACCCCTCGGTGACCTCGGCGCCGTTGACTTCCACCTTGCCCTCGGCCGTGCAGCACCGTACGTGGTCTCCGGGGAGGCCGATCACACGCTTGATGAGGTGGTTGTCCTCCTGGCTGGGGAGGATTCCCACCCAGGTGAGTCCGTCTTTGAGGCGCTGCGTGACGCTGGAATCCTCCGGCAGCCTCGGCGCGCCGGCCAGCCAGTGGCCCGGGTCCTCGAACACCACCACGTCGCCGCGGGACAGATCGAACGGGCCGGGCGTCAGCTTGTTGACCACGACCCGGTCGTCCCGAATCAGGGTGTCGTTCATGGAATCCGACGGGATGAAGAAGCTCTGCACCAGGAAGGTCTTGGCGAGCACGGACAGGACGAGTGCCAGGACCACGACGATCGCGACCTCGCGGAGCAGCGTCACGACCCCGGCGAAGAACCCTCCCGGCGGACGCTCATCGTCCGCCGACCTTCCCCCGGCTTCCCCCTCCGGGGCCGACTCAGCGCCCCCCGGTCGCTCCGAGTCGCTCATGGTCCTCCTCCTGGGACGCCGACCCGATCGACGGGCCAATAACGGAACACCACCGGCCCGATGACGTCCTCTGCGGAGACGGTACCCCCACCCGGCGAACCGAGGTGGGAGCGTGAGTCTTTGGAGCGGGACCGGTGGTCCCCCATCAGCCACAGCCGACCCGGCGGGACCCACACGTCGAACGTGCCGGCGCTCGGGGCTTCGCCGACCGGCACGTACGGCTCGTCCAGCGCGACGCCGTCGATCGTGAGCCGCCCTTCCGAGTCACAGCACGCCACCCGTTCGCCCCCGGTGGAGATCACACGTTTCACGTACACGCTGTCCGCCGAATGCCCGGCGGCCGCCGCGAACGCCCGGTTCAGCGGGTCCGGCGGAGGCCCGACCGGTCCGAACGTGGTGGCCCCGTCGAAGACCACGAGGTCGCCACGGTGCACCTCACGGGTGTTCGGCCACTTCGCCGCGAGAATCCGTTCGCCCACGGCCAACGTGGGCTCCATCGACTCCGAAGGCACGGAGAAGGGCTCGACGACGATCAGCCGTGTCAGCAGCACGAGCGCGAAGGCCAGCACCACCGACGTGAGCCATCCGATCCAGGCGGGTCGTGGGCGTCGGACCGCTCGGAGGGGCGCCGGACCCGCGGACTGCGAGGGTTGGTCGCTCAGCGTGCGCTCGTCTCGCGCTTCTCTCGGATCTTGGCGGCCTTGCCGCGCAGGTCGCGCAGGTAGTACAGCTTCGCGCGCCGCACGTCACCGCGCGTGACGACCTCGATGCGCTCCACGATCGGGGAGTGCACGGGGAACGTGCGCTCGACCCCGACGCCGAAGCTGACCTTGCGCACCGTGTAGGTCTCGCCCACCCCGCGGCCGTGCCGGCGGATCACGACGCCCTGGAAGATCTGGACCCGGGAGCGCGTACCTTCCACGACCTTGACGTGAACCTTCACGGTGTCCCCGGCGCGGAAGGCCGGGATGTCGTCGCGGAGGCTGGCGGCGTCGACGGCGTCGAGAGAATGCATGGCGTGTCGCTTCCTTCGCGGCGCCACGGGCCGCCGCGGGTGGTGTGTCGAGATGGTGAGCGCCGGGCCCAACCGCATGCGCCGGACCTCTGGGATCCGACTGCACATCCCCCCGTGGAAGGGGCCGCGCGATGCCCGTGCTGCGAGGAGCCATTCTGCCAGACGGCGCGCGCCTTCCCGAAATCCGCGTCCCGCGGGCAGGTCAACCCGATCTGACCTGCGCCGCATCCAGGGGTCGTTCCAGCTCCAGCGCGCCGGGGTAGGCGTCGCTGGTCCCGCGGACGGTGAACCCGGCCCGGCGGTACAGACGGCGAAGGCGCGCGTTGTTCCGGCTCACCACGAGCACCGCGCGGCGCGCCTGCTCGGGCGCCTGCGCCAGGGTGTGGTCGAGCAACAGGCGCCCCAGGCCGCGCCCCTGCAGGTCGGGAGCCACCATGAGACGCGCCACCTCCCACGCCGGCGATGCGTCCTCGCCGGTCGCGCCGGGCGCGCCGGACCGCAGCTGGCCGCGCACCGAGCCGACCATCCTGCCGGTGTCGTCGGCGCGCAGCACCCACGTGCGCGCCGCCGACCCCGGCAGCAGCGTCTCGCGCACCTCGTCCTCACTGCTCACCGCCCACGGCAGATCGGTGTCTCGCAGGCGGCGCACCTCCGCCATCGCGCAGGCCAACGTCAGGGTCCACAGCTCCCCCGCGTCGGCCGCCACCGCGCCCGCCAGGGTGAATCCGGTCCCCGCCCACCGCGCGGCGTGCGCGGGCAACAGGTCGGGGCGACGCGCGGCGGTGCGGCGCAGGGATTCCTCGCGTCGCCAGCGCGCGATCGCCGCGTGATCGCCCGAAAGAAGTACGGGTGGCACGTCGCGCCCGCGCCAGGTCGCCGGTTTGGTGTAGACCGGATACTCCAGCAGCCCCCCGGCGTGCGACTCCTCCTGCAGGGACGCAGCGTTGCCGATCACCCCCGGCAGGAGCCGGGCGATGGCCTCGACCATCGCCAGCACGGCGACCTCGCCGCCGTTCAGCACGTAGTCCCCGAGCGAGATCTCCCGGACCGCCGGGGCGCCGAGGCGGTCTCGCGCGTGCTCACGCACGCGCTCGTCGATGCCCTCGTACCGTCCGCAGGCGAAGACGAGCCAGGGGTACGTGGCGAGCTCGGCCGCCACCGCGTGGGTGAACAGTTCCCCGGCCGGCCCCGGCACGATCAGCACCGGCCGTTCGGCGCGCGGGAGCCCGGCTGGGCCGTGGTTCTGATCGTGGTTCTGATCGTGGTTCTGATCGTGGTCCAGGCCGTGGTCCAGGCCGTGGTCGTGGTCCTCATCGTGGTCGCCGAGCAGGGCGTCGAGGGCCTCGCCCCAAGGCTGGGGGGACATGACCATGCCCGCCCCGCCGCCGTACGGGGTGTCGTCGACGCTGCGGTGCCGGTCGTGCGTGAAGTCCCG
>JBDIAS010000179.1:0-6234 GCA_039812465.1 Austwickia sp. | reverse complement strand
CCTTCCTGGCGCTCGCGCGCGTCGCCGCTCCCCGGCGCCCGTCACGCTACGGCATGCTAGGCCGCCAGTGTCCCGCACACCTCGACGAAACGCCTGGAAACTGCTGTCCTGCAACAAAGCTCATGTACGGATGGGGCCTCGGACCCCAGGCCCTGAGCGGGCAGAGCAACGTTGGGACCTGGCCGCTAGGACACGCTGGGACATGGCCGCTGGCACACGCTGGGACATGATGGGGCGATGCGCAGCGAGATCTTCGACATCACCACCGGCGACCGGGAGGTCGTCGCCGACATCACGCGGCGCTGCGAGCGGTTCGTCCCGCCGGGTGCCGACGGACTCCTGCACGTCTTCGTCCCGCACGCCACCGCCGGCGTCGCGATCCTCGAAACCGGCGCTGGGAGCGACGAGGACCTCTTGACGGCGCTCGCGGACCTGCTCCCCGCCGACGGCCGGTGGCGTCACGCGCACGGCAGTCCCGGGCACGGGCGCTCGCACGTGATGCCGGCGCTGATCCCGCCGTACGCGACCGTGCCGGTCCTCGCGGGAGCGCTCGCGCTCGGCACCTGGCAGAGCATCTGCGTGGTGGATCTCAACGTGGACAATCGCCGGCGCCAGGTGCGCCTGTCGTTCCTGCCGGGCTGAGCGCCCCCGCGGTCGCCGCGCGCAGCGTCCCCGCGAATGCCCAGCTCAGCGCACCTCGTGGCCCGCCGCGCGCAGCGTCCCCGCGAATGCCCAGTTCAGCGCACCTCGTGGCCCGCCGCGCGCAGCGCGTCCTTGACCTGCCCGATGGTCAGCTCGCCGAAGTGGAAGACGCTCGCCGCGAGCACCGCGTCCGCCCCGGCCGCCACCGCGGGCGCGAAGTGCTCGAGCGCCCCGGCGCCGCCGCTGGCGATGATCGGCACGCGGACCCGCTCGCGGGCCGCGGCGATCAACGCGGTGTCGTAGCCGTCCTTGGTGCCGTCCGCGTCCATCGAGTTGAGCAGGATCTCCCCCGCGCCCAGGTCCGCCGCCCGCGCGCACCAGGCGAGCGCGTCGATCCCGGTCCCCCGGCGCCCGCCGTGGGTCGTCACCTCGAAGCCGCTCTCCGGGCGCGGGTGCCCGTCCGCGGAGAGCGCGCCGTTCCCGGCGACGTCCTCCGGGTCTGCGGGACGCCACCGCCGCACGTCGGCCGAGAGGACGAGGACCTGCGCCCCGAACCGGTCGGCCACCTCCGCGATGAGCTCGGGGCGGGCGATCGCGGCGGTGTTGACCCCGACCTTGTCGGCCCCGGCGCGAAGGAGCCTGTCGACGTCGTCGACCGTACGCACGCCGCCGCCCACGGTCAGCGGGATGAAAACCTCCTCGGCCGTGCGCCGTACCACGTCGTACGTGGTCTCCCGATTGCCGCTGCTCGCGGTGACGTCCAGGAACGTCAGCTCGTCGGCGCCTTGGGTGTCGTAGGTGTGGGCGAGGTCGACGGGGTCGCCGGCGTCGCGCAGGTTCTGGAAGTTGACGCCCTTGACGACGCGTCCCTCGTCGACGTCCAGGCAGGGGATCACTCGGATGGCCACGGTCACGGGCCCAGGGTACGAGAGTGCGGGCCGCCGGGAGCGTACGGCGGCTCCCCCGGCTCGGTGCCGCAGGGCCGGAACGGTCCTGACCGGGCACGCCGTACCATGAAGGGGTGTCCCCCGCGCGCGGGAGCCCACTTGCTGGAGTGAACCCCTGCTGGAGTTGACCGCCAGGGCCGGGCCCGCGCGACGCGACGTCGCTGAGGCGGACACGCCCCGCCGTGCCAGGCCGTGACGGGCGTCTGTACGCGGTCGCGCCGCGTCGCGGGGCCCGCGCCACACCCGTCCCGAGGAGACCCGAACGATGAGCACCGACGCGCAGCCCGAGGCCGAACGCACCGACGACGGCGCGGGGTCCGTCCTGGCGTCCTCCCTCGGGGAGGCGTCCCTGCGGGCCACGCAGGCCCGCTCCGAGCAGATCGAGGCGCAGATCGCAACCGACCCGAGCGGGTTCCGGATGCTGACCGGCGACCGCCCCACCGGAAACCTGCACCTCGGGCACTACTTCGGCACCCTCGCCAACAGGGTCCGGCTGCAGAACCTCGGCGTCGAGACGCTGGTGCTCATCGCGGACTACCAGGTCATCACCGACCGCGACGGGGTCGGGCCGATCGAGGAGCGGGTGACCTCGATGCTCGCCGACTACCTGGCCGTGGGGATCGACCCCGCGCGCACGACGATCTTCTGCCACAGCGCGATCCCCGAGCTCAACCAGCTCATGCTGCCGTTCCTGGCGCTCGTCACGGAGGCCGAGCTACACCGCAACCCGACGGTGAAGGCCGAGCTGGACGCCACCGGGGGGCGCGCGATGTCGGGCCTGCTGCTCACCTACCCGGTGCACCAGGCCGCCGACATCCTCTTTTGCAAGGCGAACCTGGTGCCGGTCGGCAAGGACCAGCTCCCGCACGTCGAACAGTCCCGCGTCATCGCCCGCCGCTTCGACGAGCGGTTCGGGCGGGCGCACGCCGACCGGCCGGTCTTCCCGGCCCCGGACGCGCTCCTGTCCCCCGGCGTGGCCGTGCTCGGGACCGACGGGCACAAGATGAGCAAGTCCCGCGGCAACACGATCGAGCTGGGGATGAGCGCCGACGAGACGGCGAAGCGGATCAAGCGCGCCGTCACCGATGCCGATCGCCACATCACGTACGACCCGACGCACCGGCCCGAGGTCTCCAACCTCGTGCTCCTCGCGGCCCTGCTCACCGACCGCGACCCGGTCGAGGTGGCCGCGCAGATCGGCGACGGCGGCGGCAAGGCGCTCAAGGACACGGTCACCGAGGCCATCAACGGCTTCCTGGAGCCCGTCCGCGCCCGGCGCGCCGAGCTGCTGGCCGACCCCGGCTACCTGCGGGGCGTGCTGGCCGACGGCAACGCGCGTGCCCGCGAGATCGCGGTGGCCACCCTCGACGAGGTGCTCACGGCCATGCACATGCGGTACGTCTGAGACTGCGGACGAGAAGGCTACGGGCATGACGGCGGGCAGCGGGGGCACGACGGCCGCCCACGGTGGAGGCGCGCGACGGAGCGGACGCCAGGTGGTGCGCGCTGCCGCGCAGGCGCCTTCCCACTGGTTCGAGAGCCCGTGGGCGGAGCGGAGCCTCGCCTGGCAGCGGCGGATGGCGCGCCGCTCCCGTTCCTCCGTCCGCACCAGGGTACGCAGGCTCCGGTCGAGGTCGTTCTTCATCCTGCAGTGCGCCATCTCCGCCGCGATCGCCTACTTCGTCGCCGGTGGCCTCTTCGGTCACCCGACCCCGTTCTTCGCGGCGATCGCGGCCGTCATCGTGCTCGGCCAGTCGTTCGGGCAGCGGTTGGAGCGCAGCGTCGAGGTCGTGGCGGGCGTCGCGGTCGGGGTCCTGATCGGCGACACGTTCGTCCACCTCGCGGGCCCTGGCTATTGGCAGATCGCCGTGGTCATCACCGTGGCGATGGCGACGGCGACGCTGTTGGACGCGGGCGTGGGCATGACGGCCACCGCAGGGATCCAGTCGGCCGTGGTGGCGATCCTCGTCCCGCCGCCCGGGCAGGCCTTCATCCGCTGGACCGACGCCGTGATCGGCGGGGTCGTGGCCCTCCTGGCCGCCACGATCACGCCCGCGTCCCCCGTCCGCCAGCCACGGCTCAAGGCCGCCGACGTGCTGCGCGAGGTCGCCGACGCGCTCACCGACACGGCGCGGGCGCTGCGGGAGCGCGACATCGCCCTGGCCGACGCGACCCTGGAGCGGGCCCGGTCCCTGGAAAGCGAGCTCGAGGAGCTGCAGGACAGCGCGGACGACGGGCTGGCGGTCGTCCGTACCTCGCCGTTCCGGCGTCGGCACGCCCCGGCCGTCCTGTTCATCGCCGAGCTGCTCGACCCGCTCGACCACGCCATCCGCAACCTCCGGGTCCTGATCCGGCGCGCCACCGTCGCGTTGCGGGTCGGCGAGCACGTCCCGAAGGCCTACATCGACACCGTGGTGGAGCTGGCCCAGGTGACCGCGGCGATGGCCGACACCCTGGCGGTGCGCATCCTTCCGGAATCGGCCCGGCTGCCCCTCGTACAGCTCGCCGAACTCACCACCTACGCCGACGAACGCTCCAGCCTGTCCTCGGAGGTGATCCGGGCGCAGGTGCGTTCGATGATCGTCGACCTGCTCGAGGTGACGGGGGTGCCGTACGACGAGGCGGTCACGTACATCCCGGAGTCGTACGAGCTCGGCGACGGCCACGAGGTGGAGCCGGACGACCCGGAGAGTCCGGACGACCGGGAGCGCTGAGGCCGCTCCCCTCGTGACCGCCGCCGGTCGAGATCGCTTCGCTGATCACTGTGCCGCGGTCACTTGGCCATGGTCACTGCGCCGCGGTCACTGGGCAGCGGTCACTGCGCCGCGACGCCGTCCGGGCCGCTGCGCATGCCGCTGTCGATCCGGAGCTTCGTGATCGCGGCGTCGTCCAGCCCCTGACTGCGGGCCTGCTCCACCCAGCCGCCCCGCTTGTACGCCGCTGCCTCGGTGTTGACCCCCTGCGCGCGGGCGGCACGGTCAACGCGGAGCCTCTCGGCGTCGGGCATCGGCTGGGCGGGGTGCGCAGCGCGGAACCCCTCCGCCAACGTGGCGTTCGTCGCGCGCTGCTCGGCCCGGATGCCTTCGACCTGCTCCTGGCGCGCGATCTCCCACTGCTCGCTCGGCCGGATCAGCCGCCCGTCCGGTCCGGGAGTACTCCCGGCAACGAAGCCCTTGAGCGCGAGTTCCTGATCCTCGATCCGGGGGTCTGGCTGCGGCTTCGCCCGCACCTCGGTCACGACCTCTGTGCCGGCAAAGATCACTGCGCCCAGACCGAGATCCTCGGTCTTCCGATAGGTGAGCTCCGGCTTCAGCGTAGGTACGTCGCCCGGGCGGTCCGTTTGGACCATGCCGCCCATTCGCAGGTCGTTGGCCGATACGGCCCCGCCCACGCCGCCCCCACCCTGGGAGTTCACCGTGGCCTTGCCGTCGATCTTGAGCACGCCGTTAAGGCCTACCTCGGTCTTGGCGGTCACGCTCTCCCACGTTCCGTCGGTGGCGTTGCGAGACTGCACTTCCCCGCCCACCTTGACCCCGCTGACGGTGGCCTTGGCGCGCGCGAGGAGGACTGACGCACCCTGGACGGCGTCCTTCTCGGACAACGTGGAAACCCCGCCGTCCACGCCCCAGCCCACGCCCTCGCGCCACTTGCCCGCGACGTAATTGGCGCCGTCGCAATAGCTGGCGCCCATGAACTTGAAGACGCCGACGTTCACGTCGGCGCAGAGCGCGTCCCCCTTGGGGACCACCGGTCGCTGCGTCTGCACGACGGCCGCGTCCTGGCGCGCCGTCGCCAGCGCGTCGGCGGTGATCCCGTCGGTCCGGTCCCGCTGCGCGTTGACGGCCACACCCATCCGCTGGGCCGCGACCGCGGACGCCGACCGCTGCGCGGGGGTGGCCCCCGCCCGCTGGGCCTGGCTCGTGACACCGGAGGTGAAGCCCGCGAGCGCCTCGGCCTGCGTCGGGGTGGGGACCTGACCGCGCGCCATGGTGGTCAGTGCCGTGACCGCCTGCGCGTTCTGGGTCGCCCGGGCCCGGTCCTTCGCCTCCGCCAGGAGCTTCTTCTCGGTCGCCTTGAGCGCGGGCGAGGCGTCTTGCCCAAGCCTCGTGGTCGCCGCCATCGTCGACTGCAGCTTCTGTTCCGGGGAGAGCCAGCGCAACCCGTCGAGCGTTCCTGTGCTCGTCCTCGTCGCCTCGATCTCTTTCCTGCGCGCGTCCTCAACCCGCTTCCGCGCTTCCGCCGCGTTCACTTCCGCCGGGGTGGGCTTGCGCGGCGCCACTCCGAGTCTGTCCAGCGTCTGTCCGAACGGGCTCTTCGGGTCGGGTCCCTCGAGCCCCTTGACGGGCGCGGGCACGCTCATCTTCGGCGCCGGGGCGGCAGCCTTCTTCGGCGCAGGGGCGGCAGCCCTTTTCGGCGCAGACGCCGCCGGCTTCTGGGCTGTCGGCGCGGTGCCCGCAGAGATGTTGCGAGCCGCGCTCAGCAGTGTCCCGACCGTCGGGTTGACCGGCGTGGTCGCCCGGATCACCTCCGACGGGATGGCGGCGGCAGGCTTGTTCGCGGCGGGCTTTGGTGCCGATGCGGCCGCGGGCGTCTTCGGAGCGGTCGCCTTCTTCGCGTCGGGCTTCGGTGCCGATGCGGCCGCGGG